>CAZROJ010000226.1:0-7349 GCA_964601665.1 uncultured Pirellulaceae bacterium
AAGATTCGCAATCGTTGCAAACATCAGCGGTAGAAATTCAACTGCCGATCGCCTTGATGCTGTTAAATGGTCGCCGTTCAAAGCCATTGTCGCTCGATTCTCCGAATCGTAAGCGTGAAGCGGCAACACGCACTCGACTGGGGTAGATTTTTTTTGAGACAAAACGTTTCCGTGGTTCACGTTAAGAACTCGGAAAGTTGAACGACATTGGGTTCTTCGAACCGAACCCGTGAACGGTTACGTTAAATTAAAACAAAACAAATTTTGCTGGAGACTCAGTTGTGTTGAAATTATTTAGGTGGCGATCTTTGTTGATAGCAACAGTCCTTTTTGTTTTGGCCGGATGTGAATCGCCAAGCAATCCCGATTCGCCCGTGGTGCAAGACAGCGAGAACTCCGAAGTGAATCAAAGTGCCGAATTAGCCGAGGGCGATAGCCTGCAAAGCGATCAAGTTTTAAGGCATGCCGTTTTTTTCAAATTTAAAGAAGGCACCTCGGCGGACCAAATCGAAACAATGAATGAGGCCTTCGCGGGTTTGCAAACCAAGATTCCGCAAATCATTGATTTTCAATCAGGCGTTAACAACAGCCCTGAAAAACGAAATGACGGTTTCACGCATTGTTACTTGCTAACGTTCAAGGACGAAGCGGGACGCGATGCCTATCTGCCGCATCCGGATCACAAAGCGTTCGGTGGCATGTTAGGGCCGCATTTGGATGGCGTTTTTGTGATTGATTATTGGGGCCAGTCGAGTGGCCCGGCGATCGAGAAACCGCTCAAGCACGCCGTGTTTTTCAAGTTCAAAGACGACGCGACGGACGAACAAATAAAAAAGGTCGAAGCAGCGTTTGCCGCGTTGCCGCAGAAAATTGCGGCGATCAAAGACTTTGAATGGGGCGTGAATAACAGCCCGGAAAAGCACGACGCCGGTTTTACTCATTGCTTCATGGTAACGTTCGAGTCTGAAGAAGGATTGCAAGAATACTTGCCGCACCCGGACCACAAGGCGTTCGTCGAAGTGCTCAAGCCGGTGCTGGATAAAGTCCGCGTCTTGGATTTTTGGGCCGCATCGTAAATAGACGCAATCACGGTGGGCCGACAGCGTTTGGTTGGCCGCTCGTTTGGTCGATCGCTTTTTTGGATATAGATTTTCGGGATATCGCTTTAATTTGGCAGCGGTCTCGCGCGGCCAATTCAGCCAGTCAACTGCCCAGAAATTGGGTGTACAGTTTTCGGGCCACGGCCGGTTCGTCGGTGCCCGATATGATCGCTCGAGCGTCCGGGAAGACGGTCATTAAGTAGTCGCCGTATTCAAAACGAAGCATAAATTGGTTGCGAGTGACTTTGCCCAATGAGCTGAGTCGTTGTTCAAGTTCACTCAAATCCAGACGCTTGCCCTGCGAGAAATTAACTTGAACGGCGTTGCGTCCGCACAGCACCGCGGTCTGGCTGCCGCGATCGCCGTCGAGCCATTTGAAGTTGGTTTGTCTGCACGTTGGGCAGTCCACTTTGTCCCGCAATCCGGACAAATCCATGGCTCGCGTCTGGTTGTCCCACATCGAAAACACTTGCAGCTTTCGACTGACCGCGTCCCGCCTGTCGGTCAAAATTTTAATCGCCTCCAAAGATTCGATCGAAGCGATCACGTTGATAATTGGCGATAAAATCCCAAACGAATCGCAGGTCGCGGTCGTGCCCGGCGGCGGAGGGCCGTCGAGCATCAGGCAGTTCAGGCAGCCTGTCTCGCCGGGCAGAATCGTCATCGTTTGGCCGTCGGCACCAAGGCAACCACCGTAGATCCACGGAATCGAATGTTTTACAGAAACGTCATTGATCAAAAAACGGATTTCGAAATTATCGCTGCCGTCAAGAATCACATCAACGTCGCGGCAGAGTCCTTCGATATTGCCAGCGTCGATGTCGACAACCAAGGGTTCGATCGAAACCGCCGAGTTGATTTTTTGCAGGTGTTTAGCGGCCGCGATCGCTTTGGGCGTCATTTCGGCCACGTCGTCTTCGTTAAACAAAACTTGACGCTGCAGATTGCTGATCTCAAGAAAATCGCGATCGGCGATACGCAAAAAACCAACGCCCGCTCGAACCAGTGTCTCGGCAATGACCGACCCCAGTGCACCGCAGCCGATCAAGAAAACGCGACTCTGTTTAAGTTTCAATTGCCCCGCTTGGCCGATGGGCGCAAAACGAATTTGCCGTGAATAACGCTGCAGATCATTCGCGTTCAATGCACTTTGTTCGTTGTCGGTTTCTAGGTGATCGGACATGTTGCAAATTCAATTCTTAATTTTCTATCAAGTGCATATGTTTGGCGGTGATCGATTCGGGGCAAATCGCGACTTGTTCGGGCGTACCGGCAACGACCACTTGGCCGCCTCGATCGGCCGGTCCCGGGCCCAAGTCGATCAACCAATCCGCACTTTGAATGATCCGCAGGTTATGTTCGATCACAATCATCGAATGCCCGATGGTCAACAGCATGTCAAAGCAATCCAGAAGCTTGGTGACGTCTGCCATGTGCAGGCCAGTCGTCGGTTCGTCCATCAAAAATAGTGCTCGTTTTGATTTCGATGAATTGAGGTAGTAGCCGAGTTTAAGTCGTTGCGATTCACCCGAGGATAAAGTGTTGGCCGGTTGTCCGAGTCGAATGTAGTCGAGCCCCACATCGATCAGCGATTTCAATTTGGCTTGAACTTTTGGCTGGCCGCGAAAAAAAGCAAAAGCCGATCGAACGGTCAGATTCAAAACATCCGCAATGTTCCGGCCACGATATTTTACCTCCAAAACTTCGCTACGAAAGCGAGTTCCATGGCAGTGGTCGCAGGTGATCCGAACGTCGGGCATGAACTGCATGTCAGTAGTCAATTGGCCGGCACCTTCGCATTTGTCGCACCGCCCGCCGGCTGCGTTAAAGCTGAATTTTGAGACGTTCAAGTTCCTGGCTTTAGCGTCGACGGTGTCGGCAAAGCAGCGCCGGATGTCATCGAAGGCTTTGACGTAAGTGACCGGGTTGCTGCGAGCCGATCGTCCGATCGGCGACCGGTCAATCATCACGATCTCGTCAAAACGTCCGTCACCTGTCACGCTGGTAAAAGGCAGTGGCGGGTCGCACGAAACTTCTTTTTGGTGGCAAACGGCACCATAAAGTGTGCCCGTGACCAACGAGCTTTTGCCGGAACCACTGACGCCGGAGACGACGGTCAAGCAGCCTAGCGGAAATTCGACATCGATGTTTTTCAGGTTGTGCCCGGTGGCGCCTCGCAACGTCAGGCTGCCGCGCGGTTGTCGACGGTTTTCTTGGTTGCAGCCCATGCCACGACGCTGAGCCAAAAAGTCGGCGGTGATCGTTTCGGCTGATTCGATCATCGATTCAGGCGAGCCGTCAAAAACAATTTCGCCGCCATCGTTTCCAGCGCCCGGGCCGATTTCGACGATGCGAGAAACGCTTTTGATGATGTCCGGGTCATGGTCGACGACGACGACGGTATTTTGTCGCCGATGCAATCGTTGGATCGCATCAACCAAGTGCAACGAGTCGTTTGCATGCAGGCCGACCGAGGGTTCGTCCAAAACGTAGAGCGTATTGACGAGCGTTGAGCTGAGGCAGGACGTGAGTGAAACACGTTGGGCTTCGCCGGCGCTCAGGCTGCGAAGGGGGCGGTCGAGCGTTAGGTAGCCGAGGCCAACTTGCCGGAGGTAGTCCAAGCGGGTTTTGATTTGATTACGTAACCATTTGGTTGACTGTTGATTACTGGTTTCAAGTTCGATTTGCCCAAACCAAACACTCAGTTTTTCGATTGGCGTTTGGTTCAGCTGAGCGACGTTCTGGTCGTGGATCAGGAAGGCCAGTGATTCCTTGTTCAGACGCGTGCCATCGCAAGTTGGGCAGGCGTCGCGATCGTGCTTGTCGGTGAAACCATGTCCGCTGCAAGTTTCGCATTGGCCGAGGCGATGATTGTGGTTGAAAATTTGTGGCCGCGCGGTTGGGAAAGTCGCGCTGCATGACCCGCAGGCGAGCGTCATTGAAAAACGCTGTCGTCGCCAGTGTTTGCCATCGACCAAGCGAGTTGCTGGGGCGTCGTTGCTTTGCTGAGTGTTGGCCGCGATTAAAACTTCGCAGCTGCCCTGCCCTTGCTGGAAAGCAATTTCGACCGACTCACGCAAGCGATTGGCATCGCTCTGCCCGGCGGCAAGCCGATCGACAACAATCAGGATATCGTCGATCGAGGAATCGTCGGATAGCTGGGCTTGGCTGGGGTTTGATAAGTCCAGGGTCTGGTTGCCCGCAATCGCTCGAGCGAAACCGTTGCTGCGAGCGGACATCAAAGCCGTGGCAAAATCCACAGTCGAATCGGGGGCGAAGGTAATTTGATATCGCGTTCGTTCGGGGAGTTTTGCCAGTTCGCTGGCAACCGATTCGGGTGAATCTTTCTGGACCGGTTGCTGGCAGGCGGGGCATTTGACGTAAGCCGCTTCGGAAAACAAAACTCGCAAGTGTTCAGCGATCTCGCTCGCGCCGCCGACGGTCGATTTGCGATCCGGCGTGCCGCGAAACGCTTTAACCGCGATCGCTGGAGGCACGCCTTCGATCAAGTCAGCAGTCGGTTTGTCCAGCTGAGTCACAAACTGACGAATCTTTGGTGACAGGCATTCGATGTAGCGACGTTGGCCTTCGGCGTAGATCGTGTCAAACGCGAGGCTGGATTTGCCGCTGCCGCTGACGCCGCAAAACAACAGCAGCTGGCCGCTGGGAATGTCCAAGTCGACGCCGTTGAGATTGTTAACTTGTACGTTGCGAAGTCGCAGCATTGCGCTAAGATAATTTGAAAAAGTGCTTGGGTTCGATCGGATCAGGCTCGGTTGGAATCAGCCGGTTGCAGGCGGACTTGTTGATTGGTGCGGCAAAATGTTCCAGCTCAACAAGTGATCGTTTGAGGCGAAGCTTGTTTCTTTTGGCCGCTGGAATGCGGTTTACTTGGAAACGAAACGTGAGTCGGGTCAGTCAGCGGGGGTAGCGGGCAGCCTCGCACGAGCAACTCGAATGCTGCCCGCTGCCGCTAGATTATAGATTCTTCGTGAATCCAGCGCAGGGGACAAGGCGGTGGTGCGGCTGGGCTGGCGAGGGTCGGAAAGTCAGTGTGGCCAAAAACCAGTTGGACAACGATAATATTCAGCGGAACCCGCCAGAGAAAAAGTTAAGTCATGAAAAAGAAATTGATTGTTTCATTGTTGTTTGTTGGCACGATTTGTGTTTCGCAAGTTGTGGCCGATGAACGGGCCGTCGTTGAACTGGCGGTTGACAAAGTTCGCGTGGACGACGGTCAGCTGTTGGCTGGAATTCCGGGCGACGGGCCTTTGACAAAGGCTCAGATTCAAAGCTGGCTGACGGACAAAAATAATCACCGACCGATCGAGTTCGTGCTGCCCGAAGCCTACAAGGCGGGCAAGGCAAACGTCTTTGTCCCCAAAGACAATCCGATCACTCGAGCCAAAATCGAGCTGGGGCGGCAATTGTATTTTGATGAACGACTGTCATCGGACGGGTCGATTTCTTGCGCCAGTTGCCACGTTCCAACCGAGGGTTTCGCGGCCAATACTCGTTTCGGAGTTGGCGTTGACGGGCAAACGGGGGATCGAAATTCACCGGTCGTGTTCAATCGTTTGTTTAGCAAGGAGCAATTCTGGGACGGTCGAGCAAAATCGTTGGAGGATCAGGCGGTCGGGCCGATTGCCAACGCGATCGAAATGGCCAACACGCATGAGGCATGCGTGGAATGTGTTGAACAAATTGAAGGGTATCAGTTGCAGTTCAAGGCGATTTTTAAAGACGGCGTGAGTATCGAAAACATTGGCAAGGCGATCGCCACGTTCGAGCGGGCGATTGTGACTGGTGCAGCGCCTTACGATTATTACCAAGCAAAAATGAATTTCGAAAGGCTGTTCGCCGATGATCTGGATTACTTGGACGAAGAGCCGGAGTTGGAGGCGGAGTACGATAAGCTTCGAGCCAACGTGAAAAAATATGCGATGTCCGAATCGGCGGTGCGCGGCATGGATTTGTTTTTCAACAAAGGCAAATGCAACGCCTGTCATATCGGCGTGAATTTCACGGACGAGCTCTACCACAATCTTGGCGTCGGGATGGAAGCTGAAAAACCGGATCTGGGACGCTTCAAGGTAACGGGAAAAGAAGCCGACAAGGGTGCTTTCAAAACGCCAACGCTGCGGAATGTTGTGCATAGTCCGCCCTACATGCACGACGGCAGCCAAGCAACTTTGGCAGAAGTCGTCGATTGGTACAACAAAGGCGGCCATCCGAATCCATGGCTGTCAGACAAAGTGCCCAAGCTGGATTTAACCGACCAGGAGAAAGCCGACTTGGTGGCGTTTATGAAAGACGGGCTTACGGGAAGCTTCCCCAAGATTGAAACGGGCCGACTGCCGACTGATGATTAGCTGGTCGAAGGTGGTTGGAAGCTATGGCAGAGGATTTTTGCGGTAGTCCTGCTGCGTTGCCCGGATTTCTTCCTTTCTTGTTCAGGCTGGTCTTTGCAGTTCCTTGCTGTTGATCGGATCGCCCGGCCATCAAAGGTATGGCTTTGGAGTGCCGACGGAAGATGACTCGGCGGCCGCAAGCGGTGCTGCCGAAGTGAAAGTCGACGATTGGATTTCCATTTGCGAAATGGGCCGGATGATCGCCTGATAGGCGGCGGATTGCTGGTCACTTCAACTTTGACTAATCACTCGGCCATCTTTCCGAATTTCAGCTCAAAACCCGAGCGGAAATTGCCGATAATCCGCGAAACTGGGCTTTCGGGAATGATCAAATTAATTAAGATTTTCGGCTCTGGTACTGGCTCTCCCGGGGATCTCTCGAAAGCAGCCTTCGGATTGGCTCGAAATGTAAATGTCGCCAAACCGAGAACCTTACGCAAAGTATCGTTTGAAGATTTCGCCAATATTAACGCGTTGGGTTCAAGTTTCCTTGATGATCAATAGCTGTGTCGCGGTCTAGGCTTACTTTGCTTTGAGCCACGGTTGTCGCAAAAGCTGTGCTTTTTAATTAACAAGAATCAAATTTAACTTACCTTTGACGGTGCCTTGATGAACCTCAAAAATTATCGCAACATCGGAATTTCAGCCCATATTGACTCGGGCAAGACGACGCTTTCCGAGCGAATTTTGTACTACTGCGGTCGTATTCACAAAATTGAAGACGTTCGTGGTGGCGGCGATGGCGCGACAATGGACCACATGGAACTGGAAAAAGAGCGTGGGATCACGATCACCAGTGCCGCGACTCAGGTTACTTGGAACGAGAACACGATCAACT
>CAZROJ010000227.1:0-7325 GCA_964601665.1 uncultured Pirellulaceae bacterium
GCACTCGCAGCAACATAGACGCAAGCGGCAAACGATTTTTGCGCGACAATACGCTAGCAGCCGCCCAAGCTCTCGCTCAATGAGCCAGCGATCGGCTACGCCAAACTATCAAAATGATACAACAACAGCCCGTAATCGGGGGCCGTGCCTTTTGGCGGCGAAGGGAATTCACCTTGTTCATTTTTGGCACGAATCAAACCGATCGTCAAATCGACCGTGCTTTGAACTGAGCTGACGACCGGAATTCGCCGCGAATACCCAAACACCGGCTGCAGCGATTCGAGATTCTTTTCTAGCTCCAGCCAGCTAACCGCCGTTAGGTTGGTCGAAGCAAAAGCTTGCCCAGCCTGCAAGCTTGCCGGCATTTTTTCGCCCTCATTTGAACTCGCGATTGGGGCGGATTCAGTCGGCCCAACTTCCCACACCGCGTCCTCGCCAATTTCAGAATCCGGAGCAGCAATCTCGTCGAGCATAACGACAGCCGGACCGTTTTGATCGGACTGCGAAACATCAACCAACAACAGACCACAAACCAGCATCGCCGCAGCAACAAGCGACAGCACCGCCAGACGTTTTTCCGACCCAGCCAAACGACGCTTGGGCTTTGCAGCCACAACGTTCGAGGCAACCGCGACCTCAAGTTGACCAAAAATGGCATAGCGGTTGGCAAAATTTTCGCAATCGCCACATTCTTTCGAATGCTCGTTCAGCGACGCGTCCACACTCGGATCCTGTCGAGAATCCAATAGCTCATTGACACGATTTTCAAATTCAACGCACGTCAAAGCCCGTTGATTAGCTTGAAGAGATTTTCTCATTTTCTTTTTCAGATCAACACTCAAAGGAAGAGTTACACGTCTTGTGCCGCCAAGTGAAACCGCGGCCGATCAAGCTTTTTGAGGGGTGGTGACAACGCCCCGCTGAGCCAGCTTTTCAACGATTTCGCGACGCGCCCGATGGACCCACGTCTTGACCGTACCCAACGGAACGTCCATACGTTTCGCAATTTCCTGATACTCAAGTTCTTGATAGTGAAAAAGATCAAAAGCCTTGCGATATTCATTTCGCATGCCCTGCAGTGCCAATTCGACCTCTTCAGCCAGCAAGCGACCTTTTTGATCGGCAATCGAATCATCCTCGACAGGATGTTCGAGCGTAATCGTCGATGGGCGACGCATTCGTTTCGCAAGACGCGTACGACAGCGATTACCGGCAATTGTTAGCAACCAAGGCTCAAATGCACGTGCCGGATCCCACCGATGTAAATTGCTTGCGACTCGCAAAAAAGTCTCTTGAGTCGCATCCTCGGCATCTTCACGCTGGCCAAGCATCCGGAAGCATAATCCGTAAACACGACCGCGGAATCGCTGAATCAATTCAAAAAATGACGGCTCGTGACCGGCAAGACAGCGACTAACAATGATGGGTAGTTCTTCGGCCAACGCAATTCTCTCAACAGACATGCTTGATTTAACTTTACACGCCGGATCGAACGAAAGTTTCAGCTTTGATTCAAAACAAACAAAAACTCTGCGGTCGCCGGACACCCAGAGTCTTTCGTTGATCAAATTCACATCTTGGCGATTTTTGCTGCCTCTATTGCAAAATTGCAAAACTCACAAAAAGCTTCGCGACGTCCGCAAATGGCTAACCAATCCGACAAAAACTCACCTGGAAACCGCTTTCTGCCGCGTCTTGATGGCGGCGGCTCCAGACTGCTGGCCCCGCGTTAACGCCGCTTGAAAAAACGCCTCAGCACGTCGTCGGCCGCTGTGGTCGAATCCTCGTGCATTTGCTTGGCCTGCTTGGGAAGTTTCATTGGCTTTTTCTTGCCGCCAGTTTTTCCATCGCCTTCCTTTTCGGCCACTTCCTGCTCTCGCGCCTCTGCCTCTTTTCGCCGCTGCTCGTCGCGGGCTTCCTTGCCTGATCCAAAAACAGAAGTCTCTTCTAAGTTCAGCTGCAAAGTCTCCGAAGAAGCGATCCGCTGTCGCTCGGTCGTGCCAACATCTTCGTCGTCGTCCGTTAGCCAATCCGAGATGCTGTCTTCCAGCGAAGGCTTTTTCTTGGCCGATGCCGCCCGCGAAGCCGCCTCTACCACGTCGTTGACTTTTGGCTTTTTGGCTCCAGCTTGAGCCATATCCACCACGACTTCGAACTGCAATCGCCCCACGCGAAGAGAATCACCGGACTGAGCCAGATGAGGACCGGCCAGTTGCTCGCCATTAACGAACGTACCGTTGCGGCTATTCAAATCGGCTATGCGAACTTCGCCGCCGCCAATCACGATCTCGCAATGCTCTCGACTTACCAAATCGCTCGCCGGACGCAGGTGAGCTGTCTCGCCGCGACCGATAATGAACCGTGGCACCGCAATCTTGATTTGCCGTCCGTCGTTCTTACCGCCGACGACTTTAAGAACTACTTGCATATACGGCTCCCTCTATTGTGAAATTTCTTCCTATAACCGGCCTCAGCGGGTAAATATAACCCAGTAGCTAGTTTCCGTCATTATGTCGTCGGCTAATTATGACCTGCATGCGTTCCGTGTCAATTCCGAATCAAAATTGTGCCGCTTACCGACTACACAACAATCCTAATTTCAATTTCATCCTGGACATTTCCCGCCCTTACATAACTTTAATGCGGAATAAGCCAGCAAACTGGCCATTGGGCTAAATTCGTTTTTTTTCGCAAATGGACAATTGCCAAAATTCACTCATCTCTGCATCTAAACCGTTTTGGCCTCAGAATCCCACGAAGAATCGTCCGCAATCATTTGAAACCAAGCCATTGGCAAAACAACAGCCTCAACGCGGCGAAACTCACCGTTTCTGATTCCACATCGATTGCCTGAAAACGGTTTCTTCGATTTCGCTCGCCAGCCCTTTCTCTTGCTCGTCTAGCCCACAGCTGTCGAATTTGAAATTCAACTTCGCCTCAAAACGATTCGTCAAAGCCCGCGTGAAATCATCCCTGCTGAAATCCCCTCTCTCGCCTAGATCAAAAATCCCGGGTAACTCGGTCGCGCACGGCGAACGATCCAACAGCAAGCTGCCGTGCTGAAGCAAAGAATGTTTTAGCCGCCGCTGAGCACTACCGACTACTTTGAATCCGCCCATCACGATATCGCCGTCAGTTCGCCGCTGAAAACAAAGAAACGCGTCACGTGAGACAAACGGCTCCCGCGTTTCCTCGCGCTGATCGTCTTCGAAATCCTTATTCGCGCCCCCAGCCACCTCAAGCTCGTCGCCTTGCTTCAAATCGCGATACAGATTCGCCGTCAGGCCCCATTTCGCCAACACACCAATAATTTGGTCATGAATCAGATCGTAAAGCTGGCCGTTTTGTTTTGACCAACGATTCGTGCTCGGCAACGCCAGACTATACGTCAGTTCGTTGTCATGCACGATCGCGCCCCCGCCTGACCGCCGCCGAACCAGCGGACAGTCCGCACTCCCCGGATGATTTTCTCGGTCTTGGTGTTTTTGAAAGTACCCTAACGACAGCGTTGGCTCGGACCAGCCGTAGAACCGCAAAGTGACTTGATTCTGGTTTTCGGCTGACATCAACAGCACTTGGTCGACCGCCATATTCCAGCTACCGGCTCCAGCCCCATCAAAAATCACGCGAGCCGCTTCGCTCATTCGGACGTTCCCAAAACGTCTGTTTCGTAATCGGACATCGGCGGGCACGAACAAACAAAGTTTCGATCGCCGTAAACATCGTCGACTCGGTTGACCGTCGGCCAAAATTTGGCAATCCGCGTCGCGTGACTCGGATACACAGCCAGCTCGCGTGAATAACTGCGATCCCAAGCTGGGTCAACAATATCGTCCAACGTGTGCGGAGCCTGATGGACAACGGAATCTTCCGCCGAGACTTCACCACGTTCGACCGCCGCAATTTCTTCGCGAATCCCGATCATCGCATCACAAAAACGATCCAGTTCCGCCAGCGATTCACTCTCCGTCGGCTCGATCATCATCGTTCCACCCACCGGCCACGACATCGTCGGAGCATGGAAGCCGTAGTCCATCAGCCTTTTCGCGATATCGACTTCAGTAATACCAGTGGCCGCTTTAACCGGACGAATGTCAATGATGCATTCATGTGCAACGCGACCATTGCTGCCTTTGTACAGCACCGGGAAATGCGACTCCAAACGTTTGGCAATATAGTTTGCATTCAAAATCGCCACATCCGTCGCTCGCCGCAAACCTTCGGCCCCCATCATCGCGACATAGGCCCACGAGATAGGCAAAATCGCGGCGCTTCCAAACGGCGCGGCCGAAACGGCACCATTTTCAGCCCCCTGCAGATGGTCGATCGGCCGAATCACGTGATTTGGCAGAAACGGTGCCAAATGAGCCTTCACCCCAATCGGGCCCATGCCTGGCCCGCCGCCGCCGTGCGGAATACAGAACGTTTTGTGCAAATTCAAGTGCGAAACATCCGAGCCAAATTTGCCCGGCGCGGCGACACCGACCAATGCATTCATGTTCGCGCCGTCCAAATAAACCTGCCCGCCATGATCATGGATAATCCCGCAAGCCTCGCGAACGGTTTCCTCAAACACGCCATGCGTACTGGGATAAGTGATCATCAAGCTGGAAAGATTTTCAGCATGCTGCTGCGCCTTGGCACTCAAATCTTCAAGGTCAATATTTCCATCGTCATCCGTTTTGACCACGACCACCTTCAAGCCCATCATGCTCGCACTGGCCGGATTGGTGCCGTGAGCAGAACTCGGGATCAAGCAAATATTGCGGTGCGCCTGGCCAAGACTTTCATGGTAGCGCCGAATCGCCAGCAAACCCGCGTACTCGCCTTGCGCACCCGAGTTCGGCTGCATCGACATCGCATCGTAGCCAGTGATTTCAATCAGCCACTCGCGCAACTGATCAATCATTTGCTGATAACCCGTCCACTGCTCCCGCGGCGCAAATGGATGCACGTTCGCAAAACCATCCATCGTCACGGGAATCATTTCGGCGGTCGCGTTGAGCTTCATCGTGCACGAACCGAGCGGAATCATGCCGTGCGCCAGCGAGAAGTCTTTGTTTTCCAGCCGCTTCAAAAACCGCAACATTTCCGTTTCACTGTGGTATCGATTGAACACCGGATGTTGCAAAAACTCGGACTCTCGTTTGAGCGTTACAGGAATTGAACCCACCCCATCGACCGCCTCATTTCCATCCAACGGTTCCACCGCAGCCTCAAAAGCACTCAACAGCGAATCGACATCCTCCAGCTCCGTCGTCTCGTCAAAGCTAAAGCCAACCGTCTGCGAATCAATCAATCGCAAATTCAAATCGAACTCAGCCGCTGCCACTCCAACGATCGCCGCGGCGTCTTCCACACGAACGCAAACCGTGTCAAAAAAGTGCTCGTGCACAATCTCTTTCCCGGCCTGCGTTAACTTCGAAGCCGCCAAACTCGCCAGCGTATGGACTCGGGATGCAATCCGCTTCAAGCCCTCGGGACCGTGATAGATCGCGTAAAAAACAGACATGTTTGCCAGCAAAGCCTGAGCCGTGCAGATGTTGGACGTGGCCTTGTCGCGTCGAATATGTTGTTCGCGAGTTTGCATCGCCATCCGCAGCGCCATCTTGCCTCGCCGGTCTTTCGATACACCGATAACGCGCCCCGGCATCGAACGCTTGAAAGCGTCTCGCGTCGCGAAGAAGGCCGCATGCGGACCGCCCAAACCCATCGGCACACCAAAGCGCTGAGCACTGCCCAAAACGATATCCGCGCCCATTTCGCCCGGCGGCTTCAGCAACGTCAACGCCAACAGATCACTCGCCACCGCCACCAGCGCCCCGTTACCATGCAGGGCCTCAATCGTCTGCGTCAAATCAACGACTCGCCCCGTTGTCCCCGGATACTGCAACAACGCACCAAACACTTCGTGATTGGCCGCCTCTTCAGCCGGTCCGACCACAATCTCAAAACCAAAATACTCGGCCCGCGTTTTGACCACATCCAAAGTCTGCGGGTGAATCTCGTCAGCCACAAAAAATCGATCCAGCTTCGACTTGCCCGCTCGCTTGCAAAGCGCCATCGCCTCCGCCGCCGCCGTGGCCTCGTCCAGCAACGAAGCGTTGGCGATTTCCATCCCCGACAAATCCATCACCATCTGCTGAAACGCCAGCAACGACTCCAAACGCCCTTGAGCAATTTCTGCCTGGTAAGGCGTGTAGGCTGTATACCAGCCCGGATTCTCAAGCACATTTCGCAGAATCACATTGGGCACATGAGTTCCATAATACCCCATGCCGATCATCGAACGATTGACGTCATTCGCTGCGGCCAACAACTGCAGCTCATCCACTGCCTCGAATTCACGACACGCCGGCGGCAAATCCATCAGCTGATCCAGCAAAATACTAGCCGGAACGGTCGACTGAATCAAATCGCTCAATGAATCAGCACCGACGGCCGACAACATTTTCTCGATTTCAGAATCGTTGGGCCCCACATGCCGCCGAACAAACTCATCGCTTGCCTTCAACGCATTCAAAGTCAAACCAGATTCAATAGATTCAATGGACATCTCGTCATTACCTCGGTAAACGTTTCCTAAAAACCGCGGGACTTCCAGCGGAACTCAATCTGTTCGGCGAGCGAACGCTATTCGTGCCTTGCAACCACCGCGACGTTCTTCTTTTCTGGGTCGTGAACGAAGCCAGCAGCCGCGATTTCTGAAGCCGCAGCAACATGGCAAGGACTCGTCGCCTCGCCAACATCCGCCACGACCGCATCTAATTTTTAACAAGCTGGCAACAATTAGCTCGCTTCGTCGCACTGCTTTTGGTAGTCAACAAACGACAACAATTTGTCAACGCCTTGGTCGCCATTCATCTTAACTTTGACAATCCAGCCGGCACCGTAAGGATCGGTTGTCAGCACTTCCAAGCTGTCTGGCAAACCGGAATTCACCTCGACAACTTCACCGCCGACAGGCGAATACAACTCACTGGTCGCCTTGACCGATTCCACTTCACCGAAGGCCACGCCCGCATCGACCAAGTCACCCACCGACGGCAACTCCATGTAGACCAAATCCGTCAGCGCCTCGACAGCGTTTGCCGAAATCCCAATCGTCGCGACTCCGTCATCAATTCGCGCCCACTCGTGAGTTTCCGCAAAAAGTAAGTTTTCAGCTTCCACTGCAATACTCCGTAGATAAATAACGTTAATTAAGAATGATTTACTTCTGAACTCAATCGCCCGCCAGTTTGACTCGCCAAACCGCCAACCCAACGAACACCTAGTGCTTTGTCAAAGGTAAAGATTGGGGATTCCACGTTTCCAATCCAGCA
>CAZROJ010000228.1:0-7311 GCA_964601665.1 uncultured Pirellulaceae bacterium
AATAAGATCGCATACCGGACCGTATCGCCAGTATGCCCGTTGCGGATGGCCTGGGACTATATATGCTTTGGAAACGGCTGGCAAGCTGTTTTGGAGAGCGTTTTGAATTTATGTGCTCGTGATTTTGCTTCTTGCAGGAGCGATTGCGCTCGGTCGCATCGACTTTCGCCAGCCATCGATTTGATCTGCTTATTAAACCGGTCAACCAATTTGAGGTTCCATTGAGTCTAAAACAGTTTGAAAAAGAATTGGCTGTGGCCGAGTATCGCAGCGACGATAAAACGTGGTTTCCAAAATGGGTCGCGAGGTACGCGTCGGTGACCGAGCAGTCTAAGACTGAGACGTTTAACGTTTCCGTCGATCTGGCGATTAAGTTCAGCAGATCGTTGCTGGAAAATGGTTGTCCGGCGTGGCAGCGATTGCAAGCGGTCCGTGCGGTCGAGGCTTATCGCAATTTAATCCACCTAGACGGTCGCCCTTCTTTGCTGGAGATGAAGCGTGCACTGGAACGGATCGTGGCGCAAGAAAAAGATGCTTCTCCGGGTGTGCGGGATGAGGCACAGATTGTGGGCATTATTGACCCCAATGCTCCGCAGATCATTCAAGATTTGCGTCGAGAACTGCGTTTGCAGGGAAAGTTGATGCGTACCGAGTTGGCTTACGTCAAATGGGTGCAGCGGTTTCTGAACCATTTCGGCACGGAGGATCCGACGTTGTTGGACGAAGCATCGATCCGCAAATTTTTGACTTATTTGGCGGTCGAACGAAGTGTCGCGGTATCGACGCAGAATCAAGCCAAGTCGGCGCTGCTGTTTCTGTTTCAACGCGTGTTACAGCGAGAGCTGGAGTTTCTCGATTTTGCACCGGCATCGAAAGCGGCCAAGCTTCCTGTGGTTCTCAATCGCGACGAGATCGATCGAATGATGGTTCAGTTTCAGGGCAACAAGCAGCTGATGTTCTGGTTGATGTACGGGGCGGGACTAAGGCACCTCGAGTGTCGGCGGCTGCGGATCAAGGATGTTGAAATCGATGAAGGCGTGATTTTAGTGCGATCGGGGAAGGGCGAGAAAGACCGCATCACGATGTTGCCGCAGCGAACCAAGCAGGCCTTGATTGAGCAAATCGAACGTGTTCGACCGCAGCATCGGCAGGATTTGAAAGAGGGTCTGGGCGAAGTTTACTTGCCGTATGCCTTGGCGAGAAAATATCCCAACGAGAGCCAGAAGTTTGGCTGGCAGTGGTTGTTTCCTTCGCACAAACTTTCCCGCGACCCGAAGACAGATAAGCTGATGCGTCACCACGTGGGATCGACCTATTTCGCGAACGCGTTTAATCGGGCGCTGGTGCGAGCTGAGATTGTCAAAAATGCCGTTCCGCATTCCTTGCGGCACAGTTTTGCGACGCATTTGCTGGAAGACGGCACGGACATTCGTACGGTGCAGGAACTGATGGGGCACAAGGATTTATCGACAACCCAGATCTATCTCCATGTGATGAACAAGCCGGGCTTGAATGTCAAAAGCCCTTTGGACAGGATGAGCGAAAATGTTTGAAACCACATTGGGACCGAGAACTCTTTCAGGCGATGAAGCAATTCTGATTAGAGAGGCGGTGGAGCTTTTGACGGACGGCATCAGGGCTGAAGCAGAGCTGGACGTCGCGTTGAACCTTGGCTGTGGGCCGTTTGATGCACTTTCTCCAAAGCAGAAGTTGTGGTGTACGCATCGGGTGGCGCGAAGTCTGCTGATTGAAGATGAACCCTGTTTGCCGAAAGTGGCGTTGTATGAAGCGACTTGTGGTGCAGCCATCGTGAACCTCGAGGGAATGGTCGAAGTTGAACTTCAGATTCAGCAGGACGAGTCGGACCCAGAGGCAGTACAAACTGGTTTACGAACGCTGGTTGCGGCGGCCGCGAAACAGGTGGAGCCAGAAGCGGTTTGGCCGGATCCCGAATGTGTCTTGATCGACGAGTGGGAAATGGCTCTGCAAAGAATCCAACATCAGATCATCCCGGACGAAGACTGGCGGATGGAAGTGATGCACCTTGATGGCGACCCCGAGCAGGTGCAAAAGATCAAAGAATTTCAGGGCATCGATCCGGGCTATTTTTTGACCATCGCGCCGGATGACGACGATATTGATTGGCAATCGTTGTTGGATGAGATCCATTCGATATGTCGTAATACCTAGCATCGCGGAAGAGCGGCTGAACTGGGGCAGGGCTGGGCTGTTAAAAACTTGAGGTTGTCGACGTTTTGCTTTGTGCAAGTTATTCTCCGCAAATCAATCGCGAAGCGATGGCCGGCAATTAAAAAGACAGGCATTTAAAGCTTGCATGCGTTTTCGCTGGGCAGTTATGTTTTATTGGTCGAGTACACGGGGCGGTTGTTTCGCAATGGTAAAGCAAGGATGAGTATCGGTGTGAAAGACGTGTTGGAAAGGCTCGGCAGCAATCAAGAGTTTTGGTATGAACGCATCAAAAAATTCTCAAAACCAACCAGCTGCGTGGCTGCTTTTTTGCAACCAAGTCTGAATCCTTCAAGGCAGCTGCGCAAAAACGGGGCATGCGAACGGCAAACCTCTGTCCACAGTGATGCGTGGAGGGTCGGCAAACGACATTAAATTCTGAAGCGGGATTGGATCGCAGGAAGCCGTCGACAATTGATGCTCACCCAATACCTCGCGAACAAAAGTGAAATACGTCGCCCGAAAAGGTTCTGGGGTTAGCTCTGACTTCGGCCTGCGAATAAAAGCTACGGATGCTTTCCGTAAGTCAGTGGGTTGCCCTTGCCAGTTGTTCCGTTACGTAGTCTTGCTGGGTTTGGATCGTTAAACCGTGGCTGTCTCGTAGCTTTGCCACTCTTTGAAGGATCTTTTCAAAAACCGTCAGCGTGGATGGAGCACTTATGAAATTGTGCGGATGGGTCCACAGGTGTGCCACACCGTTTCGTTTTGCTGCGTGAGCCAAGATTGAGTTCCAGCGAGCGATCGTGACGGCTTTGGGAATTCGTTTTCGTCCGCCATGCCGCCAATTCAAAAAATGTCCCGAAGGGATCGGAACGGGAGAAGTCGAAAAATTCTGCGGCGATTGACTTTTTTCTCGGATGTGCAGTTCGCGTATCAAACGTAACGCGGGGCCGCCGGCTTTGAGCAGTTCTCGATAGCCTTTCACGCCAGAATCGTGAATCAGATCAAGATGCCCGAGTCGATTGCGAGGAAAAACGATCGTGTTAAACGCAACTTCTTTCATTCGCCCTAGTTCCGACACCAGCGACAACTCTTGCTCGTAAAGCATCGCCGGGGTGTCTGGACCATCGAATGGGATGTGCGTAAATCCGTGAGTGCCTATTTCGTGAATTTTCGCGGACTTGACCATTTCAAGTGATTCTGGGAAAAACCAGCCGTCCAGCGTTCCGGCGGCTCGTTCGTTCTTGAAATTAGTAAGCCAATCACTTCCGCGATAGGGAAGTTCGCCGAGCTTTGGTTCAAAATGCTGGCGTTCATTTTCGGTAAGAACAAACATCCCCACGAATGCAAAGGTAGCTGGGATCTCGTAGGCAGCCAATAGATCGATCAGTTTTTGATAGGCAAGGGCCAGGCTTTTTTGCGTCACGAATTGACGGCTTGGAAGGGGTTGATCAGCCATCCCCCACATTCCTTCGCAATCGAGAGAAATTATGAATTTACCTGCCATCAAAATGCTCCCAAACTTTCTTGTCCAACATCAGTGCTGCCACCGGTGATTAGAAAGCTGCACTCAAAATCTTTTTTTGGTTTGAACTTTAAAAAGGAGGTCGGCTGCTTTTTCATTTTTGAGAATTTACATTTTCTCAAACTGGCTTTACCCGCCTCGGCGGCTGCGTAACTGAGGCACAGTTCCGCTCCGGCTCCTTTCAGTTTTGCCATCACCTGTTTTATAAATTCGACGTTCTGCCCAAACTCGACCAACCGAGCCAGGCAAATATTTTTTCTCATCGCTATCGCGACCACGCAATAGCTCTGAGGATCTTGATCATCAATGAACAGCAAGTTTCTTGGACCGTTGTTGGAGAAAAACCGCCATTTAAGCAAAGCGTTAGTCCAACAAATCCTGTTGTCACTTAGTTCACACATGCGCCCGGCAAGATCGTCAAGCTGGGCTGGCGTAGGATCACTGAGTGAGCCGAGCTTACTTTCGATTTTCTTTGGCAGGCTTCTTTTGAGTCCAAACTGGGACGAAACCAATCCCCAGCCTACGGCAGCAGGACGCAATATTCGTTTGCCCCAGAAACCTGAAATCGCTTGATAGTTGAGCGCACGGTAGGTCTGTTCCAGCTGGTTAAAAACACCTGGAAAAATAGCGATGTCCGATTTACGGAGGGCTCTTTTGACCAAGATCATGCCCGCGCCCGAGCGAAGATCTTGGTCAACGGTAAGATTCTGAAGTGAATGGACGGCCAGTTTTTTGCCTTGGTATTCCGCGGGCAAATACATCACGTGAATGCAACCCACAATTCGACGTTCGGCGTCGCGTGCTATCCAGCCCATCGTATCGGAGGACCGGTGCGGATTGGAAACGTACAGCCATTTCAAGTACTCGGGGTTACTCTGGTAACTGTTTTTTTCAAAAGACTTTTTATGGAATGCCGAGATTTCATCAAAGTCTGATTCTGAAAATGTATCGAAAGAAATCACGCTGTCGCGCCTCCGTCGACCGTGATAACCGTACCTGTGATTCTTTCGCCGTCGGGAGAAAGCAGGTAGTGAACAGCTCCGGCGGCATCGTCGACTCGCGGGAGTCCTTTGGGTGCACGCCTGCGAACGCTTTCAAGCTTGTCACCTTCCAAGCCCGACGTCATATCGGTTTCCATGTAGCCCGGCGCGACGCAGTTGACACAGATGCCAAGCTTACCGACTTCACGTGAGAACGATCGGGTGAACCCTTCAAGGCCGGCCTTTGATGCGGCGTAGACGGACAGCCCGCTGTAGCCAGTGTTGGCAATGATGGAAGAAATGTTGACGATTCGCCCTTCGGCTCGCTCGAGCATACTGCGCGAGACATACTTGGTCATGGTAATCGCGGCAACCAAATTGACATTTAACACTTTGGCAATGTCGTTGGCGTGCATGGTGGCCAAGACGCCGTCGAGCCCGATTCCGGCGTTGTTAACCAGGCCATAGATCGCGCCGTGCTGCTTTTTAATGTTCTTCACAAGCGTGTGAATTTCATCGATATGATTCAGGTCAAATTCAATGAAGTGCGACCCTTTAAGGCAATCGAATGCTTCTGAGTTGTTACGGCCGATGCCGATCACTTCGAAGCCTTCGCTTGTGAGCCTTTGACTGATAGCCAGCCCTAGGCCTCGTGCTGCCCCGGTGACGATTATTTTTTTCACGACTGATTCCTAACTACTTTTCCTGCGGCGCTGGTTTTAATGCTGTCGACTATTTTTAATTTGACCGGAATTTGAAAGGGTTCTAGGTGGTCCTGCAAGAATTTGAAAATTTCTTGCTTTAACGCGGACACATTTTCCACTTCATTGGCAAGCACGATATCGGCGGCAACGAGTGCTCCAGAGATTGGATTTTTTCGGGCGTAGACGCACGACAAAGCAATGACTGGATGCTGCAGCAAAGCGGCTTCAACAGTTTCTGGAATGACTTTATTACCGCCAACATTTATGGTTCCGTTGGCGCGGCCTTGAAACAAAAACCGACCGTTTGACAGTTCCACCAAATCGCCCGTCGCGACCCAGCCATCTTCGTCAGATACATTCGCAGCCGATCCTAAATACGTTTTTCCGACGCTAGGGTTGTAGACCTCAAGCATGTTGTCGATGACGCGCAGTTTCTTTTTGCCTTGAACTTCCTTGGCGTAAGACTCTGGAAAGCCAGCGATGCCGTCCTTGACCGAAAAACCGACTCCGGCTTCTGTCGATGCGTAGATATGAATGAGCCGGCAGTCAGGATAAGTCCGTTTGATCGTGTCCAAGATTGCTTGGTCCGCGATTTCGCCACCCAGTGTCGCAACTTTCAAAGTCAGTTGCTCATGGCCGGGCGTCATCAGAATTTTTCGCCACATTGTGGGAGTTGTACTTAAATGAGTGACACCATTGTCGGCCAGAAACTTAAGCTGGTCTTGAATAGTCTGTGTTAAATCCGGGGCCACCAAAACCGCACCCGAAAGTAGCGATTGCAGGACCACCTGCATGCCGGCAAAGCGAGTGTAGTCGTAGAGCAATCCCCATCTGACACCTTGCATCGCTTGTTCGGCAATTTTGGTGCTGCTGGTGAGCGTTTTCAAAGAATGCGAGACGAGCTTTGGCGTGCCCGTGGTTCCCGATGTCGTCATCACCCAGCTTGTATTTTGCGGACCGCATTCATCCGACGAATCGAACAAAAAGCCGGCAAGTGAATCGTAATCTGAAAACCGAGGCACCGATCCCGCCCCATCGCTCAGCACCGCGTCGAAACCGCCTTGTTCGGCGAGTTGATCTAATTCGTGGTCGCTGAAAGTGTGCGGACAGAAGCCAATCGACTTGACGCACCCGTCCAGCTTGGCGATCGAGTGTATCGCTTCTTTGAGTTTGGGCGTCGCGATCAAGACGGATTTACTAACAAACGTTTCGTCCTTAACGGCCGGGCTTATCAAGTCACCAGCAACGATTGACTGTTCGCCTTTCACCAAAAGCGTCGTCGATGGAAAGCGATTGATATAGTCTGCAACTCTCATGGCTGATGCTTGTCGTAGAACTCGATAAAGTCCGCGAAGGTCTGCGGGTAGTAGACTTCGTCCGCTTCCGAGAATGGATCGTAACCGAGATCATCTTCCAAACGTGAAACGAGGATTGCGAACCCCAGCGAATCCAAGCCACTTTCCAGCAAAACATCTTGCAGGCCGACAGAGCCATTGTAGGACTCGTCGCGTTGCTTGAGCATTTCATTCACAATGGACAAAATCGTGTCTTGAATTTTGTCTCGAGAAAGTTTTTCCATGATTTGTCGTTTCCAAATTACACGAGTGCACTTCGCCGCCATGACGTGAACTTTTGCTCACATTCGACGCCGTCCTATCTAAGTCTGACGACGCCGTAAGATCTAGCAGGTAATCGCAAGAAGCGGCAGATTGGTAGATAGTTCGAATTCGCTTCATGCCGAATACGACGCAGTTTTGGATTATCCGGCTATCTTGATCGCGCCAACTGCTTGTCTGAAGGGGCTCCGGTTCTGAAGGGGCTCCGGTTTTGAAGGGGCTCCGGTTTTGAAAACATTTTTAAGCGACTGACACAATAACCAAGGCTCGCCGGGTCTTGAGGTTACTCTGTGAGTAAA
>CAZROJ010000229.1:0-3268 GCA_964601665.1 uncultured Pirellulaceae bacterium
TTGCATCCCTAAAGGGACGCGTTCGACAATAAAATGACGTTTTTCTACCGACATTTTATCCCTGACGGGACGTTCAATGCTGATCGGCAAAGGGCCGCTCTGCGGCTAAGGGTGGAGGTCGCGGATTGCAACTATCCTGCCAGATTGTAGTGCGTGAATTTGGGTAGTTTTTTGGCTTTTCTTTGCCATGATGTTTTCATTGGGTCGGTTTCCGAGATCGCGTCAGCTCTTAGTTGGAGGATTGGATCGGCGTTGGCGGACCAGAATTTCTCGGCTGACTTGACTCGTCGCTTGACTTGCTCGATGGTCGATTCAATATACGCGCGGCTGATGGGCAACCCATCGCGCCGATACTCTGCGGATTTCATTCGCGACTGCTGGTTTCAGTTTGAATAACTTTCACCATTCCTTCAGTGAAACTCCCAATCACAGGATCCCAAATCCCAGCGACAACGCAAACCGCGACTTACACCCCCCCAACTTTTTCCCTCAGAAACGACCTTGCCCTGGATCGCGTATTTTTGCTATTTTTAATCAACGGCGTGATTTTACCCGGCTAGCAATTGAGAATCGAAAATGGATGTTGAGCAACTCACTCAGTACTGCAACCTCGCCCTGACGTGGATCGGATTTGGCACCGTCGTTGGGTTAGCGGCCAAAGCGATCATGCCAGGACGAGACCCTGGCGGGACGATCGCGACGGTGTTGATGGGCATTGCAGGAACTTTAATCGGCTGTGCTTGCCTGCAGTATTTCGCCGAAACCGAACCCGTTAAACCGGTGAGCATCCAAGGGTTCTTGGTGGGATCGGGGGGGGCGTTCGTAATTTTGATGTTCTACAAAGTGCTGGGCGGTTTTTGGTTTGTCGAAGGAGATCAAACGACGTACCGACGTCGACGCCGACGGCGATCGCGGGCTGTCTACGACGATTAAAATGGATGTCTTACTACACGCCGAAGGCTTCGAACACTTCTGGTTCGGTAATTTTTGTGCGTTCACGCCTGCAGCGATTGTGACTTTTGTCCCGGAGCACAAGAAGGCGATCGCCTTAGGAATTCGCTGACCACCGGTTTCGGTCCGCGTTCGTTTTGATTGTATTTAACTGAGGAAACAGTTTTGCGTCAGATTTATCTCGACTACAACGCGACCACGCCGATCGCCCCCAGCGTGTTGGAAGCGATGCAACCGTTTTTCACGGGCCACTACGGCAACCCCTCAAGCGCTCACTCGCTCGGTCGCGGAGCCAAAGAGGCGATCGAAGATTCGCGCAGCAAGGTCGCGGGCATGATTGGCTGCGATGCGGACGAAATTATTTTTACCAGCGGCGGGACCGAGTCAAATAATTTGGCGATCAAGGGCGTCATGCTGCAGCATACGCCTGGCGATGGTCACCTGATTATTTCGCAAATCGAACATCCCGCGGTCTCGATGCCGGCCGACTTCCTACAGCGGTTGGGCTACGACGTTTCCATCGTGCCTTGCGACGAAAATGGAGTCGTTCAGCCAGACGCCGTTGAAAACGCCATTCGTCCGGATACTCGTTTGGTTAGCATCATGCATGCCAATAACGAAATTGGCGCCGTGCAACCGATTGCCGATATCGCTCGAATTTGCCAGCGGCACGAGGTACTCGTTCATACCGACGCGAGCCAGAGCGTCGGCAAGATTCCGGCTTTCATTCAAGAGCTAGAAGTCGACTTGCTCACGATTGCCGGCCACAAGTTTTATGGCCCTAAGGGCGTCGGCGCTTTGTTCGTTCGCAAGGGGTTGCCGCTCGAACCTTTACAGCATGGTGCGGGTCACGAAAGCGGTGTTCGAGCTGGCACCGAGAACACGCCTTACATCGTCGGATTGGGGCAAGCGGCTCACTTGGCGGCGAAAGGACTTGATGAATCGTCGGTCGGAATGAATCGGCTACGGAATCGTTTGGAAAAGCAATTACAAGAATCGATTCCGGGCTTGAACGTCAATGGCGGTAACGTTGAGCGATTGCCCAACACGCTGAGCGTTAGTTTTCCGGGGGTCGTTGGCCGTGAGATTTTGGCGCGAGCCCCCGAGCTTTGTGCTTCGACTGGTTCGGCCTGTCACAGTACCGGCAACATCGAATCGGCAACGCTTTCGGCGATGGGGAAAGACCTTGGGCTCATTACAGGCACGGTTCGGCTGAGCTGCGGTTGGTATACTTCGCAGGATGAAATCGATCGGGCGGCCAGCCTCTTGATTGACGCTTGGGAAAACCTGTCGCAGGTGCACAGCAATCTGAATTAGAGCCGAAACGTTGAGCCTTAAAGTTAGTCATGCCTAACAACAATGATCCAAAAAAACGCCCGACCAATCGGTACTTGAAATCGATCGAACCGGCGCCTCATACGGTCAAACAGAGAATCCACGAAGTAATTTTTGGTGCGGACACCTTTTACGGTGCACTGTTCGATATTCTGCTGTTCGTTGCGATCATCGCCAGCATTCTCGTGGTCAGTTTGGAGACGGTTCCTGAAATCAAATCAAATAGCCAGGTGAAGAGTTGGCTGTATTGGTCCAGCTGGGCGTTTACGATCTTTTTTACGATCGAATATTTGCTGCGGCTGTACTGCGTCCGCAAGCCCTCAAAGTATGCTCGCAGTTTCTGGGGGATCATCGACCTGTTGGCGTTTTTGCCGGATTACTTTGTGCCGTTTCTTGGCGGCCACGCTTCATTTTCGGTGATTCGAGCATTGCGATTGCTGCGAGTTTTTCGCATCTTCAAGCTCGGCTGGTTCCAGCAAGAAGCCGAAGACCTTGGCGGAGCCGTCTATCGATCGCGAGCCAAAATCACCGTTTTTATTACAGTGGTTCTGGTGTTGGTGACCGTGGCCGGCACGTTAATGTACGAGATCGAAAGTTTTGCCGGTGCCGAAAACACTCAGTTTGACTCCATCCCCGAAGGAATCTACTGGGCGATCGTTACGATGACGACCGTGGGCTACGGCGACATTGTTCCCGTCACGCTCGCCGGCAAAATCTTGTCAGCGATTTTGATTTTGATCGGGTACAGCCTGATCATCGTGCCTACCGGGTTTGTATCGGCCGAATTTCTCGCTCAAAAAACCAACGCAACCTCAACTCGTTCCTGTGCATCCTGTATCACCGAAGGCCACGACGCCGATTCGGTCTATTGCAAATATTGCGGTGACAAATTCGACTGATCGATTCCTGCAGAAATTTTTAATGTGACGCATTTTCTGTTCTGTCGAGCGGTATTCGACGACGCACATTTTTTCCGCTTTCG
>CAZROJ010000229.1:3368-7290 GCA_964601665.1 uncultured Pirellulaceae bacterium
TTTCGATTTCAATTTCGAACTTAATCGATCGAAACTTTTAAAACTCCATTCACATTCCAGCCAGGTATTCAATCAGATGACGCGTAAACCCAACGAAATTCGTCCCGTCAAAATCAAGCGACGGTTCACCAACAAGACTCCCGGCAGCGTTCTGTATCAATCCGGCGAAACGGTAGTGCTGTGCACGGCCAGCGTATCGACAGACGTTCCTCCTTGGATGCGCGACGACGAAAAAGGCTGGATCACGGCTGAGTACAACATGTTGCCCGGCAGCACGAGTCCACGAAAACGCCGCGACCGCAACAAGGTCGACGGCCGGACGACGGAAATCCAGCGTTTGATCGGCCGAAGCTTCCGAGCCGTCGCGGACCTGAAGGCACTGGGCCCTGTTCAGATTACTGTTGATTGCGATGTCTTGCAGGCCGATGGTGGCACGCGAACGGCCAGTATCACCGGCGGCTTTATCGCGTTGGTTGACGCGATTAATTCGATCAAAAAGCAGTTACCCGATCCGAACGTATTCCCGCTGAACGATTCTTTGGCCGCAATCAGCGTCGGCATCGTCAACGGCAAACCGGTGACCGACTTAGACTACCCAATGGATTACGCTGCGGCGGTCGACATGAACGTCGTGATGACCGGCAGGGGGCAATTCGTGGAACTTCAGGGAACGGGCGAAGAGTCAACCTTCAGTGAAGCCGAGCTGGCCGCGTTAATAAAGCTGGCAAAGAAAAGCGTCCGCGACTTGACCGCACTTCAGCAAAAAGCCATCGGCAAAAAGTGGCCCTTCCAATGAGCCGTGATCGCGAAAGCGACCGGGCCTCCTCAACACCCCGCCCAATGAGCCGTGACCGCGTAAGCGACCGGGCCTCCTCAGCACCCCGCCCAATGAGCCGTGACCGCGTAAGCGACCGGGCCCCAATCAACCCCGCAAATGGCCACCGCCCTCGTTAATCTTCCTCAGCCCGCAGCGCCTTCATCTCCTCCGCCAGTTTCTTATCAACCTTCCCCATCGCCCCACGTCCATTGGACTCAATCCGAGCCGCCGCATTGAACGCAATCGTCTCAACATCCGGTTTCCAAAATTCGTTACGAGCCACCAACGTCTTGGGTGCTTTGAGCGGTCGGACCAACCGAAAACCAGAACTTGTTCCGGGCGAATCCGTAAACCACCACGGGCTCTTCGGCTGATTAGGATCTTCGTTCTTCCAGTCCTCGCTACTCACCAAACGCGCCGCACTGCGGCATTGAACGCCGTCTAATTCCCACGACCCACCCCGCAGGACGCGCGAATAAACTTTCGTCGGCTTCTTGTACGTCTGCTCCACCGTGTACATTTTTCCCGCTTTCAAATGCGAGTAACCTTTTTCGTCGTAAGCATCCAACACCCACTCGGCCACGTTACCGTGCATATCAAACAGTCCAAACGCGTTTGGTTTTTTCTCGCCGGCCTTTTGACGCATGTCATCAGAATTATCAACATACCAGCCATGGTCATCCAACGAATCGACATCGTCGCCGAAATTGAAAGCCGTCTTCGTTCCGGCTCGACATGCATACTCCCATTCAGCCTCGTAGGGTAATCGATAAAAATCACCCGAAAGCAGACTCAACCATTTCGTGTACTGCTTCGCCGCAAACTGGCTCATCGTAGCCGCCGGCTGGTCGTACTCTTCGCCCGCATAATAAGTGAAGTCGGGATCGTACAACTCCGAAGGTGCCGTCACCGCATCTACCGAAAAAGACTCCAGCATTGCTCGGGTCTTTTGCTTCGCTAACTTTTTAAACGTCGCGTCCATCTCCATATAGCTTTGATACTCGTCCCACGTCACCTCGTATTTGCCCGCCCAAAACGGTTCGACCGTGACTTGAAACTGAGGCCCCTCGTCGTCGTTACGGCCTTCCTCATCCTCGGGACTTCCCATCGTGAACGTACCGCCAGGAATCGGAACCATCTGAAACCGAATTTCCGTCCCCGGAATCACCGAAGTATAGGGCACCATGTAGCCGCCATCAATTTTCACCGAAGGCCCAGTCGCCGGTTTCTGAGCGACAATTCCGAGCGGCTTTTTCGCAGCCTCGGGCGCACCGGCTTTAGACTGCGCAACGGTCGGCGAGGTTTTTTCATTGGCTGCCGCCTTTGCCTGTTGCGCGACGGCTGGCCGAGCAACAAACAATTCTAGGCTAAAACTCGCAGCCAGCCAAAACACCATCAGACAAAGCTTTGACGAAACAAAGCTCGCCGAAAAACCGTTAGAAACAAAGTTTGAGAAATCGAATTTCACTTTTTACCTCGAATGAAAAACCAGCTCGCCAGCCGCAAAGTCGAACGGGCATTTGGGCCCCACGCTTGTCAAAGTATGATCGGCCCAACCATTGGATCAAAGCGAAAAACGAACCGATGCCGATCAGTTTGGGATGATTTCACCCGCGATCAAATCATCAGCCGTTTGGCGTTTGCGGATCAAATCGATTTTGTCGCCATCGACTAATACCTCGGCCGCGAACGGCTTGCTGTTGTAGTTCGAAGACATCACGTACCCGTAAGCTCCCGCGCACTCGATGATCAAAAAGTCACCCACGTTTGCCACCGGCAATTCGCGTGACGAAACAAAGCCGCCTTCCTCCTGAGTGAAAATATCGCCCGATTCGCATAGCGGACCGCCGACAACAACTGCTTGCGTATCCGACGAAACGTCTCCCGCGAACGCGATCGACATTGGGTGGTAGGCTCCGTAGAGAATCGGTCGAGCCAAATTGTTGAAGCCGGCGTCAACGAGATAAAACTTTTTGCTGCCCATCGTTTTGATGGCTCGAACTTCGGTAATCAGGTAGCCCGATTCCGCCACCAAAAACCGTCCCGGCTCGATCTCCAAACTAATCGAATGCCCAAACTCGGCCTCCAACTCTTTCCGGGTCGCATCCCAGAGATCAAAATAGCGCGACACGTCCAGCCCGGTATCCGTGTTTTTATACGGAGTTGGAAGCCCGCCGCCAGCACTGATGACACCGATCGAACTACCAACCTTTAGCGCCGTCGCTTTCATCGCTTCGCAAACCTGAGACAAATGCTCAAAATCAGTTCCCGAACCGATGTGCATGTGCAGGCCGTGAATTTTCAAATCGTACTTCGCAGCCAACGCGATGCACTCGTCCAGTTGTTCGTGCCAGATACCGTGCTTGGAACTTTCGCCGCCGGTATTGGTTTTCGCACTGTGCCCGTGCCCAAAGCCAGGGTTGATGCGAATCGTGATCGAGCCACCAGGAACGCGTTGACCATACTGCTCGATCATGTCGGGAGACCCCACGTTGACGTGCAGTTTTTTATCGACAACCAGATCTAACGCGTCGCGGTCAAAAATATCGGCGGTGTAAACAATCGGATGTGGCTGACCGGACGTTTCAAAGCCTGCCGTCTCGGCGCGGTGCACTTCGCCACTGCTGACGGCATCGACCAAGCAACCCGCTTTGCGAATCAGGTTCAAAACGGCGATATTCGAATTCGCTTTTTGAGCAAACCGAATCACGTCAAACTGTTTGAGTTGTTCGACTCGTTCACGAATCACGTTCGCATCGTAAACGTAAGTCGGCGTTCCAAACTTGTTGGCCAAGTCCTGAATTGAGTGCCCGGAGATTTCGTTTCGCGTGATCGAAAAAAGTTGCTGGGTGGTCATTTTGGCATGCCAATCGATGGCGGTTAGAGGTGTTTTGATTTGGTCGCAGTCCCTGGTTTATGCTACTGCCGACGCCACGATTCTACCGCGTCCAACTGACTTCGAAAACCATTAAAATCACAGCGGGACGATTGATGATGCTTCGCTGAACCAATTCACAAAAACAGCAATATCCGAGCGAAGTGACTTTTTGAATTTTTCAGTTCTTAGATAAAAACGTTCTTGCGGTATCGTGAAAATGCTCTTTA
>CAZROJ010000230.1:0-7283 GCA_964601665.1 uncultured Pirellulaceae bacterium
TTTCAAATAATTGATAGGTTCGCGTTTTTTCCAGTGGCAATGCTCTCGCGATCGCTCGAATTGATTTTTGATTTTCGGAATCGACCCATGAAAATTCCCATTCGTCGAATTCTAAATATTTTTCAACCAGTCGAGCGATCAGCAGCATCGCGATGCCCTTGGTTCGGTAATCCTTGTCAACGCCCAATGCAATGACTCGAGTTCGTGGGCAGCGTTTGAGCAAAAATGGCATCTGCAACATACGCAACCAATCCCATTTCCCTCGAGTCCGTTTGAGCG
Organism: uncultured Pirellulaceae bacterium; assembly: GCA_964601665.1. Taxonomy (GTDB): domain Bacteria; phylum Planctomycetota; class Planctomycetia; order Pirellulales; family Pirellulaceae; genus Mariniblastus. The sequence goes on from CAZROJ010000230.1 coordinate 280, forward strand.
CCCAGTTGGCGTCCGGGATGTTGACAATGTACCCGACCAGTTTATCTTTCCAATAGGCAACATGAATCATGTCGTAGCGGATGACTCGTCGCAGATTCTTGATCATGAAAGCCAATTCAGCGTCCGTCAGCGGCACGAACCCCCAACCTTCGGATCGTACTTCGTTGCCCAGTTCGTTGATTTGACGCATTGTCATTTCAAACGAGCTGGAATCCACGCTGCGAAAGGCGAGTTGCGGAAACCGTTTAAGAATTTTGTCACGCGACTCAAACAAACGCTCCCACTGTTGGGTTGGCGGGTTGTTGGAGTAAAAGTTATAGCAATGAAACTCGCGAACAGGTTCATAACCGCCGGCTAAAATCTGATCGCGATACCGTCCGAAGTTGTAGGCCGTCATGATTGTTGGCGAATGCTGGTGGCCGTCGACAAGCAGGCCGAATTCACCTTTCATCGACGGATCCACCGGACCGCGAATTCGATCGCATCCTTTTTTTACCAGCCATGTTTCGGCGGCATTCAACAGGGCATCGACCACCGACTGGCTATCGACTGATTCAAAGAAACCAAAAAAACCGACGCGGTTCTGGCAATGCGACTGCTGCAGTTGATCAATGATGGCGGCAATTCGACCGACCGGAATACCGTCGCGGTAGGCAACAAACAACTCGCGCTGCGCGTGTTGGTAAAACGGATGCTGCTTTGGATCAAGCTGCAGACGAGCCATCGACCCCAGCGGAATGACGACCGAATTGTCGGATCGGTAGAGAGCTCGTTTCAGCCCAAAAAAATCTCGGGCCTGTGCCTTGGTTTGAACGGAAACAACTTCGATCGGCATAATGATTGTAAACGATGCGTCAGAACGAAATTAACTCTCCAGCGGCAACTAACCGCTCAACCGCTAATTGCTAGAAACGTGAGAAACCGCTTTATGAGCGACAGCTTGATTGCCTTCGAGCAACGGAAATTCTCTTGCGACATCGATGATCGCATCGACCAAACGTCGCATTTGATCTGGCGTATGCAATGCACTGGCCGTCATGCGAACGATTGAAATTCCGTAAGGAACCGCAGGGTACATGACCGCATTGACGATAATGTCGTGCTTGTCCATCAGAGCTCGGACGGCCGGCAGTGCCAATGCACCTTTGGTGAAAATCGAAGTCACGGCACCTTGCGGATTACCAATATTAAATCCAGCCTCGCGAAGTCCGGTGCGAAGCGTATTAATGTTTTCCCAGAGCTGGACCCGACGCTCGGGCATCGCCTGCATCAATTCCAGCGACTTGAGCGTGGCAGCCGTGATGGGGCCTGGCAACGCTTTCGTCAGAACAAAGCTAGGCGAGTTGAATTTCACAAAGTCCATCACTCGTTTGGGCCCGCACAGGTAACCGCCGAAAGTGCCGAACGACTTCGCAAACGTACCGCCATGCAATTCAATCTCATCTTCGACGCCAAACATCTCTGGCGTGCCGCGACCGTTATCCCCCATGACGCCGGTGCCGTGAGCGTCGTCGACGAACAATTGAGCTTTGTACTTGTTCTTTAGTTCGACCAATTCCGGTAGCGGCGCTAGGTCACCCGTCATTCCGTAGACGCCATCGACGGCAATCAATTTCGGTTGGTCGATTGGGCATTTTTTAAGCTGTGATTCTAGGTCGTCCAAATCATTGTGCTTGAACCATGACGCTTCACCCTTGCACAGTCGAGCTCCATCATGGATGCAGCCGTGGGCGTATTCGTCGACAAAAACTTTTTCATTTCGGCCAACCATGCAAGCGATCGTACCCGTCATCGCTCCGAGGCCCAAATTGAAAATTAGACAATCTTCGGTCCCCCGAAACTCGGCAAGCTTCCGCTCCAATTCCAAATGCATGGCGGTGTTCCCCGTCAAAGGTCGCGCCCCCAGCGGCGTTCCGACACCGTGTTCGGCAGCAATTTTTGCAGCCGCCTCGCGGACTTCCGGATGGGTGGCCAAGCCAAGGTAATCGTTGGTCGCGATCTGCAAGTAGACCTTGCCGTCGATTTCTATTTCAGGCAAACAGTTGGTGATCGGGAACTGCCGAAAAAATACCGAAGGGTCCAAGTTTTCACCGGCCGCTTTTTTGATTCGGACCCAAAATTCATCGCATTTGTCAAAGATGTCAGCCATGTTGGTCGTCTTGGTAACTTGGGGCGAGTTGGAAGGTGACGGCAAAGTTGAGCCATCTTACTTCAGTAAAAGAAAAACACAACGAGTGCCCAGCGTGGCGATTCAATGGCGATCGAAATCGATGCGAATCCGCAGAACAAGCCGCGAAATCAGCCCCAAAATCCATCACGAAATCGTTCACATTGACGGCGGCTTCGACCCGTGTCCAGCCATGCTTTTTCGTGGCTTCTAAAATGGCCCAGCGAATTTTCGCTTCCGATCAGACGCAGCTGAAGAGAGCCTAGCCATCACGCCTTATCGTCTCGACAGGCTCGTCTGATCCACGGTCATGCGGTTTTTCCCCAGCATTTTTACGTTTTCGTTTTAGTCGGAACAAAATTCCGACGGGACCGGCCAACAATGCTGGCAACAGTACCAAGTCGCCTGGCAACGCGGTCATCAACATGATCATCAGCAAGGCCGCAAATTTAGCCGTTGGCATGAAGACGCCGAACAGAAACGGCAAGACTCCCAACCCACAGATCAGCGAAGTATCGATCATCGCCTTGGCACAGTGCTCGAAAGCGTGACGGATTGACGCAAACCGTGACAACCCCTCGACGGTGCCTCGGCGGTACCAAGTTAAAAAGTGCAACGTGTCATCGACCGCGATCCCGAGCGCCACACTAGCTGTCATCACCGACCCAATTTCGACAGAAAAACCCAGCCAACCCATTGCTCCGAAAACGACCAGCGGCGGGAAAACGTTCGGAATCATCGCCGCGATCCCTGCGGTGATGCTGCGCAGAACCACGATCATGATCAAAGAGATGATGATGAAAGCCGTCAAAAAACTGACCATCAAATCGGTCAAGATCTGATGCTGCGCTTTGTACACCAGCGGGATTCCGCCCGTCAACGAGGCACTCATCCCGTCCACTCCCAGATGCTCAATTTGTTCGTTGACGTTTTTGGTGACCGTTTCTAAAAATCCGCCGTAGTCGATATCGTTCAGTGCCGCGACGCGCAGACTGATCCGCCAATAATGAGCCCCCTCGATTACGCGGACGAGTTTGGCCTTTTGTAATGCATCAAAGTTTTCGGTCCACAAATCGATTTTGGCTTTTCGATTGACTCGATCCATTACCGTCCGGCCGCGCGGGACGTAGGGTTTAAAAGTCGCCGCCGAAAGCGTTGCGTTGACTGCCGTGGTTTGTTTGATCGACCGCTCGATCGACTGAGTCACCTGCATCTGCTGCCAACGTGACAAATTGGAGTTCGGGTCAAAGCTGATGACGACCTCCATGGGAACCAACGGCCCAAGGTTCGATTCGAGCCATCGGTAGTCCGCGATAATTTTGGTGCGGCTGGCAAACCGATTTTGAAGTTTGACCGATGCCTTGAGTTTAAAAATTCCGAGACTCAGCACCACAACGGCCAATAGCGTTGGAACCACGACGATACCATTGTGCCGACAGACCCAATTCAAAAGCGTGGACGTCGACCGGCTCACCCCGGTAGAACGTTCGCGTTGGTTCATTTTGCCATTGGACGAAAACCGTTTGCTGATGCGTCCGCGAAGCATGTACAACGCCGATGGCAACACGAACAGCATCACCACGGAACTGGCCAAAATCCCGCAAGCCGAATAGAAACCAAATTGCTGGATCGGCTTCACGGTACTTGTGCCCAGAGACATCAAGCCAACCGCAGTGGTTAATGAGGACAGCATGACCGGGTACATCCCGTCGGCCATCGCTTGATCAGCGGAGCGCATTCCGTAGCCCAGCGACGCCGCTTTGCGATAGTAGTTGACCATGTGAACGCAGCCGGACACTCCCAAAATAAATGTCAGTGTCGGTAACATGATCAGGGTCAAATTCATTTGCCCGCCGGACCAATGCAAGATCGAAAGGCTGATCGCTGAACACAGCGCGGAAAAGAAGATCACGATCAGCGTTAGCGGCAGATCGCGCATGCGAAACCATGTCAGCAACGCCACCATCGCCACCGAAATCCAAAGGAACGTGCCGAGCGATTTTTTGCTCTCTCGATCCAACGCCGCACCGTCCGCGGTCGGCCCCCCAATTTTTAGCTCCTCAGGCGTGATGCCCAATTCATCTTCGGCGGATTGATAAATTTTTTCGACGGCCAGCTTTTGATAGTCTTTGACGTTGTGGTTGGGGTAAGCCAATAAGCAAGTCGTCTTTTGGTCGGGGCCGATCATCAGCCCCTGCACTCGTTTGTAAGCAAACTTTTCGCTGACGCCCGAGTTTTGAATCCTCGCAATTAAATCCGGCCCCGTCATAATCCGGTCGAACAAGTTCGTCTCGACCGATTGGCCAGCTTCGTCAGGCTTGGACTTCGCCTGCGCCTTTTCCAGCAATTCTTGCAGCTGTCTCACTTGCAGATTGTCGATGGTGCAGCCTTGCCAGCTGACGACCACCATTTCGTCGATGCCAAAACGTTTTGTGAACTCGTCGTAAACAAGCGACTCTTTGAAACCATCTGGCAGCCACTGTCGAATGTCCGAAGCGTATACCTTCAACGACCGAGCGGTGCCTGTCAAAACAAACGGCAGCGCGAATAAGGTTAAACAAAGGATCAGCGTTGCCCACTTCTCCAAAAACGTTTTCTTCCCGTCGGGCAACATCGCGATGGGCGTCGGTGCGCTCTGAAACGCATGGCGGATTGTCGCTAGCCAGCCAGCCCCGGAAAAGCCTTTGACTTTTTTGCCATCGGCATCCTGTTCGTAGACGGGCCGCTGGCCGGGATTATTTTCGTTGGAATCCATTAGCGTTATAGCTACCGTTAAGCGACGTTGGTTGGACCGGAATACTAACAGCTCAACGCAACTAACAGCTCAACGCAAAGACGAGTTGGACGCCGAGAGTTGCAGTTTGGCTCTCCGCTGGTCGGCGACGAAAAACGTACCGAGTAAGATCCGGGCGCTACAACAGACTAAAAAAAATGCCGCCCGTCAATTGTTGACGAACGGCATTTTGAATTGCGATGCGTTTGACTGTTTAGCCAGTTGGCTTGACCGGATTAAACTACCCTGTTTAACCAAACCCTGGCCCGTTCAGGGCGACGATTAATAGTGGGTGCTTGCCGAACCGAAGTCGATGTTGCCAACCATGTGAAAGTGGTTGTGGTCGATGTAGAGCACTTCGACCGATTCTTCGTCGTGCAAGGTGTGCGGGATTGGCCAGCTGACAATTTTCTTTTCCGAGAAGTACACGGTGCACTTGTAGTGTGCGTGGTGCAGCTGAGCAGGACCGATTATTGGGATCACGCGTGGAGGATCGACGTAATCGGCGATCTTTTCCTTGACGATGACCACGTTGTTTCGCTGTGTTTCATTCAGGAACGGAATGCCGCCTTGAACCGGACGAGCACGTTCAAGAGCCCGCCAGACTTCGTCGTCTGATGGTGGATCCAACGCTTTTACTGGCCCGCCAGCTGTCAGTGGACCCATGATTGGAACGCGAGCGTATCGCTCGTGCACATGGAACTGATCTTCCAGCTGCTTCGACATATGCGGCGAAACTGGAATCGGAACGCTCAATAACCCAAGCGTTGGTCCGACGCCGTAAAAGCAGCCCGTATTTAAAACTGCCATCGAAGCGAAAATCAATGACAGGGTGACAGTTAGTCGTTTGGCAAACATCGCAAAATTTCCTTTGAGGTGTAACTCTCTTATGCGTACTTATCGTGATAAACCTTGCGGGACTTGCGGATTTTTCCGATGAAACCGAAAACAACATTAACGAATGTTTTTAACGCTAGCAGTCACACGTCTCAACGAGTTCTTAATTGGCCATATCAAGCAAAAGTCAAGAGTCACAATCGGACCCAAGCTTACCGATCAAAACTTGGGTCGCCCTTAAAATGAAAACTCTGCCTGAGCCCGATCAGCGACTAAAGTTAAAATGACTCCGGCCTCCGACGACTGCCGCGAGTCAAGATTTTGTAACACTCAGGCCAAGGTTGAATTCGATCCAAATCGTCGCTGGCTTCGAATCATAAAAAAACTCCCTTGGCGACGAATCAGCCAAGAGAGTTTTGCGTTTTATCATCAACAAGCGATCGTTACTTGTCGTGGAAGTCGAGCATCCAGAAGCCGTCATCCCACTCAAGAGTAACCTTACGCCATCCAAGTGGAACTTGGGGGTAAGGGTAGAATGGGCCGATGTAGGGCCATGCGGATGCTGAGTACTGTTGCGGGTAAGATACGTTGCCGAAGTTCGGGTGGGCAGCGTAACTTGGCCAAGCGTAGCCGGGCAGATTCGGTGAACCCGAAGCCATCTGACCACCGCTCATTGCGGCTGGCATTGGAGGCTGTCCTGCTGGAACCGCTGAGTAACCGCCGTTAATTGGCATGGGCTCAGCCGAGTACGAAGCCATCGGCGGAGCCATACGTGCTGAAGCTGGCAGCGCTGGAACTGCTTTGGCAGTGGCTTGCTGGAAACCAACCTGCTGCATTGAAGGGGCCGTCTCTGGAGCTGCAGCGGGAATCGCTTGCGAGCCGTAAGAAGGTGCGGCTGGTTGTGCGACTTCGATGTCGTCGACAACTTGGATCACGCCCAAGTGGCCGGCCGCCTGAGCCGATTTTAATATGGTCATTTCCTGACCGGCATTGGCTACATGGCCTTTGAACCATACGGTTCCCTGATCGACACGCATGTCGACGTTGAAGCCCTGTAGGTTGCCCTGTTGTTGCTCAGCTTGCAGCCGAGACTTAATGAAATCAGCGATTTGCTGATCATCGGCCACGCCTACTACAGGCATGAGCGAAGTGACCGCGACCGCGATTCCAAGCACTAAACGTCGCATCAGATTCCTCCTGGTTCAAATCGTTGACCGCAGTCAAACC
>CAZROJ010000231.1:0-7243 GCA_964601665.1 uncultured Pirellulaceae bacterium
CAATGAGCCGTGAACGCGTAAGCGGCCGGGCCCCACAATCCGCACCCAATAAACGCCCGGGCCTCCCCCAACCCCATAACCAACCGCCCAATCCCACCACAACAAAAACCAAACCGTCCCACCACGCTTCACAAATCCCACACACCAAAACCAATGTATTCCGAACTTCATTGCAAAACGAATTTCTCATTCCTCACCGGCGCATCCCACGCCGACGAACTGGTCGAACGTGCCATCGAACTCGGCTATCACTCCCTCGCCATCACCGACGAAAACACACTCGCCGGCGTCGTTCGCGCCTACTCCGCGGCCCGCGCCCACCAAACCGACTCACCCGCCACCGCTCACGATTTCAAACTAATCATCGGCGCCGAAATCATCCTGAACGATTCGCTCCCGGTCTTACTTTGGGCGACCGATCGAGCCAGCTACGGCCGGCTTTCGCGTTTGATTACCGTCGGACGTCGCCGAGCCCCCAAAGGCGAATGCTGGCTCTCCTTTGACGACTTGGCCAACCACCACGAAGGCCTCCTCGCCGGCGTGCTTCCTTACCTGCCGGGCCAACCCAGCCGCATCGATCATATTGACATCGACCACACCAGCTACCCATGGTTTCAAAAAAGCCCGTGGCTAGAAAGTAACCCAACAAGCTCGTTTGCCGCCGCCAGCACCCCCGCCACTGTCACTCAGTCCACCCACCAATCCCTCCACCGATTCCGCGAACTTTTTGGCGATCGCGCCTACTTAATGGCGGCGCTTTACCACGGTGTTGACGACGCTTGGCGACTGCAACAGCTCCAGCAAATGTCCCAACAAACATCGTTACCTTTAGTGGCCAGCGGCGATGTGCTCTACCACCGCCCGGCTCGACTTCCGCTGCACGATGTACTGACCGCCACCAAACACCACACCAACGTTGCGACAGCAGGCGACCTCTTACTCCCCAACGCTAGCCGCCACCTTAAACCCGTCAGCGAACACCAGACCAGCTTCGCAGCCGCCCCCGCCGCTCTCGCACGCACTCGCGAAATCGCCGATCGGTGCAACTTTTGCCTCAGCCATCTTCGCTACGAATACCCTGAAGAACTCGCCCCGGCTGGTAAAACACCGATCGAACATTTACGCGATTTAACCTACGTCGGAGTTAAAAATCGTTACCCGACTGGCTTGCCCGCCAAAGTTGATCAACAGATCAAACACGAACTCAAACTGATCGACGAACTTCGCTACGAAGCCTACTTCCTAACGGTCTGGGACCTTGTCCGTTTTGCTCGCAGCCAAGGAATCTTGTGCCAGGGCAGGGGATCGGCGGCCAATTCGGCCGTCTGTTATTGTTTGGGCGTAACCTCTGTCGACCCCGCCACAACGGACCTGCTGTTCGAGCGATTTATCAGCAAAGAACGCGACGAAGCTCCGGACATCGATGTGGATTTCGAGCACGAACGGCGCGAAGAAGTTCTGCAGTACCTGTACCAAAAGTACGGCCGTCACCGCGCCGGCTTGGCCGCCACGGTCGTTACTTATCGATTGCGAAGTGCCGTTCGCGATGTTGGCAAAGCACTCGGCCTGTCGCTGGACCGCATCGACGCCTTGGCCAAACATGTCGAAGGCTATTCATCCGAACCCGACCTCGCCGGCAAAATGCGAGACGTCGGCATCGACCCCGATTCAGACATTGGCCAGCAATTAATTTTCTTAATCAACGACCTGCTGGGCTTCCCACGCCACCTGTCGCAGCACGTCGGCGGCATGGTGATCACGCAAGGCGCCCTCGACGAACTGGTCCCCGTCGAAAATGCCTCGATGGACGACCGCACCATTATCCAATGGGACAAAAACGACTTGGAAGAACTGGGCCTGCTGAAAGTCGACTGTTTGTGCTTGGGCATGCTCTCGGCCATCCGCCGTTGCTTCGATTTGGTGCAGCAGCACTGGGGGCGAAATTGCACTCTGGCAAACCTGCCACAAGAAGACCCTTTGGTATACGACATGATTTGCGACGCCGACACCGTGGGCGTTTTTCAAATTGAAAGTCGAGGGCAAATGAGCATGCTGCCGCGTCTCAAACCGCGCTGCTGGTACGACTTGGTGATCGAAGTCGCAATCGTTCGCCCAGGCCCCATTCAAGGCAACATGGTTCACCCCTTTTTGCGACGGCGCAATGGAGAGGAACTCGCGGTTTACCCTAACGAAGCCATCAAACAAGTTTTGCACCGAACGCTGGGCGTGCCTATTTTCCAAGAACAAGCCATGAAGCTGGCGGTGGTCGCGGCGGGTTTTACCCCCGGGCAAGCCGATCAGCTGCGACGAGCCATGGGCAAGTGGCGGAAGACGGGGGTGATTGAAAAATTTCGCGAACAACTGTACGCCGGCATGAAAGAACGCGGACTTAACGAAGAATTCGCTGGCCAAGTCTTTCGGCAGATCAGTGGCTTTGGTGAATACGGTTTTCCTGAATCGCATGCCGCCAGCTTTGCCAAATTGGTCTACGTTTCCTGCTGGCTCAAACGTTACTATCCGGCTGCGTTCTGCGCGGCCCTGATCAACAGCCAACCGATGGGTTTTTACCAGCCAGCTCAATTGGTCGCCGACGCCAAAGCCCATGGCGTTCACGTTTTGCCGGTGGATGTCAACCACAGCGACTGGGATTGCACCATCGAGCCAGCCGATGATGGGCCTGAAACCGATTCGACTTTTGTTGCTGAATCAACAGACCTGACCGCAACCAAGTCCGCGTCCATGATCAATTCGTCAGTCGCTCAAACAGCCCAGCATTCACCACTGGTTCCCAATTCCGCCGCGGCCAAGTCACAATCGCTTCGCCTCGGATTGCGCATGATCTCTGGGCTGCGACGCGACGTCGCCGAAACCATTATCGCCGCTCGACGTACGAGTCCCTTCCAAAGCGTTTCCGAATTCACTCGTCGTACCAACCTCGGCCAAGCCGTTTTGGCTCAACTGAGCCGGGCCGATGCGTTTGGTTCTCTCAATCAAAGCCGCCGCGAAGCCCTCTGGCAATCACTAGCCCAAGAAAAAAAGCCCAAAGACCAACCTCTGTTTGCAAATATCCAATTAGACGACGACCAAACAAACGGGTTGCCACAACTCTCCCCCGCCGATCAAGTCACCGAAGACTACCGAACCGTCGGCCTTTCACTACGCGCCCACCCGCTCTCGTTCCATCGCGAATCTTTAGACGAATTAAATGTGACGACGTGCCATGGTTTGACCAACGTCCCCAACAACCGCTGGGTGAACGTTGCCGGGCTAGTCATTTTGCGTCAGCGACCTTCCACCGCCAAAGGCATCACGTTTGTGACCATCGAAGACGAAACGGGATCAGCCAATTTGATCGTCAAACGCCACATCTGGCAGCGCTATTACAAAATCGCTCGCCAATCTCAAGCATGGCTGGCTTACGGAAAGCTGGAAACCAAGAGCAACGTAACTCACGTCATCGTTACTCGCATCGTGGACATGTCGGAGCAATTGGAACAGCTAAAAGTCAAACCGCGAGACTTCCGATAGCACTCAAAAGTGGCTGGCAACCTCTTCTTTAAAACTGATTTCACAAAACCTATTCCTTAATTGGACAGCGCCACTTTCCGCATTTCATTAGTAAAAACCTTGGTTTTCCGTCGGGCTTGCCCCGGTCGGGATCACAACTGGGTAGCTACTCACACGCCTCTTGCACCCCGCCCGCACTCTCCCCGAAAAACGCTTCGCGTTTTTCGGGGAGAGTGCGGGCAAATTGAGGTTACCGTTTTAGCCTGTCAGTTGTCGCTCCGACCGGGGCAAGCCCGACGGAAGCGGCAAAACACCCCCAAAGTGGCGCTGTCCAATTAAGAATGACTTATGTTCGGCAGCCGGTACGGTTAGCTGGCGAGCAAACGCCAAGGCAGTGCACGGAATTCCTTAGTTTCGAATGACATATCGTCCCTGCAGGACTAGAACTTTTTTCTTGAACGCTGCCTTAGATTCCGCTAAGCCCGGCCCGTCAAGACTTTCCAAATCTGCAAAACGCTCGGCGCCTTGCCTCGCATCAAAGTCCCCGCCCGAAATAACTTGGAAGCAACCTTCAGCGCCACCCAAGTGGAAACACACAGCAACAACAACGATCCACCCACCTCCCACCAAGGAACTTCGGCCGCCCCCAAACGCAACGACATCCCCGTCGGAGAAAAGAACGGCACCCACGACATCACCTTCGCCGCCGCCCCGTTGGGACTCGACAAATAAGTCGTCAGCAAAAACAAGGGCACGCAGGCAAAAATAATCACCACAGCCGAAAGCTGCTGACAGTCTTTATACGACGACCCCAGCGAGCCCAACCCTGCCAAGAATCCGCCGTAGAAAACGAACCCAACCAGCATAAAAATAATGCTCATTGCCAACTGTAAAACATTGACCTCGTAATCAATCAACTGGCCAAGTGCCAACATCAACAATGCCGGCACGACGGCAACCATCGCCATCCAAATCACAATCTGCAACAAACCGGCCATGACGATGCCAAATACTTTCCCGAACAACAAATCGTCAGCCGACACGGAACTCAGAATCACCTCCATGACCTTGTTTTCTTTCTCTTCCGCGATCGAGGCCAACAGCAAACTTGCGTTCATCATCAAAGCAAAAATCAACAACCCCGAAACCGCCATCGGCAACCCCAACGACAAAGCCTTGGACAGGTTGTCCACTTCCTCAAACTCGCCTTCCTTATTGACTTCAAATTGTTCGACCTTGGAATTTTTGCGAACTCGATCAATTTGGTTGGGCGTCAAATCGGTTTTGCCCAGCAGTTGATCCGCAATCAAACTTGACAACCAACCGACGCCTATCGTCGAACTAATCAAATCACTCCGCTGCGAATAAACCTGGAACGCACCCGATTCAAGATAGTCGCTTGGAATCACAACGACCGCTCCGATGGATTCGTCAGCCAGCTTCGGCTTTCCATCCTCAACATCGTCCAGCAATAAAATTTTGCGATTGAGTATCGCGCCCAGCCCGGCACCGGATGCCATCTCACTCAAGTCTCCCAGCTCCGTCGGCAATTCATCCGCCAACTCCTCGTCATCAATCTGCAGTTCAAAAACTTCGCCCACCTTCGCTTCCGCCAGCTTTCCACCTGGGCCAGTCAACAACCCGGCAACGTCAACCACGCCAACCGGGCGGCTCATTTTGCTCACTTCCGACGGCACGGTCACAGCGACGATCAACGCGATAATGCCGATATAGCCCAGCAACAACAACGGCATTCCCAACGTCACCAGATAGAACGACTTCTTGCGAACCGTAAACCAAAACTCATGCCATGCAACTGTCCAAATCATCTGTCTTCTCCCATTGACTGCAACTCCGACGATTCGGCCTCTTGCCCCGGTTTGCCGACCAGCTGCACAAAGATATCTTCGATCGGCATACTCGCCTCGGCGAACCGTTTGAAGTTCCGTTTTTTCGCAGCCAGCTCTGCCATCAAATCGTGCCGGCTTCGCTGTTGCTGCAGTTGCAAATACTGACTGCCCTGCGACACGTGGCGATCAGCCACACAATCTAGGCCATCGGTTTCCGCTTCCAAATCCATCACCACGTGATACTTGGTAAACGACTTTTTGACTTGTTCCAGCGGACCATACAAAACCTGTTGCCCGCAATTGATCATCATGATCCGATCGCACAACGCCTCGACCTCGGACATCATATGAGTCGACAAAAAAACCGTTTTCCCGGACGCGCGGAGTTCCAAAATTGTGTCTCGAATCAACCGAGTGTTAACCGGATCCAGCCCTGAGAACGGTTCATCCAGCACGACCAATTCGGGATCGTGCAAAACACACGACGCGATTTGAATCTTTTGTCCCATGCCTTTGGACAGGTCGTGGATTCGCTGATGGGCACAATCCATCATCCCAAAACGCTCGAGGTACTCGTAGGATTTTTTCTTCGCCCGGTCGCGATCAAAACCCTTGAGCGCCGCAAAGTACAACAGCACGTCAATCACTTTTCGTTTTTGGTACAGCCCTCGCTCTTCCGGCAGGTAACCAATTCGCCTTTTAAATTCGATCGTTCGGTTTTTCTTGGGATCACCATCGACCACGATCTCGCCCGAATCGGGTCGCAAGATATCCAGCATCATTCGGATCATCGTCGTTTTGCCGGCGCCGTTAGGCCCCAGCAATCCAAAAATCTCACCGCCTTGGGATTGCCACGAAACGTTTTCGACCGCAACCTTCAAGCTGCTACCGCGACCGTACGTTTTGCGAACATTTTTTAATTCAATTTCCATAATTTTGCGTCGAGTTTACAGTGCCAGCTTAAGTCAAGTTTGCTGCTACATATTCGCAGCAACCTGTCAGTCTTTTGATTAAAAGTGTAAAACTCCAAGATCCAAGGTAAAATGCTACTTTTGGACCAAAGGCGGGCGAGTCCGACAGTGATTCGCCGTTGCTTATCATCTAACTATCGGCTCAGCGAACCATGAAGCTATACGACATTACAGTCCCAACCCACCCCGAGCTACCCGTTTGGCCGGGCGGCAAACGGTTCAACCGCACTCAGCCTCAGAAATTAGCCAGCGGCGACATCTGTAATTTGTCCGTGATCCAGATGAGCGTCCACACGGGCACGCACATCGATTCACCTCTGCATTTTATCGACGGCAAATTCACCACCGCCGAAATTCCGTTGACTCAGCTTATCGGCGATTGCGTCGTCGCCGACTTCCGAGGAAAAACCGAGATCACTCGCGCGGACCTCGAGGCCAGCAACATTCCGCCAGGAACAAAAAAGCTTCTGTTGAAAACGGACAATTCAAAACTTTGGAACGATCCGTCTCATGAATTTTACGAAGATTTTTGTGCACTCACCAACGACGGCGCCGAGTGGATTCGCGACTTTGGGATTCATTTGCTGGGCATCGACTATCTTTCGGTTTCGCTCTACAAGGATCCGCCAGAAATCGTGCACCGGATTTTGCTCGACCACGACATGGTTTTAATTGAAGGCATCGACCTTCGAGCCGTCCAGCCGGGTCCGTATCGGGTTTTCTGCTTGCCATTTCAAGCGAAAGATTTAGAAGGCGCCCCGGCTAGAGTAATCTTGGAGGGCTAAACCTTGGCCTCCAAGCCGTTCGGCTGGCTGGCTGCAAACGGATTCTGTTTTTTGGGAAACCAAAATTGAAGCGTCTCGCAGCATCAGCCGCCAACCAGATTTCATCTCAACATAATTCGAGCGACCCACC
>CAZROJ010000232.1:0-1136 GCA_964601665.1 uncultured Pirellulaceae bacterium
CGTTCAACTTTCCAAGTTGTGAACGTGAACCACGGAAGCGTTTTACCTCAAAAAAACATCGATCACAATCGAGTGCGTGTTGACACTTTACGTTCAACAATTTTGGTTCGACCGAGCCACATTAATCGAACAGGCTCTTCAAACAAAACTGAGACCAAGTTTCATAGCGATCAATCTCGGCCATCACTTCATCCACGGGCGAAAATCCAGCCCCGGCGATTTCTAGCTCCTTCGAATTGACACTCGGCGACGCGACCGTAAACAAATGAACGACGCCTAAGTGGACTTTCCCCACATCGTTGCTATCGTCATTGATCAGACCGACCATGGTTTGGTCGTACTGCGTATCAATTTGAATCTCTTCGGCAAGCTCGCGTTGCATCCCCAGTTCGTAAGGGCAGGCGTCGCCGATATCTTCTGTCGAAATATGCCCGCCGATGCCGACACTCTTTTTTGCATGCAGCCGCGACTCGCCACCGCCCTTGCCCCGAGTGTACTGAAACACATGTTTGATGCCGCTTTCATCCACGAACTGGAAAATACAATACGGGATCAATTGCTTGAACGAAGGATCTTGCTCCATCTGATCGCGAGGGCGATAGTCCGTGTTTGATGGATCCAACAGGGTCGGCAAGTACTTCTGGGTGTCGGCATTGAAACCTTGGAAACAACCGAGCTGGTGAAACAGTTCGGTCTCCACGACCATGACTTGTTCGGTTTTTACTGCAGACATTGTGACGCCTCCTGAAAGATAGCAATCCTGCGACAAGTCCGCTGAGAGGCAACCACCTCTTTGGACCGGCAACGGAGCATTTTGAAAGATTCTATTTTTACCGCCTGTCACACAATCATTCAACGGCTCAACTCAATCGATCTCAACCGCGTCAAAGTTGAGCCCAATCCACGTTTCACCGTCAAGGAACTCAACGGACTGCCACATTTTCGACAAGTCGTCTGGCCAGTCAAAATTCGCTCACGTCATCGATTTCACTAGGCGATCGGCGGTTGAATTTCTACCGCTGATGTTTGCAGCGATTGCGAATCTTGGGCAGCTTGCCCGGTAGTTTCTCAATCGCCTTTCGCCTTAGCTTTCGCCTTAGGTTGCCAATTCTGCGTTGGGGTTCACGTTGGGGTTC
>CAZROJ010000232.1:1236-7216 GCA_964601665.1 uncultured Pirellulaceae bacterium
CGTTGGGGTTCACGTTGGGGTTCGCGTTGTTGCCGACCATCGGTTCGTCCAAGGCGTCCAATTCGGAATCATCCGGCACCAATGGCACACCGCATTTTTCCAACACCCAAGCGTATTTTCGATAGAAGATCGGAACCAAAATCAAAATCAACAAGGTTCCAGTTATCAAACCAAAAATCAAACTCACCGCCATCGGGATCAAAACCTGCGCCTGCAATGAAGTCTCCATCAGCATCGGAAACAGTCCGGCAACCGTCGTAAACGAGGTCAACATGATCGGCCTAAAACGCCTCTTTCCCGCGTTCATCAAAGCATCGTGCAACGGAATGCCGCGGCGAATTTCGCGATTGATAAAGTCGACCAAGACAATCGAGTCGTTAACAACAACGCCGGTTAGAGCAATCAACCCAAAGAACGAAAACAGCGTCAAATCGATTTGCATCACAGCGTGACCAATAATCGCGCCCAGCCAGCCGAACGGGATGATCGTCAAAATAATCATCGGTTGCAGATAGCTGCGAAACTGCAAGGTCAGCAACACGTACATGCAAACCAACGCGACGGCAAAGCCTTTAAACATGCTGTTCATCGATTCAATATTTTGAGCCGCTTCGCCCTCCCAATTGACGGAGATCTTGGCATCGTTTTCATTTTTGTATTTGGCAATCAGACTCGGCAAAAATTCGCTCTGCATTTGCTGAATAATTTCAGCCGCATTGGCTTCCTTGCGATCCACCGACGCCGAAATCGTAACCGAACGTCTCTGATTCAATCGATTGATTTTCGACGCTGCCGGCGACAACACGGGCGTCGCTACATCCAACAGCGGGCGCTCAACGCCTTGGTTGTCACGAATCCGAATATTTTCGAATTCTTCCATGTCCTTTCGAGCGGCCTCGGGATAGCGAACCATCAATTTGATTTCGTGACGCCCTCGCTGCTGACGCCGGACCTCTTCGCCAAAATAACCACCGCGGACAGCACTGGCCAACATCGCTTCGTCCAGCCCCAACGCCCGCCCGGCTTCGTTCAGCCGCACCAGCATCTCAGTTTTGCCTTCGCGGGAATCGTCTTCGATATCCGACACGCCAACCTTGCTGGCCAAAAATTCTTTGCAATCCTGTGCAGCCCGATCGATATACTCGACACTACTTTCATCAAACAACAACTTGAACTCGATTCCGCTTCCGCCGGGTCCCATCGATTTCGCGGTGAACTTCAGCGTATCCGAGCCCGCGATTTTCGGCACCTCTTTACGCCATAACGCATTCAGCTCTTTTGTCGTGATCGACCGTTCTTCGGGCTGCGTCAATTCGACCTCGATATTGCCAACGTGCGACCCGCGAGTCAAACCAGCCGAACCGGCCTGCCTGTCTCCAATTTCACCCACGCTTCGATACAAGTTCTTAATGACGCTCTTTCCCGTCTCGCCGACCACCTGCGAATCGATCCGGCGGAAAGCGGCTTCCAGGTCATCCAAAGCACTTTCGGTAAAATCTTCCCGAGTTCCATCGGGGAAGGAAATCGACGCATTGATTTCGCGGCCATCCATGTTTGGGAACAACGAAAACGGCGCGATGCCGGCCAAAACCAATCCGAGCGCGAACAATCCCAACGCAAAAACCGTTGCCATCACGATACTGATATTGTGCAACGAAAAACGTAGCAACGGCGAGTAAAACGATTCAACCGCCCACTCCATGAAGACCGCTGCTTTGCCATTCACCCATGTCAGAACAGCAATAAACGGTTTAAAAATATAAAGCACCGCCCCGATGATCTTCATGAACAGGTTGTCATCGTGAGCCAAGTGCGAGGGCAAAATGAAAGTACTTTCAATCAGCGAAATCACCAGCATCGCGATCACCGCGATCGGCATGATCGAGATAAACTTGCCCATCACGCCGGTCACATACATCAACGGCATAAACGCAATAATGGTCGTGGTGACCGAAGCACAAACGCTGGGCAACACCTCGTAAGTTCCCTCCACCGCAGCCCTCACATGACTCAATCCTAATTCACGTTTGGCATAGATATTTTCGCCGACCACGATCGCGTCGTCGACCACAATCCCGAGGGCCATCAAGAACGCAAACATCGTCAACATGTTCAACGTTTGCCCCGTCATCAGCAGAACGAAACCCGCTCCCAGAATCGAGATAGGAATTCCCATCGCGACCCAAAACGCCAACCGCAGTTCCAAAAAGACGGCCAGCACGATGAACACCAAGATCAATCCCTGCAGTCCGTTTCGTGACAGCAGTTCAATACGATCGCGAACATCAACGGAAACATCGCCCCAAGTATCGATCGTGTAGCCTACCGGAAGCTCTTTGGCATTCACGTATTTTTTGACCGCTTCGACAATCGTGAACAGATCTTCTTCGTTGGTTTTTTGAACACGAATCACCAAACCATCGCGGCCATTAACCAAAGAACGATCGCTGGTTTCGGCGAAACCATCAATCACATTCGCGA
The DNA here is from genome assembly GCA_964601665.1 of uncultured Pirellulaceae bacterium. GTDB lineage: Bacteria > Planctomycetota > Planctomycetia > Pirellulales > Pirellulaceae > Mariniblastus. The sequence goes on from CAZROJ010000232.1 coordinate 3,718, forward strand.
CCTCGCCGACCGTTACCGGTTTCCCATTGCCGCCGGGCGTAATCAATGGTAACTGGGCAATCGATTCGCCATCGGTCCGTTTATTATTGGCTCGCAAAATCAATTCTTGCGATTCCGTTTTCAGAGATCCACCCGGCACGTCGGCCGTTTGAGAACGTATTTCGTTGGCGACGGCTTCCAGCGTTAGTCCGTATTTGCGTAACGACTCGTCGCTAATTTCGACCGCAATTTCATAAGGCCGAGCCCCCGCGATGTCGGCTGATGAAATGACGGAGCCTTTGGGCTGGAACAAACCGGCGAAGGCGCGACGAGCCAAAGACGCTGGCGGCACTGCTTCCAAATCCAGCAGTTCCCGACGCACCTCTTCGGCGATATCCCGTAGTTCGTGCTCTTGCTCGAGCGTCGCCGGGCGGGTCCGTTCGGGAGCCAAAATCCCTACCGAGATCGCTGGTGCGCGAAACACGATCTGCTGCACGTCGGAGGGTTCGGCCAAGACCGGAAAATTGACTTGATCCACCGCCGACTTGACTTCGTTTAGCACTTTTTGGACGTTCGTGACGTCACTGTTCAGTTCGAGAATGACATAGCCGATGCTCTCCATGGCCACCGAATTTACTTTTTTGATTCCGTCGATTGACGAAACTTCCGACTCAATTTTTTTACAAATCGAGTCTTCAACTTCATCCGGCGTCGCTCCGGGCAGCGGCACCGACACCTGAAGGATTTCCAACGCGAAGTTTGGAAATACCTCGCGCTGCATCACAACCATGCTCAACGCACCAATCAGCATCGAGGCGATCAGGAGCGTATTCATGGCTGGCGAATTTTTGATCGCCCATTGGATGATTGATTTCATGCTACTATCAATTGAATATTCGGGAGTGACCGAAGGAGCGACGTTTTACACGCGGACACGCCTCGGCATTTTGAAACTTGATCAAACTACGCAGCCGGATCGTCTTCTTTTTCCAAGCTGGCTTTTTTGTAACCCGGAAGGTCCTCAGTTTGAACTTCCATTCCATCGACCGCCTGCGGGATGGGTGAAACAACAATGCTGTCGTCCGGTTGCAATGAGTCGTCTAAGTGACGAATGACAATAATTTTTTCAGCGTCATCGCCAGCGCCGATCTCTGTGCGATCAACAACCTGAACATCGATCCTCTTCAATTTGTTGTCAGCGATCGTCCAAACAAATCCACCTGGCCGAAGTGCGACCGCAGGAAAGGCCAAAAAGCGTTTCTCGGAATCGCCTGCGCTGACTTGCACTTGAATTTTGCACTTCACAAACATCCCTCGCACCAACGCGTGAATTGTATCGCCCGACTTCACCACCGGGTCCTCAACAACAATTCGCGTCGGAATCGTGCGGGTCGCATTGTCCCGCCCAATCCCATCAAAACGTTCCAGCTTGCCCTTCCAGACGACCCGTTCATTGTCCGATTCGTACACCGCAACGTCGGTCTTGGGCAAGTAATAAGCTGCCAAAGATTGGTTCTGTTCGATCTCGTCTTTTAGCTGTTGCGTCAAAGTTGAATTCGTACGGATCCAATCGAGATCCCGGGGTGACAGATTGCAAATGACTTCCGATTTCCGAGTATCCTCGAAAGTCAACAACGGGCTGCCCATCGAAACGAAATCGCCCTCTTGCACCGATTCGTCAACAATGATCCCGTCGTCCGGCGCGGTCACGGTGGCCCGAGCCAAATTCGTTTCGGCACCTTGGACGCGTGTCTCGGACAGCCGAACGGTCGCATTCAATCGCTGAGTTCGAGACTTGGCCAGTTTTAAATTGTTCTCGCGATTGTTCACCTGCGTTTCCGAATTGAGCAAAGCCCTTTTCGCTTGGTCGAATTCGGCTTTGGACAACGCACTTTTGATCCGCTGGCTTCGCTGAAACTCCGCTTTGGCGATCGAAAGGTCACGCTTGGCCAGCCGCAACGCGTCTTCGGCGGCGGCGATTTCTTGAGCATTTTCGGCCAACGATTTTTTTGCCTGCTCCAGTTCAGCTTTGGATGTCGCGAGCTGATTGGCGTAGTCTGACGGATCAATTTCCAGCAGTTTCGTGCCCGCGGTGACGAAATTCCCCGCTTCGCAAGCGTCGTACTTTTTAACGATATTGCCCATCACTTTGGCCGCCACACGAATCTCTCGATACGGAACCACGCTGCCGGAAACTTCCATATCAATCTGACCCGAATAAGGCTGGACTGAATCAGTCGCAACCAAGGGAATCAGCTGCGATGTCGATTGCTCTTTGGGCTTTTCTTTTAAAGTTGAAAGCCAGTAACACAATCCAATACCAGCGCCCAAAATGGTGGCCGAAATGATGTAACGGTAGAGGTCAGGCAGCTTCGATGGCGAACGACTCGCCGGTGCGGGCGCTCGCTTGGCTTTCGATTTGGAAACCGAGTTATCGGCCATAGGTTGACTCATTAAATTTTAAAATTTGATTTCGTGTATTGGTTCGTTTTAAGCCCAGCTATTTTTTTGCTCGGCTAAATTTTGGCTTGGCCAAATTTTGGCCCCATTAATTCGCAGCACCCACAGCAGCCTGAATGCCTGCCAAAGAAAAAGCAAACACCACCTCAGACAGGTTTTTCAAATCCTCCGCTGGCGGCGAACCATCTTGCCGCTTTTCTCCCACGGCAATCATGGTCATCGCATGCGTCTCCGGTGCAAATCGATAGATCATGCACTGCCCGATCACCGACATCGCCAAAGTGATTTGCAAGTCAGTTCCAATGGGCTGGCCCGCCAAGTCGCAAATGGTCTGCATCAACCCACTCACAAACGGGCGAAATTCGTCCTGCACAAGCTGCCGACAACTATCACTCGGATCCTGAATCTCGTTCATCAGCAAACGGACTTGCCACGGGCCTTGTTCGTTGACGACCATCGAAAACAAAATCTGCTGAATGTATAACCGCAATCGCTCGGCCGGTTCACAACTGGCCTCATCCCGCCCTTGAAACATCGACGCCCGGCATGAATGAGCGAATAGGACGGTGTCGTGGTACAGGCTCTGCTTGTCACCGAAGTGATAGTTGACGCTGGCCACGTTCACGCCGGCCGCTTGGCAGATCTCGCGGACCGTCGCTGCGTCAAAGCCTTTGTCAGCGAAAATCGGGCCCGCGGCCAGCAAAATGCGAGTCCGCGTGTCAGAATTGGGCTGGCCCACACGTTCGCTTTCCGACGGGTGTTGATCGACTGAGTCGGTTTTTTGCGGGGTAGACGCGTTCATTTCACATTTCAAACAGTTGTTTTAAATAACTCTATTAAACAACTGTTTGAAATCAAAGGCGACATCGCTCAAAAGTCGCAAAAAAGGCTAATTTCACCGAATTTCTTTTTTCAGCTGGCAGTTCCAGCGGCCGAACGTGCTTTTTATGAGCAATATTTGCTTTTCAAACGACCAACATCGGCAAGTGCCTAGTGCTTTGTCATAGGTAAAGATTGGGGATTCCACGTTTCCAATCCAGCATTTGAACTGGCGAAAATC
>CAZROJ010000233.1:0-7197 GCA_964601665.1 uncultured Pirellulaceae bacterium
GAGTGCTCGTTCATCACCGATCTAGAGCAATCATGCTGGCATCTTAAATTCGTACGCAATTCCGGTTTCCGGCACTAGCTGGCCATCACGGCGTCGTGCCGTTGGATAATGTTTTGGCCTTCAAAGATTCGGCCAATCAAATCGCCTGCGATATTTGATTTGCACAGGTAGTCGTCCGCTCCGCACTGAAACGCGGTGTCCAAGACTTCACGCCCGGTTTTGCTGGTCAGCATGATGATGTATCGGCTGCGATCCGGATCGTAATTGCGAATTTCGCGAATGAGCTCGGGGCCTTCCATTTGTGGCAGCACCCAATCAGCGACGATAAGACGAGGCAGCGAATTGGCTTTTAGCATTTCCAAAACCTCAAACGCGTCGGACGCAACAACGGGGTCAAATCCCGACTTGCGAAGAATTTTCGAAACGGCCAACCGAATACTCGCGCAGTCATCGACGACGAGAACTCTCATGTGGCTAGATTTTTTGAGGAAGTGAATGGGTCATGCTCCGCGGAATGGTCGAGACGGATAACGTTTGCTTTGCCGAGGCTCGGAAAAGTAGGATTGTGATTGTGTTTGGACGAGCAATTTGTGCACTCGCAGCGCGTGTTCGAGAAGTCGATGACCGGATGCGTGGATTTTGAGGGTTTTGAGTCGTTTGGTGTGGAGCGACCGGTTAAAATGACCGTCGGTTTTGTTAAAACGACCTGGTATTCATTTCCAAAACTTATCCCAAGAGACAATTTAATGTCAGTCAAAGTTGCGATCATCGGTGCCGGCGGAATGCTGCAATACCATGCGGCGGGTTTTCAAGAATCGGGGGCGGAAGTGGTCGCGGTGGTCGACCGTGACGCTGAAACGGGCCAAGCAACCGCTGAAAAATGGGGAATCCCCCAAGCCTACACCAGCACTCAACAGATGTTGGCCGAAGCCGACGTGGATGCCGTCAGCGTGATCGTTCCTAATAAATACCACGCTCCGTTGGCGATCGAATGCTTGCGGGCGGGGAAGCATGTGTTTTGCGAGAAGCCGCCGGCGCTCAACGCGGCCCAGGTGCAGCAGATGATCGAAGTTGCCGAAGCGACCGGCAAAACGCTGATGTTCAACTACAACAATCGGGCTCGTCCAGAATCTTACAAAATCAAAGAACTGATCGACGCCGGCGAAGTTGGCACGATTAACTCGGCCCAAGCCAAATGGATTCGGCGAACGGGCATTCCGGGTTTTGGAGGTTGGTTTACCACGAAAGAATTGTCCGGCGGTGGGCCGTTGATCGATTTGTTGCACATGGTCGATTTGGCGTTGTACTTCATGGGCTATCCCGAGCCGGCACATGTTTTGGGGCAAACCTTTGATACCTTTATCGACGACAAAACATTCAAGGGGCCGTGGGGAATTCCCGATCAAGCTGATGGGGTGACGGATGTGGAAGCGGCCGCTCACGGTTTTGTGACGTTTAAAACGGGCCAAGTTTTGTCTTTGCAAGTCTCGTGGGCGGAAATGGTCAAACGAGAAGAAGTGTCGGTTGTTTTCCAAGGCACCAAGGCGGGCGGGAAAATCGAACGGCTGTTCGGCAGCGATGGAGAAGACGATACGGCGATCGATTCGTTGGAGTTCTACACGCACATCGATGGCCAGCCCGGCGACCAAAAATTAGAGGTGGCTGAATGCGAGGACATGGGCAGGCAGCGATCGGCCGCAAATTTCATCGCGACGTTGGAGGGCAAAGAGCAGCCGCTGAACGTGCCGTCGCAATCTCTGGCGTTGATGAAAGTCATTGACGCTTTGTACGAATCAGCCGCGTCGGGTAAGCCGGTTTCGATGGATTAGGCATTTTGAGTTTTCGCACTTTGAACGCTCAAAACGATTAGCTTGCGTGAAAAAACGAAAGCGGAGTTGAAGTTTTGGTGGAAGCGAGCGGAAATGCCAGCACTGCGAAATTGCAAACACTGCGAAATTGCAAACACTGCGAAATTGCAAACACTGCCCAACGGTGTTTGGGTTTATACTCTTAGAAGCAAGCGATTTTGAACGGATCGTGAACGACTTGGCTCGGAACGGGCACGTTATTAGCGATTAAAACGTTCATTGGGCGATTTGAGCCAGTAATTTGCCGGGCGGATCGTTGTTATCGCGGCCGTTTCGCCGGTAATTACCAACTGTACCAAAACGACAGGGTTGCCGGCGGGAAGCTGGCGATTTGGCCTCTCGAAGATTGAAAGTAGAAACATGATTGCGAATCGAAGTTACGACTGTGTAGTGATTGGTGCGGGCCCCGGCGGGTCGACTGCAGCGGCGATTGTTGCCGAACAAGGCCATTCCACTTTGCTGGTCGAGCGAGATACCGTGCCGAGGTTTCACGTTGGCGAATCGTTGATGCCGGAAGCTTATTGGATCTTTGACCGACTGGGCATCAATCCGGAACTCAGCCGAGCTGGCTTTACGAAGAAGAACGGGGTCCAGTTTGTCAGTAGCCGCGACAAAGAAACCAAGCCGTTTATTTTTTCGGAGCACGATGACCGCGATTCGAACATGAGCTGGCATGTTCAACGAGCCGACTTTGACAAATTGTTGTACGACACGGCTTTCAATCGCGGTGCGACTTGTTCGGATCAAACGCGTGTTTTGGATATCGACATCAAGAAAAAAGGCAACCACCAGCTAACGCTTCAGGACGCCAGCGGTAAAGAGTTCGGTGTTTCGACCAAAGTCATCGTCGATGCCTCCGGCCAGTCGTCAATGGTTGCCAACCGGTTGGGTCTGAAGGAGTATTACCCGGATTTGAAGAAGGCTGCGATTTGGGGTTACTTTGAAAACGCCGCCCGAGCTGGTGGGAGTAACCCGGAAGTAACTTGCATTTTGTCGACCGAATCGAAAGATGCTTGGTTTTGGTACATCCCGTTGGGCAACGGCACGGTGAGCGTTGGCCTGGTCGGGGACAACGAATTTTTGCTCAAGCGAGGCAACGCGCCCGGCAAAACGTTTGCGGAAGAAATGAAGAACTGCCCCGGCGTGCAGCGACGATTGCAGGATGCCAACCAAGTCGGCAAATTCAATGTCGCCAAGGAATTCTCCTACAAAACGTCGGCCAAAGCGGGCGACGGTTGGGTCTTGGTCGGTGACGCTGGTGGCTTTATCGACCCCATTTACTCGTCGGGAGTTTTCCTGGCACTCAAGTCAGGGGTGATGGCTGGCGAAGCGGTGGCCGAGGGTTTGCATGCCGGCGATGTCTCGGCGAAACAACTCGGACGCTGGGAACGCGAGTACGACCAAGGCGTGAAGTGGATCCGCAAGCTGGTTCGGACTTTCTACAACAAAAAGTTCAGCTTTGCTGATTTCATGAAAGAGTACCCGCACCACGGCGAAAACTTGACGGACCTGTTGGTGGGCCGAGTCTTCGATCGCAGTCCGGGTGTAATGTTCGACGACTTGGACCCTTGGTTGGAAAAGCTGGACGCCGGCGAAAGCGTCGGAGCGTAAGCTGACCGTTGTTGGCTTGCCCATAGCAAGATTGTGATCGACGTTTTTTTATGTTAAACGTTTCCGAGATTCACGTTTTCAACTTGGAAAGTTGAACGACTTTGGGTCCGCCGAACAAAACCCGCCAGCGACTCGCTTTATTTTATATCGATCCAGACCAAACGGTGGTCGCTGGCTAGAACGAGTCCAAATCCAGCTTGTTCAGGAGTTGGCCAGAAGATTCCGCTTTTAAGGATCGATAGATTTTTAGACGGCAGGCAATAGTCCAGTCGCAAGTTTCCGACCGAGCTGTCGCGGAAATCGCCGGTGTCGAATTGAGCGTCTCCCCGGTGTTCGTTGTTTTTTTCGCCTTGCTGTTTCGAGTAAAAAGTGCCGCCGGCTGAGGCTGGCGTTTTCGCTTGGTTGATCAGCGGGTGCTTAGTGAGTTGCAACGCCGCGTTGTAACTGCTGTCGCCATCGATCGGGTCGGCGTTCATGTCGCCAGCAATTACGAATTTTGCTCCTGCGGTCAAACCGCCGGCTTTGCCGTTGTCATCGTACAGGTAACTCGCTTTACCGGGCGTCACGTAATCGGCGAACATCCGGATCTGGGCGGGGTGCCGCCGGCGGTGGCCAGCTCCCTGTGCCTCAAAACGGGGGGGGGTAGGGTGGGCCGTCAAAAAGTGGATCAGATTCCCATTCACTTCGATCGGGATATCCCAATGGCTCTTGGACGACAACCGAAACACCTCGGTCGCGGCGGCTGAGTAATAGGGGGTTTCGGTGCCTGGTTTGAATGGCATCAGGTGCCCCGGCATGTCTTTCCAGAGAAACTTTTGAAAGCTTCTTGCTCGATTTTTTTTGATCGGGAATTTTGACAAAACAGCCATGCCGTACTGGCCTGGGTAGAGCCCAAATCCGAAGGCGTCGTTCGCCGTTTCGGTTTCACCGTCTCCATTTAAGTCGATCCTTGAATCGACGCCTGTGTTCACCGGCAGATAAAAAGAATAGGAATACTCGATCGGTTGTTTTTTGTTTTGGCTGACGGCGAGGTAATTTTTCTGGAACGCCTTTAAGGCTCGGCCATCGCCGTCAAAGTCGAACTCGTTCAGCAAAACGACATCGGGACGAACGGTTTGCAAGATTTCAGCGATTTGTTTGGCTTGCATTTTTTTAGGGTTGGCTTCCTCAAGCTCCATCGCCAACTCGCCCGCTGATTTTCGGTGAAAAGAAACGTTGAAGGTGGCGAAGCGAATCGAGTCGGGGGCTTTTGTCAAATCGAGCGAACCGGTCGCTTGTTTTTCGATCTGGAGTTTGTTTTCAAGTTTGTCGTCGACTTGTTTTTTTGATTCGGACGGGGGCTGAGCGTTGACCCAGCTGCAGCCAAAGCAGGACGATAGGAGTAGCAAAAAAAACAGGGCCGACCGTTGAATCAAAAACATTGGTAGTTGCCGATAGAACAAAAATGAAGAAGGAAAACGGAACGCTTGATGCGATTGAATAAATCGTATTGGACTAAGTCTGCCGTGGCCATGCCGGCCGGACTCGATTGCGATTCGGTCAATTCCAATTTGCAATTCGTTGAGCGTATAAAATCTCGAGATCTTTGTAGTTGAGTTTGAAGTATTCCTTCAAGCACATTTCGGGATCGCGGCCTTCTTTGATGCCGTCAAAATACTTTTTGAATTGACCGTCGCGGTCACGTTTGAGCAAAATATCAACTAGGACCGACGACACGCCGTAGTGTTCGGATCTGATTCGTTCTGCCGTCAAAATATCGCCCCAACCGCCTTGGAGTTTCATTTTGGCGGCTGAGTTGCGTTGCCGGTTGGGGATTTTTTTTCCTTTGACAATTTGATGGGCCAGCCAGTCGGCCATGCCTTCGTTCAGCCATGATGGCGCTCGAGCCGAACTCAGATAGCGGTGTACAAACCCGTGCGATGTCTCGTGAACCAAGACCTGGCCGAAGAAATTATTGGTGCCTTTGTAACCGGCAAATAATACGGAGCCATCCATTTCTTGATGGCATAGCCCTTGGGTGTTTTCGGCGTTGTTGTACTTCATCACCGCCGATTCAAAATGCAAGTAGGTCGCTTTGTCTCGAAAGGCCACGACCATGCATTTGCCACACCAAATGTTCTTTCCCGGCGGGATCCCGAACGCTTTGCAAAGCTCTTCGTACATCGCATCCAAATAGCGAATGTAGCCGTTGACTTCCGTTGGCGTTAAATCAGTCAAAAAGAAAAAGTAGTTGGTTTCCACCAGTCGCCAGCGAACGCTGGGCATCGCAGCACGGATCTTGCCGATGAACTTTTCTTGTTTGCGAAGAAATTCAAGTTGCTGGTCGTGGGTCAGCACTTCCCATAAATGGTGACCGGTGGAGCTCAGGCGATCGTTAACTTTTTCGATGTAGGCCAGCCGAGCCGCTCTTTTTTCTGGGTCGTGGACCAGGCCGCGTTTTCGGTCGTAGGTAAGATCCATCGGCTGCCCCTCCCGAAAAATCTCGACAATTTTGTTGCCTCGCAAACGAGCACGAACGCCAGAGACTTTCATCGCCTTAAGGCTGTTTTCAACTTTGCCCGCTTCAATTTCTGTGACTTTGACGTGAGTTAAATACTTGTTGGTCGTTTGAATGTCGACGAATTGGCCGGTTAGTTCGGCAAGGCTGGGCGGTGGGGCGTTCGAGCCAGTAGCAGGTGTCGCGTCTTGCGCATGAGTTAAACTTGGCGAACTCAAAACGAGTGCGCAAAAAATGAGGGCGACGTGAACTCTGCCAACTCTGCAAACGAAACTCAGCATGAACGGCCTCAGGTTATGCAAACACAGCTGCGGGCTATTGATGTCGTTTAGTTTGAAACGGTTGCAGGGCGAACCGTTTCAAACGAACTGCCATCAGCGGGTAGATTTTAATGTTGATTAAAATACTAGTCGGTCAATTGTTTCACGGGACTGCAGAACGTCAAGCAAGCGCGACAAAAACCAATCATCCTGCCTCAGAATGCGAAGAATAGGAACGTCAGTCGAGAATTGAAAGAACGTTTCATTCAGACAGTTCGCAGTAAAGATGCGAATTTACTCGATGATCTACTGGGTAAAGAGGCTCAGCTGGGGGCCGAAGTTGACGCTTGTTGGTTCGATTTTGATTCGCCAGCGGTCGTGTTTTGCAAGCAAAATGAAGCCATGATTAAAGTGCTGTTAAAGCATGGGGCTGACATCAACCAGCGTTTGCAATGGTGGGCTGGCGGTTTTGGGGTGCTGGACGGCGTTAGCAAGCACACGGCAGAATTTTTGGTTAAACGCGGCGCTCGATTTGATATTCACTCGGCCGCTGAACAGGATGAGTACGGGCTGGTCAAAGAGTTTATTGATCGCGATCCTGCGGCCGTGAACGCGCGGGGTGGAGACGGGAAGACGCCTTTGCATGTTGCCGTGGGTGTTGAGGTTTGCAGTTTGCTGCTGGAGTTGGGAGCAGATGTTGATCTGCGTTGTTTGGATCACTCGGCAACGACTGCCCAATACGCCGTCAAGTCGCCCGAAAAATGTTTGTGTTTGATTCAAGCGGGAGCCACGCCAGACGTTTTCATGGCGGTCGCTTTGGGCGATCGCGAGATGCTGGAAATCGTTTTAAGCGACGATCCTGATTGCCTTAAGTCGGTGGTGGGAAGTTGTTCGCACACTAGTGCTGCAAATCTCAATTCCGTGCGGTTCTTCGTGCCAGCACCTTTACCAAGCAACCAAG
>CAZROJ010000234.1:0-7157 GCA_964601665.1 uncultured Pirellulaceae bacterium
CAAGTTTCTCTAAGTTCAACTCGAAGAACTGGTCGGTTCGCGTACGTAGGTCACGGTTTCGGGAACGGTAATACCGCCCGAGACGATCGCTTGGAGAGTTTCTTCCAAATCCCAATTCAGGTCGATGACTTCATGTTGCGGAATCAGCAACATGTACCCTGAAGTTGGGATGGGGGTGGTCGGAACGTAGACGCTCAAAATCGTTTGACCGGTGTGGACGTCCTTGCTTTCGCCCGTCACAAACGCCGGCGCTTTCATTGTCGTATTGGGAAATGGGACTAAAACGACTCGTTTGAATTGTCGTTCTTCCTGCTGCGAACGCGAGATCACATCGAAAACTTTGCTGACTGCCGAGTAAATCGTTTTAACGCCGGGCACCGTTAGCAGGATCCAGTTCACCAGCTGATGCAGGCGCGATCGAAAAAACATGCCTGCCACGTACAGCAATGACACGACTAGCATCAGGGCGGCTAAAGAAAGAAAAAACGTTAGCACCCAAGAGGGGTCTTTGTCTTCGAGTTCCAGATCCCACGCGATTCGAAGCCAGTTGGAGATCGGTTTCAGCGCGTAGCCGTACAGCAAGTCGTACATCCAGTCCAGCACGACGTAGGTGATGAAAATTGGCAGGACAACAAACAGTCCGGCGATGACCCGGTTGCGAAATAAGCGAAAAACGCTCACTCGAGGAGTTTTCGACGGAGGGTTTGTCATGCGTGTTGGGCTGGGGGTTAGCGTGGGTGGTTTTGCTGCAAACTTCGCTGGCATTAGAACCGATGGGCGGCGGATACAACAATGGTTAAATTGAAGTCTGCAGGGCGTTGCACATAAACATTTGCGGAACCAATTTTATGATCCACGAAACTCAAATAACGATTCGAACGTTTCACACGGATGCCTTTGGCCATGTGAACAACAGCCGCTATTTGGAGGTTTTTGAAGAAGCGAGGTGGCGTTATGCCGAAGACATCAGCCTTATTCAGCTGCTACGGGACAGGAATCTCGGTTTTATTATCATGGACCTGCGTTTGCGATTCCGTAAGCCGGTGAGCGAAGGCGATGAGATCACAATCAAAACTTGGCTGGACACGTTGGGAACTGCCAGTGGGGAGGTCAAACAATCAGCGCACCGCGGTGACGAATCGGCGGCTGTGACCGGTTTATTCCACTTTATTTTAATCGATCGGGATACGGGTAAGTCCGTTCCGATTGATGGCAACATACGCGAGCTGCTGCTGGGATTCGTCGAAAAAGGCAAATGAGTGGCAGACGCTTCACTTGTTGTCGATCCGCTAACGGCCGTGCGAGTGTGTTGTTCGCGGGCACTACTTGTTAGCGGCAGTCGTTTGCTCGGCAGGCAGCAGGGGGGCGACGTTTTTTGCGTTGGGCAGTTGCATCGAACATTTGGCAACGACTTGAGGTAAATGACCTTCAAGTACGTTCACGTACGCTTTATAGATCGCATAGCCGCTGCAAATGACACAAGCGACCGCCATCGATGCAGACATGGCTCCGAAGCTGGAGCCCATCCAGAAGTAGATCGCCAACACGCCGCTGGCAAGGCCGATGCCTAACTGCACGGTGCTAACCGATTTCATGCGTTTCTTTTCTTGAGACTTATCGATGGCATTGCGAACTTGCGAGTTTGCAAGCTCACGCATTCCTTGCCAGCCTTCGACTCGCTTGGCTTTTGACTTTGGCACGAATTCCTCGGGGCGCAACTTCGCGATCGCCTTTTCCAACGAGACCTCGTGCTCGGCCTGATTGCTCTCGTCAGCAACTTCTTGATTGGTCGACGAAGGCGTTTCGACGGCGACATCACCACGCATGCGATTAAGCAATTGTGACATGTAGCTTTGAACATCGTCTTCGCATTCATTGGCCACGGCCGCTGGTTGTTCGGGAGTGGGTGTTGGTTCTGGAACCGGTTGTGGGATTTCTTGAACGGGTGCGACCGGATCCTCGTCGTCAGGCAATCCGTTCCACTGTCCTTCAGCTTTCATGCGTTCAAGCATCGCCGCGACGCTCTCGGATGGCTCGTTGGCTGGAGCAGTTTCTTCTTCGTCGGGTTGAGTTTTATTTTCCGGCACGATCATGCCGAGGCTTTCGGAGGGTTCGGCTGTATCTTCAACCGCCGGTTGTTGGAATTCTGCTTCGGATGCGGTCGCTGGCTGCGGATCGTTTTTCAAAGCCGCCAAGCTTTGGAGAACATTGCTTAGCTCAGCGGATTGAGCTTCGGGGGCTTCTGGAGTCAACGAAATGCCACCGGCAACGGGGCTGTGGGTCGGCGTTGGTGTGCCGGTGGCTTCGTTTTCTTCTTCCGCTTGGATTTGTTTTAACAGTTCAGCGGCCAGGCCGGTCGCGGGCGATGCTGAGTCGTTGGCTGGGTCGGCAAGTTCAGGTTCAATGTTGGGTGCTTGCGTGACCGGCGTGATTGTGTTTTCGGATGAATCGAGTGCGCCGGTGGACGTCAAACGCGATAGTGCCGCAGCTATCGGCTCCATTGGCTCCGGAGCGGTGGTGGTAGCATCCGTGGCGGGCACAAAAGTATCGGCCTCGGTCGCCGGCTTAAATGCTTCCGGTTCGCTTGTCGGTTGCACTGGCAATTCGAGTTCCACGATGGCCTGTTGTAGTTCGCCAATCTGCTCGACCGTTGCTGTTAACGAGGGACTGAATTCCAGTTGGTCGCCCGGCTTGAGCCAATGACTTGAGCTCGGAGCGCCATTGATTGGGACATCGCCATGGGCGTTATAGATCGCGGCGCCTTGACTACCACGAACGACCATGCAGCGTCGCAGAGTTCCACGATCTGAAATCTGAAGCACGCTCTTGGCTTGGTCAACAGAAATTCGACGGCCGTCGCTGAGCGAAAATAGTAGGGGAGTTTTTTGATTAGTCATAACGCTTTTCTTTTAGTTCATGCAACATCGTTAACAACGGTTTTGCTAACGCTGGTTGACGAAACGGTTTTGGCAACCGTAGGGGCAACAGTAATTAGCTTTCGCCGGGGGCACAGTCAAATTAGAGGCACAACTTTTTGCTAATTTTCGCAGTAGCAGGTGGATGTGGAGCAAAAAACGAAACAATTGCTACAACTAGGCGTAACAATAAAGCGGCATGATGCAAAAAGTAAACAACCAAAGGGAAATGAGGGTTTTCGTCATCAGTGAGGGCGGCGCTTTCGATCGTACAATTCGCCTGCGGATAAAAAACGTCAAAAACGGGCGAGTAGTCGAGCGGTCTTGATTTCGAGCTAAACGTTGAAAAACATTGGGAAAACAAGTCGGTTTTTGTGAAAAACGCGTCCTATAGTGGCATGGCTATGTTTGCGAAACGAAACGTTCGGTGGTTTGGTCCCTTACTTGCAACCGTCGTGTTGGCCAAAGCAAACAGTGCGTCATCGAAACAGAAAACGCCTGCAAGTTTTTGGGCTCGATTTTAGCGACAATCGCATGGCAATTTTTCCTAACTGCTACGACCGGTCGTCGTTTGAATCGAATCAGGAAAACTGAGATCGTCGAATCACCTATTGGCCTCAGAATCGTTTAACTTCGTCGCCGTCAAACCCTACAAAGCAACATGATTATCGGATTGCTGTACACAACACGAAAACCAATGTCTCGTCAAACCTTTGCCGGACGCCAAAGCGTCATCGGGGTTTTGTCGGCGTTGTCGTTGTTTGTCGTAGCGTTTTTTACCTCGGGTAATGCCTGTGCTCAACAAACAATAAAAATCACCGAGGACGAACGAGATCGCGCTTATCGAGTGCTGGCGATCGAGGCAGAAGCTACGCGTCGACAGCATTCGCTATTGAAAAAAATCGTCAAAGCCGCCGGTCCAGGGGTCGCTCATATTGAAGCGAAGAAACGTCCCAAACGATCCGCGAACTCGACCAGCAAACGCAAGCCCGTGGTCATTGAAGAGGCTGGTTCGGGCGTGGTCGTCAAATACCGCGGCAAGTTTTACGTGGTGACAAACTTCCACGTGATCGAAGATGCCGGCGCCGCGGACATTCAAGTCGAAGTCAACGGCAAGATCTATTTCCCCAATCGATTGATTCATGATCGCGAAACCGATCTGTCGGTGATCGGATTGTCGAGCACACGTTTGGAGGCGTCGCGAATTGGCAACAGCGACAAAGTCGAAATTGGAGACTTTGTGGTCGCTGTCGGCAGTCCGTTTGGGCTCAGCCATTCAGTAAGTTACGGAATCGTTTCTGCCACGCACCGGCATGACTTAGATCTTGGCCCTCAAGGTGTCCGCTATCAAGATTTTTTCCAAACCGACGCTTCGATCAACCCCGGCAACAGCGGGGGGCCACTCATCAATTTGAAGGGCGAAGTAATCGGCATCAATACTGCGATCGCCAGCAACAGCGGTGGCAGTGACGGAATCGGATTTTCCATTCCCATCAATATGGCCATGCGAGTGGTCAGCGATTTGATCGACTATGGTTCCGTCAGACGAGGGTTTTTAGGCGTATCGTTGGACGCTCGGTACGACTATTCCAAAGCCGCTTCGTTGGGGCTCGACGTGGCCCACGGAGCTCTCGTGACTTCGGTCACGCCGAATTCGCCGGCGTCGAGTTCGAACCTGCGGGTGGGCGATGTTATCTTGGAATTTGACGGAAAACGCGTCAGCAACGATTCGCAGTTGGTTACCAAGGTGAGTCTGACGCGAGTCAATACCAAGGTGCCGCTGAAGATTTTTCGATCGGGGAAAATTCATACGCTGGACATCGTCGTCCGCGACCGAAAAAGTTACTCAGCCCGCGAGTGAATCGTGCCAGCTAAGATTCAGGTAGTCAACGAGGCTCCGCGTCCGGAAGTACGAACCAGCAGCATTGAATCGTAGCCACTTCGACTACGAACTGCTCAAGCGAGCCTGCTGGCTTGACTTTCCATTGTCGAACGCGTTGGTTGGCAAATTCTATTCTGCCAAACGCCTTTATTTCGCCAAACGTTTAAATCGACGCGTTACCCGAAACCATCAGTTGGTCGATGATGTACTGTTTTGCTTGGTCAACGTTTAGACCAGTCGCAACGTTGACGTTGGGCCGCCATTCGGGCTGCAAGCGTCGGTCGGCCACCAGCATGCCGCGAGTCAATTCGCCTTCGGTTTCGACGTCGCAGGCAAGCATTTCAAATTCGAACAAATCCGGTTCGATCAAAGCCAAAGCGCCGACGACATCGTTGAGCGTGATCGATTCCTGGCCAAGATGTTGCCGGTAAGACCGAAACGCATGAGGCAGAATTTGTCGCAGGAAATGACCCGTCCGCGAATTTTCGTTTGGAAGTTCCTCGAGAAAATCCAGCCCGAACGATACGCCTCGCGTCACGTTCAGAGGGACCAAAGTTTTGGTCACACGAGAATTTAAAATGGCCCTGGCACTCTGCGGGTCAAAATAAAAATTGAATTCAGAACAAGCGGAGATGTTACCGCAGCCATCCAAGCTACCGCCGGTCAAAATGATTTGATCAATCTGGGACGTGAGCTTGGGGTCGCGACGGATTGCTTTGGCGATATTGGTAGCGGGGCCTAGGCAAAGAATCGTCACGTCATCCGGATGAGCCCGAACCGTATCGATGATCAGTTTGTCGGCTGGCACGGCGTTATGTCGCAGCGAGGTGCCGAGATTCGCGTTCCCAAGCCCGTCCTCGCCGTACAAATATCGCGTGTCGACCGGCGGAGCATCTTCGGCGGCTTGAGCGACGCCCAGCCGTGGATAGCGAGACGGATCGAGTTCCGAAACGATCGCTTGGAGGTTACTGTTGGCTTGATCGGCCGTCACGCAGCCTTCGGCAGCCGTTACCGCGACGACGTCGATCCGTTTTTCGAACAGTAGCATGCAGAGTGCGACAGCGTCGTCGGTGCCCATGTCGCAGTCAATAATAACTTTTCGAGGCATTGAAGCTCCAAATTAGACCATCAGTTCCCATTCCCGGTAAACCGATTGGGCGGATTGTAGGATTCCCCATGGCCCGTCACAAGAGAAAAACCGGTTCTTCGCGTGAAGTGAACGAGCGATGATGATAGAATCAGGGGAAGTAATTTGAGCGTGATTTTTTACGCGGCGTGAATTTTTTATAAAATAGTAAAAGGATGTTCCGTTGATAGTTGATGCAACGAAACAAGTTTCCGAGGGCCAATCCCTGACCCAGGAGCAAATGACACAAGTCGTCGATTCGATCATGAACGGCGATTGTTCCGATTCAGAAATCAAAACGTTACTGGTCGCCTTGCACAAAAAAGGCGAAACAGTCGACGAACTGGCCGGTGCGGCCGCGTCGATGCGGAAGCACATGACGCCCATTCGCACCCGGCGCGAAAACTGCGTCGATACTTGCGGCACGGGTGGCGGAAGCGCAGGGACGTTCAATATCTCGACCGCCGCAGCGATCGTAGCCGCATCCGCCGGAGCGTCTGTGGCCAAGCATGGCAATCGCCGGTCGACCAGCCGCACGGGTTCGGCCGACGTGCTGCAAGAACTGGGCGTCAAAGTTGAGTGCTCCATCGAGACGACTCAGAAATGCCTCGACCAGCTTGGGCTGTGTTTTTGTTTTGCACCGCTGTTCCATCCTTCGGTCAAGCACGTCATGAAGGTTCGCAAGTCGCTGGACCATCCCACGATTTTCAATTTGCTCGGACCGCTGTGCAATCCCGCCAACGCGCCCTATCAAATTTTAGGAGCTGGGCGACCTGAAACGCGTCAAACGATTGCCAAAGCATTAGCCAAACTGGGAACCGAACGCGCGTTGGTGGTTCACTCGCGAGATGGTTTGGGGGAAATTTCAGTGGCCGACACGACAGACGTCTCCGAAGTGCGGAAAACATTTGTCACCGAAGGAACCTTGGCAGCGTCTGATTTTCGTTTGGAAAAAAGTAGCCTGATGATGATCAAGGCGGGCGATCCCAAAGAGAGTGCCGAGATCATCCAGCGAGTCCTCTCCGGCCACGGCGGGGCAGCTCGTGACATCGTGATTGCCAACGCCGCAGCGGCCCTTTGGATTTCTGGTTTGTCAGATAATCTGGAATTGGGTGCCGAGCGTTGTGCGACAGCGATCGACAACGGCCAAGCCAGCGAAATGCTAAAAGATTTGGTCGAAATGACGAACAAAGGACGCTAGTTCGCTGTCCAAGTTGAAACAGGAGTGAGAAAC
>CAZROJ010000235.1:0-2610 GCA_964601665.1 uncultured Pirellulaceae bacterium
CTTAAAATTGGACTATGTCCAGCCGTTTCCAAACCCGGTCGATTCAATAATTCCAATCGACCCCCAGGCCCAGACCGCCGTTTTGCAAAAGCGGTCGGACTTTGAACGGCCCCGCATTGGATCGATCCACGCTGCGCGTCGCCCTATACGCCAACCACCAACCGACAATCACGTGCGATAAATAGTGGTCGTTATCATTGATGCGCGACCAACCAGTCAACGTTGACAGGGCCGTCCAAGTCGTTTTCCATCGAGCGTCGTCTGTCATTTGAGCGGCCACTAAAAACGGTACCGCTCCAACAAACGTGTGCCCACTGGCTCCATTTTCGTCGTTCCAAAAATCCCATTTCGACGACGGCGGGACATCATTCGGTCGACTCGACCCGATCGCCTTCTGCAAAAACAATAACGGCGGAACGCCGACCAACATACTGCGAGTGCTCTGGTCGCCCCAAGCCGCTAAACGCGAATCGTTATCCAACAAACGGCCGGTCAACGAAGCCGCGGC
The DNA here is from genome assembly GCA_964601665.1 of uncultured Pirellulaceae bacterium. Taxonomy (GTDB): domain Bacteria; phylum Planctomycetota; class Planctomycetia; order Pirellulales; family Pirellulaceae; genus Mariniblastus. The sequence goes on from CAZROJ010000235.1 coordinate 509, forward strand.
ATAGGCTCCCATCATCGGCCAATGCTCGCCAAACATTTTGGCAACTCTGGACACATCGTCCAACGACTCCGACCGAACGTCATCTTGATACCAATCGGCAAACTCTTGGTCCATCGACGTGTTACTTAAGATGGCCGAGACACCCAGCGTAAGCACTGCCGGCCGAAGATCGGAAGACAAATAAAATTCTTTTTGGTCGTTGAGTAACAGACGCCACGTATTTTGTATTTTTGGTTGAAACTCATCCGGGAACGAACCCACACCCGTCGCTTTCGCAGGAGTCTCAAAAACGTCGTCAACCATCGCAGCTGCGATGACTCGATCGCTGTCCGCCAACCCATCATTCCCATGTCCCGCTGAAAACAATTCTTGGTCAAGCTTCACGCCAGCGATTCGCGCCGACTTGTCGCCACGATCAACTCGGCTGGCAAGCAAATGCTCGGCCTGCGTCGTTGCGGGATCGACGCACTCCACGCCCATCCTGTTGTCCCAAGCGCCGAGTGCTCGCTGGTGTGACAACGAGCGATTGACAACGGTAGAACACCCCGTCGAAAACAGGGCGACCCAAGCCCAAGCCCAAACCCAAACCCAAACCCAAACCCAAGCCCAAACCATCGCCGCATTGAATCGAACGCTTGATTGCAACCTGAACCGGCGCATCATTAACACCCGGCCTCGTAACGACCACCGACGGCTCGCGGAAACGACCGCCGCTGCAATTTCGCTAGATGAATTCATAAATAGATCGTCCGCTCGAACATTACCCGTTACCACTTTGTAGAGGTTTTGCTGATCCTATCGCAAGATGTTTTGAATCCGAGCCCCACCGAGACTGCCCCAAGCTCCCAAACAGCCAGGCTTCATTCAAAATACAGTGGAAAAGTGCCAGCGAATCCATCAGGTCGCTCGGGCAATTCAACGAAGACGAAAAATGAGTCCAGCAGGCTCAACAATCCGCCAAGGCACCCCTCAAGAACCACTTCCCTGTTTGACACCCAAAACCTCGGCGCGCTATCGATTCGGAGAATCGAGCGACATTGTCGCTCGACGCGATTGAGTTGGTTGCGTGCCGAGCCTAGATGAAAAGGTCAATGTTGAGTCATTCCTCGGCTGCCTTGGCAGGGTACTCTTCGGATGTCCAGCGTTTGACCAAGCTTCCGTTCGCGTCGCTTTCACTTTTGGGTTGTTGCAGAGCGCGTCGATGTTGCATGGTCTGAACAAGGTCATCGTGATTGTTCAGCATCAAACGGCTTTCGCCCATTTCCCACGGCAACACATAGGCATGGGACAATCGATCGACTTCGCGGAAGTACGCTCGGCACGCTTGGGCGTCCAAATCCTTACGAACCAGCCGCGTGATCCGGCCTTGGATTCGATCCCATGTGGCCGCAGCAGGTCGCTGGTCAAGCGGCACTGAAAAATCGGCTTGTGTTTGAGCCGTCGCATCGTCCAACAACCGCTCCGGCAACGCTCGCAGCATCGCAGGAATCACATCGGCAAAAGGAGCGATCGCCGTTGCGATGTGACGCTGGACCGACTGATGGGGCATACGGATTTCAACCACCTGCGGCTTGACCGGGCAACTGCAACCGTCGTGATGATAGTACTCGGCTTGGCTCAACTTGCTGCCGCTGGACTTGCCGCGAACTCGTCGATAGGTTGGATCGTTTGAATGAACATTTTTGCAAACGACCAGCTTCTCCGTTTCGATCAACTTAAAAAAATCATCTCGATTAGCCGGAGCCAGTAACACTTGGTGCAAATAGTCTCGAGCCATCTCGGATTCGAAATCGAAGTCACCCTTGACGCTCGACTGGTCCAGACCTTGAATCACAATCCCAAAAGAATGCGGACGCGCGACAATAAAACTCGCATCGCCGATTTGCAGCGAACTTTGATTTTGAGACGAACGGTCGGTCGTCGGTGTAGATTGGGACACGGCATTCACGGCTAGGCTTGAACATCAGAAATGCTTTTGCATCAGTATAATGGCCCAGTCAAAAAAAAGAACGAGAACCGGAACCGCAAAATTCACTTGGTTCCGAATTGGCCTCGTTCAGAGATTCAACAGCGATTTAGCTTTCGATTTACCACCAGCTTTC
>CAZROJ010000235.1:2710-7103 GCA_964601665.1 uncultured Pirellulaceae bacterium
AGCTTTCGATTTACCACCAGCTTTCTGGTTGCCTTTTTTCGTCGTACCACTGTCTCGCTTTGCTGATCTGAGGTTGGCTGCATCGAGAGTAGTTTTGGACAGCTTGGGTTCCTCTTTTTTGATCGAGTATTGCTCCAACCAAGCACTACACTCTTCCAATGCCGGCGCAAAACCACGAGGCCCTCGGTCGGCAGCAACTGCCAGTCGACCATCCGTCCGGACGAGGAAAACACGATCTGGCTTGGCTTGGTAAGCCGAATCTGTCGAATTTGTAAAGTCGTCAATTAACATCGGCATGGTCAACTTACGATCTTTGATTAGCCGCTCTGCAACATCGCATCGATCTTGATAATTCTGATGCTCGTTGATTTCCAATTGCTGCCCGAGACGCCCCGGTCGTTGACCGTCCGCGGCATGTGCCTCTCGGATGTAGATCATCCGAAACTCAGCCACGCCCTTGTACTTCTTAAACATCTGTTCCATCGTACCGACGGAATTCATAAACGGTGGTCAGGTGTAGCTGCCAAAAAACAAAACGACAGGTTTTTTGCCACGAAACTCAGCAAGCTTGGTGACCGACTTACCATCCAAGGATTTCAATGTGAAATCGGGAGCGAATTCACCTTTGATCAACGAAGTTCCATCATCCGCCTGCCGTTTGCCTCGCTGACCATTGCCTCGCCTGCCACGCCGATCGTCTTGATTGGGACCTTCACCCCGAACACCTCGGCCTCGCCCCTGCGCGTCACAGACGGATTGAATCTCACAAGAAATACCAATCGCAAAAACAAATACTAAAAACCAATTCATGGCCGTGCTTGAACTCATTGCCTACCTCATCCCAAAATTGAAAATGAACAGAGAGTCAGCACCGAAGCTAGACTCAGCGGGCATACACGCGATCACCGGTTCGCGAGGACAAGATAAATTCGAATTTTATTAAGTGACAGCTAGACTGCCCATTCCGATTGGCTTCATTTACGTTGGAACTCGAGACTCCAAACGTTGTTTTCGCTCTGTGTCAAAACCAATTCTCCCGCGACGTCATCGCAACCGGAGACGATAGCCAGGGTCAAACCAACGCTCGACTCCAACACGCTGAAAGTACCCGAGCCAATTTGCTTGACCGACCCGCGTCCACCTGAAACGGCTCCTTCAAAATTGAGGTAGATTCGCCGGTGATCGGGCAGACGATCGGCTTGGCAGCGGGAAAAACCGCCATCGCCATCGAAAACATTTTTGTCCATTGCCCACGTCCAAAGCGCTGATTCGGGTGATGACTCGAGCATCAAATCAAAGTGATCGCCTCGACCGGTGGCTTGCCGAAATGTCTCGGGCACCGAATGTTTCAACAGTACAAACCGACCGGTTTTGGCGATATTGCTCTTCATTTTTGCGAGATCATCGAAATTGCAAGGCACCAGAATCCCTCGTTCCCAAGTGTTTTTGCGGGTTTTTTTAGGTTTTAGAAAAAAGCCAATAAATCAGCGAACCTGAACGTCGAATCTATCTCTATCCCGTCGTAACGAATAGGCAAGCCAAAATTTCTTTGATTTTGGCCAGATTGACGTTACACTTCCTCGGCGAAAACAAAGCTCGCAGTGTTACTTGACTGCAACGGCTGATTTTGCCAACCGTGGCCTCGGCCATGACCCGTTTAGTCATCGGATGGCTAAACCGACTTTTTAAGTAGTTCTCTCGAATGGCGTGCCTGAGCACGCGGGAGTATTGAGATGCGTAATACATTCACAATTAGCTCGATCGCAAACGTTATTTCACGTTTCAGCGCCAAGGCCACCGTGATGTCACGCAATGGCAATACGGAACCCGCGACGTGGCCGCATGATTGTGCTGGGCCGATTTTCGGCCGGGGCAAACGAGGCGAGTTGGAACCGGTCCTACTGGGTGATGAATCCAGTCTGACATTATCCGGCAGATATCCCACCGGGATACACCAACCGCTCTCCCAGATGCTCCGTTTCCTCCAACCAGCCTTCCGGCAAACACTGTTTCAACGAATTAGCTAGTGACTGAAGTCTGACCAACTCAGACCCCACACTTGGCCCCAACCGGCCACTCGCTCAGCAGCACTCCGCCTGGCTAAACGAGTAAACAGCAATTCCAAAGCAGGCCCACGGCAGACAAACCCGCGTCGTTGACGCGATTGTCGGTTCGCACGTGTCTACGTGTCTCCGTCAAAGCAGGTTTGTCGCCTTGATCCATTCACGACGAACAAAACCGCCGCTTTTAGCTTTTCGCTTTGTTCGTTCATTCGAGAGAGATTCAAGATGAACGCTATCGATAACACTATTTTTCAAAACACACAAACAGCCGATTTGGTTCGCGCCGCTCAAAACGGCGACCGAGACGCTTTCGGATCTTTATTCGAACGATTCCAACCAACCGTCATGGCGATCGCAATGCGACGTTTGCGTGACAACGCCGATGCACAAGAATTGTGCCAAGACGTTTTCGTGCAGGCGATGTTGAAGATCAACCAGTTGCGAGTCCCCGAGGCTTTCATTGGTTGGTTGCGACAGATCACCGTTCGGATGGCGATCAATCGAGCGGTACGACGCGGCCCTGCGATTTCGGTCGAACCTGAATTGTTGGAAGCAACGATGCAGTCGACCGATTTACCTTCGGATCAAATGCTCGAATTCGAACGAAAAGAGCAGTTGATGGACGGCTTGGATCGCTTGGGTTCAATGGACCGTGAGACTTTGATGGCGTTCTACGTCGACGGGCATTCGTTGCTGCAAATGGCGGACGATTTCGACGCTCCCTTGGGAACGATCAAACGTCGTTTGCACGTCGCGCGAAAACGATTGGCAGAACAGTTGCCAGAATTGGCCGCCGTCTAATGCGAAAACCAAGCTTTAACCTTTAACGTGGCTCGACCGAGATTGTTCTTGGTCGAGCCATTTTTATTCGATGGAAGTCGGTAGCAGTATGGCAGCGGGCAGGGGAGCCACGAATGAAGTCGGGCCGGCACTCGCCGCCGAAGGCTTGTTCAGTTCCAACAGCTGCGTGATGTCGTTTCTGATCGTCGTCGATTGCTCGGCATATTTCGTCACCGAATGGCAGCTTCTGACTTCTGCCGTAATATCTTCGACCCGAACCTTGCCAAATTGTTGCCCCGGACACCACTTTCCAAGCCGTTCAAACGTAATTTCATCGCCACGTTGATCGCAAACATGTGATCGCCTGCTTTGCGTCAGAATTTTTGACGCTCGAATCGCTGGATCATTACGAGCGATAAAGGCTACGGTTTGCGAGACGGATACATTGCCGTCAACAGCATCCAAACAAGTTGATTCAATAACGGGATCAAGCGCCGGCGTAATTAACGCGACGGAGTACTTGCCGCTTTTACGCTTCTGCGATTCTTCTTCAACCGAAAGCTGCTGCTCTCGCAAACCGCTCAAGATCACCTGACCCCCCAAGCTAAAACCAACCAGCAGCATGTTCCGGGAATCGAACCGATCCAGAAAACATCGAAATTTGCTGCCAACGCGAATCGAACGAGCCAGCTTGATTTTAAAATCACTCGAGGACCTCGCTTTTTCGCGTTCCGATCGCCACGCAAAAATCACAAAACGAACAGGAGGAGCAGGTTGGCAATCGCAATCCCTGCGACTAAACAATTCTTGGTACAACTGCAAACCTCGAGCCCGTGCGTATTCATCGTTCGTTTGATTTCCATGAACGTAAACGACGGTTGACTTTCCCGCGTCCGAATCGTGAGCGGTCGTCAGCTTGGTGATGGCGATCTGCTCCCAATGGCTGTCAATCATCCATTCGCAAGTCAAACAGCCGTCATCGCGTCGACCCGAAACCAGCCAAATTTCGTCCTGCGAACGAATTCGAACCAGCGTTGATCCTAAAACCGTCCGCGTGCTGATCGCTTGACCGCCCAAAACAACGTTGGCAAGCGAACGAACCGGCGCTGTCAAATTGCCCCGATCAATCGGCACTGGAACCCCTTGGATGCTGGCTTGAGCTCTGCCTGCCGGTGCAATGCCTTGGCCTTGAGGCGGAATCACTGCAGGCTCAGTCTGCCCCACTATTGCCGATCGACTCGCCAAGTTGAACTGTTGTGGGTCCACACTGACTACCTGTCCGCGGGCATCGAAACACGCGAACGACTGATACACGACAGCCAACAAAAAAATGGCAATCAGCAAATCGCATTTACTTTTCGAAGTAGACGACGTCATTAACATTTGCCAACGGGAAGTTGCGTTTCTAACCGTTGCGAAGAAACACTTGCTGTGGATCGCAACCCAAAAATTTTCAAGAACGAACTCAGAAGCCTTTGCCAATCTAAGCCAATCTAAGCCAATCAAAGCCAATCTAAAAAACGGCTTACCAACGGTCGCTCCGGTACAAC
>CAZROJ010000236.1:0-7010 GCA_964601665.1 uncultured Pirellulaceae bacterium
TAGTGCAAAGGTCCGGAATTGCGGGGAGAGGGGAGTTTGGAATTATTGGGGATTTATTGATTTCTTGATTTCTTGATTTCTTGATTTCTTGATTTCTTGATTTCTTGGTTGCTTGGTTGCTTGATTTCTTGATTTCTTGGTTGCTTGATTTCTTGGTTGCTTGGTTGCTTGGTTGCTTGGTAAAGGTGCTGGCACGAAGAACCACACGGAATTGAGATTCACAGCACTAGCGCCGTCGGCCCACTGGTTGTGGGATAAGCACTCAAAACGTTTGACTCTTGCCCAACGCTAGCAACAGACTTTAACCAATTTTGCGATCTTCAATACCTGTTGGCAGAAAACGCTATCTCCGATACCCTCCGCGGCCGCGCTGACAAAGCTTGGAAAGCGTTTGTATTTTCTCGCGGCTCGACCACGTAGGTGGAGGAGTGACAGATGCCTTTGAGCCAATCCAAAATGCTGATTCGAGTTGACGCTGGAATCGGCATCGGTGCCAAACGAGTCAACGCAATGTTGGCTCTCGCCCGAGAATATCGTCGACGCGGCGGACAAACCGTGATGGTCGTCAACGAGATTCCAAATTCGTTATTGCGACGGATCGAGACCGAGGGCTCGTCCGTCCATCAAATCGACTGCACCAGCGGAAGCCCGGACGATCGTTTTGAAACTCAGGAAATCATCGACCTAGAAAAACCCGATTGGCTGGTAATCTGTGGGAACGCTTTTGATTCTGATTTTGTCAAAAGCGTTTCCAAGTCCGCAGAATTTTTAATTTTGGCCGACGGTCACGAACGATCGACTCCCGCCGACTTGGTCATCGGCGGTGATTCCAGTTTAGCCATTGCCCATGGCGACACCGATGCTGAACTGTTCCAACCGGCACCGCCTGAACAGCAAGCCAGGCCCTCCCAGCGGTTGACCGGTCCCGCCTTTGCCCTTGTTGATTCAGCCAAAGTCGCCCAACCCGCCAGCCGAAAAATTGTCGCGCAAGCTCGACGAATCCTCGTCTGGAATCACGGTCCCGACTTCGACAACTGGACTCTGCGAACCCTTCAAACGCTGTCGGACATGGCCTCCAAACGTTTGATCGTCGACTGCGTTGCTTCCTCGGACTACCGACATTTTGCCGAGCTTGAAAATTTCAAACGTCATTCAAAAGTAACACTGCGGATCCATCGAAACGTCGACCGCATCGAACCCTTGGCCGAACGAACCGACCTGGCCGTGGCCAATGGCCATGCCGGTTGCTACCGACTGGCTTACCTAGGAGTTCCCTCGATTTTAGTCACGACCCCCGAGTCGAACCTAAGCGTCATTGAAGCTCTGCATCGTCACCGAGCCGCGTTGTCACTTGCATCGACCACGGAATCAGGAACCAATCGCTCCACCGACCTCGTCTCGGCCCTGAAGAAATTACTCGGCGACCGCTTCCACCGCCATTCCATGTCACGCCACGGGATGGAACTGGTCGATGGCGAAGGCCCCAAACGGGTTGTCAATCGCATGGCCGGCTGCATGGTTTCTCTTCGCACCGCAACGCTTGACGATTGCGAAATTTTTTGGCACTGGCGTAACGACCCAGAAACCCGATCCGTTTCATTGGATGCTTCAATTATCCCGTGGGCCACGCACGCAGAACAGTTCCAACAAAATTTACAATCCACCGAAGCCAAGGCATGGGTTGTCCAAAATCATGCAAAAGATCCGATCGGTAAAATCAGTGTCCAGTTGCAGGATGGCGGTCGTGAAGCAATTTTGGATTTGTCGTTGGACCAACGTTACCGTGGCCGAGGCACTGGCAGCGTCTTAATCGAAACGGCCGCCCAAAAAATCTTCGGCGAATTTGGCGTAGAAAGAATCCTCGCTCAGGTTCGCGCCGGTAACATTGCCACCGAAAGATCGTTTCGCAACACTGGTTTTATTTCAATCGCCCCCAAGATCGTCAACGGCGTTATGGCCAACCAGTTTTTAAGAGCTGCCACACTAGAACGACTGCCCGGCGAAACTCAAAAATCAAAGGCTGCATAGGGCCAAGTCTTGTAGCCAAGTCTTGTAGCCGAAGACACCGCTTCGCTTCTAAATCTCATTGGCTTCATCGCGATTGGCAAGCCGCTGAGCATCACGGCCGCTGAACTTCCAAAACAATCCCGGGTGTATCAGAAATTCGCAAAACGTCGACGTCACAAGCCCACCCACGATCACGGTCGCGACCGGGTACAAAATTTCTCGCCCCGGTTCATTTCCGCCAATCACCAGTGGCAACAGCGCAATTCCCGCGGTCAACGAAGTCATTAAAACAGGCGCTAGCCGTTCCAAAGATCCTCGCAGAATCATGTCTTGCGAAAACGTCTCGCCCTCGTGCTGCATCAAATGCACGTAGTGGGTGACCAACAAAATTCCATTTCGCACAGCGATCCCACCTAATGAAATGAACCCAACCAAACTGGCCACCGACAGGTCTTGTCCTGTCAGAACCAATGCGATCACGCCACCAATAAAAGCCGTCGGCAGGGCGTTCAAAATCTGCAACACGATCCGCACCGACGGCAACAAAATCATCAACACGGCAAAGACGCCCACCATCGCCACACCCGACAAAATCAAAATGCGACGATCCGCTTCTCGCTTGGTCACAAACTGCCCCGAATAGTCCAACGCATAACCTTTGGGCAAAATCAATTCACTCGACAACTTCGTCCGAATTTCGGCCACCGCACTCGTCAGGTCGCGACCCTCTGTGTTGCATCGAATAACAATTCGACGTTGAGCGTTCTCGCGAAAAACTGAATTTGGACCTTCGCGTCGATTCACATCCGCCAGCTGAGCCAATTCGACTTGGCCGCGATCGTCGGGCAAATCAATTCGCAAACGCTCCAGGTTTGTATAGTCCGTTCGGTATTGTTCTTCCAACCGAATCAACAAGTCAAAACGTCGTTGCCCTTGGATCACTTGCGAGACAACTTCGCCCTGCAACGCCGTCTGCAACATGCTGCCAACGTACTTTCGCGTCAGCCCGTAATACGCCAAGTCTTCCGTCCGCAAACGAATATGCAACTCTTCCGTTCGACGAATCGGCTCAACGATTGGTGTCGTAATCCCATCCACGTCACCGAGCAACACTTTTGTTCGCTTGGCCAACCGTTCCAGTTCATCAATGTCGTCACCAAAGATCTTGACCGCAATCTGAGCGTAAACGCCGGAGACCATATGGTTGATCATATGAGCCAAAGGCTGTTCGACTTCGATCGATACACCGGGAACATCCGATTCGATTTGATCTCGAATTTTCTTTTTAGCTTCTTCACGATCAAGCCCCGACTCGGGATTCATGCTGATAATGTACTCGGATGAATTCACCGGCAACGCGTGCTCGTCCAGTTCAGCTCGCCCCGTTCGCCGCACAAACCCCAACACCTCTCCGCCTGGATTTTGCTCACTTTTGCGCAGGCGATTCAAAGTCTGATCGATTTGCGCCGACACGCGATTGGATGCCTCCAGCGAAGATCCAGTGGGCAACATCGTGTTAACTTGAATGCTTCCTTCATCAAAATCCGGCAGCAGACTCCCGCCCAAGCTCGCAAAAATCACAGCCGAAAAAACAACGCCAATCCAAGTCAACAGCATCAGCGGCCCCGGGATGGCCATGCTGATTCGAATCAAACCCGCGGCCAACCGCTTCAGCCAACGCAGCAGAAAACCGTCGACCTCGCGATAGGCCGATTTTGATTTAGGCAGCAAGTAAAACGACAACACGGGCGTGACCGTCAACGACACCAGCAATGAAGACAGAATGGAAACGATGTAAGCCACCGCCAACGGCGTGAACAAACGACCAACAATTCCGCCAATCCCCAGCAACGGCAGGAACACCAATATCACGACCACCGTGCCAAACACAATCGCGTTTCGAACTTCCAAACTGGCTTCGTAAACCACGCGAATCGCCGGACGTGGATTCTCCGCCGCGTTGTTCTCTTTTAACCGCCGAAAAATATTTTCAACGTCCACAATCGCGTCATCCACCAGTTCACCCATCGCGACGGCAAGCCCGCCAAGAGTCATGACATTGATCGTCAGTTCCGTGCCCGTGAAATAACTAATCCCGCGGAACACCAGCGTTGTCACGACGACGGACAAGGGAATCGCGGTCAGCGTAATCAGAGTGGTGCGAAAGTTCATCAAAAACAAAAACAGCACAACGATCACCAACAACGCTCCGACGACTAACGCTTCGGCGACATTAAAAACACCGCGGTCGATAAAGTCTCGCAGCCGAAAAAGTTCAGTATCAATTTGAATGTCCGCCGGCAGCGACGCTTCGATCTCCTCCATCGCTCGCACCAATTCATCGGTCAATCGACGAGTATCAAAGTGCGGCTGTTTGGCGATCGTGAACACAACGCCCGGCTGACCATTGACCGCTCCATCGCCTCGTTTAAATTCAGGACCAACGGTTACCTTTGCGACATTGCCCAACAAGATCGTTCGCTTTTGTGCCCGCTTGATCGGCACCTTTTCCAAGTCCGCAATCACTTGCTTTCGCCCCGGTCCGACGCGACCAAGAATCCGAATCGGGCGTTCAGACTCTCCCGTGACCGCGTAGCCACCGCTGGTGTTCAAATTACTCTCGGACAATGCGCGATGCACATCTGGCAGACTCACGTCGTATTCCAACAACGCCGTCGGATCGATCAAAACTTGGTACTGCTTTCGATCTCCACCTTGAACAAACACTTCCGCCGTTCCAGGCACTTGCAATAGACGCGGGCGGATGACCCAATCGGCAATCGTCCGCAACTCCATCGATTGATCGATGGCATCCTGATAATCGCGGCTGTACCTCACGCCGTCGACTTCAAACACAAAAGGCGTCCGCCACGAAATCGGTTCGCTTATAACAATCGGCGAGATTTCCGTTTCGACTTTTTTCCATTCAGAAAACTCTCGCGTTGTCGCTCGCCAAACAATAGCTCGTTCAAAACCATCTGCGTCCATCATTTCGACAACAAAATCCGAACGCTCAACCACAATCAGCCGCCCGCCATTGGGCCCAGCTCGACGAAACATCCCAGCCGTCATGATCTGTCCCATAATCGACGACTGCGGCGTCATCTGCGGCACGATTCCAGCGGGCAACTTGGCTTCCACCGTTCGCAGTCGTTCTTGAACGGCTTGCCGAGCGGACTGCGCGTCGGTTTTCCAATTGAATTCGACAAAAACGACGTTCAAACCGCTGGTCGTTTGACTGCGGACATCTTCGACCCCCGCAGCGGCCAGCAACGAAATTTCGATTGGATTAGAAACCAAGGCCTCAACTTCTTCGGTCGCCAGCCCCGGACACTCCGTCAAAATCACAACGCGCGGGCGATCCAAATCCGGCAGCACATCGATCGACATCGTAGTCGCCAAATACGATCCACCCACCAGAGCAATCACGCTGGCCAGCAACGTGACAAATCGGAATCGCAGCGCGTAGCGAATGATTGAATCGAGCATTCTTGGGGCAGCCTTTTTGGCAATGCATTTCAGCGGACGGACGGATGGGCGAAATCGAAAACCGCGTCGCTAGTGGTCATCGTTTGAATGAACCGAGCCGTCCGCATGAACGTGAAACTCTTTGCCGCCATCATTGCTTTGCGATTTGAGCACTCGATTCAGTGACGCGGCACCATTGATCGCAAGGTTTGTCATTTTGGGAAAGCTTCCATCATTGGCCAACACGACATGCTGCGAATCAGAAAAAACAACATGAACCGGAAATCGCCGAAAGAGCCCTCCAAACGCTTGGAACGCGTAGACCTCCGCCCCCTCACGCACCACCGCGTCACGAGGCAGAGTAAAAACGTTTTCGATTTTTTCCAGCGGCACCTTGAGACGCACCTGCTGCCCAGGTCGATACCGCCAGACAATCGATGTGCGATCGTCCGTCTCGTACACTCGCGATTGATTTTCCATTGGAATAAAAAAATCAAACGTATTGCTCTCCGAATCCACTTCATTGGCCAGATGACGAATTTGATACGCTCGATCGAGCTGTGGCCAATTCGACGGCGAATCGTCGACAAACTCAACGTCGACGTTCCACCGATTCTTCATCACCTGTTCGATATTGATCGCTTCGCGTTTGAATGCGTGGCCCCGAATCAACAAATGCTGATGATCCGACAACACGGCAATTCGTTCGCCGGAAGCGACTTGATGACCAAGCTCCGTGATCAGCTCCTGAACCTCGTAAAACGATTGCCCTGGCCGATCGGGTGTCTTTTTGAAAGAAGCCGCACTCGCCGGTACGCCAGTCGGACGCCGAGTTTGCGAATCATCGCTTTCAAACATCGGCGCTTTGATTTCAATCGAAGTCAAAAAATGACCTCGCTCCGCCTCCAGCACTTGCGTCTCGCTGAACCCTCGGCTCATCAAATCCTGCCGACTGGCCGCGACCAACGTTTCTTGCCGTTGCACATTTTGCTGCAACACGATAATTCGTTTTTCAGGAATGATACCGTTTTCGGCCATCGTTCGAATTCTGGCGATTTCTTTTTTTAAAATAGCGATCTCGCCAATCGCCTTAAACAAATCCGCCTGCGTCTTTTGTAAATAGTCGCTCACAAGACGCAGCGTCACTAACCTGTCACCCGGTGAAATAATATCGCCTTGCTGAGCATGAACTTCCGTGATCACGCCAGCGATCGGCGACGTTAGGCTTCGGTCCGTGACGCCCGGCCGGTCGACGATTTCCCCCGGTATCACCAATCGCTTCCAATAGTCCGCCGGCAACACTCGACGAGTCTCTAAATTCAAATTAAGTCGAGCCTGCGTACTCAACTTCAGCGTTGAATTGGAATCGTCAGCGTCTTCGCGCCCATGATCGTGATCGTGATCGTGATCGCTGTCCGCCGCTTGATTGACCGCAACTCCAGTCAGCAACGGCAACCAAGAAGCCTGATAAAAATAGGCCAGCAAACTCGTACCAACCAAAATTGCCACATAGGCAATTTGGCTGAAGGAAAAAT
>CAZROJ010000237.1:0-4396 GCA_964601665.1 uncultured Pirellulaceae bacterium
AGTATCACGTCGTGGCATTCTTCAAATTCAACAAAAGCGACTCGTCGCAGCTTTTCAACGCAACACCGCCATCGCCAGACAAACGGACATCGCGTCTTCCGAACGACCGACCGCGCCTGACGTTTGGCAAAGTTCTACTTGGAATTGCGTTCTTGGCATTGGTTGCGGGAATCGTGTTTTGGGCGACAAACATTCGGCAGCCCGGCACGTCTTTCTCCAGAAGCTCAGTTGCGGTAAGCTCGGCCCCCGAACTGACAGCAGCGACAACCACTGCCGAATCAGAAAATCTTGTTCCAGAACCAATTCCATTGCAGGATGAAACAAACGAAACAAACAAAACAAACGAAACAGACAACAACGCGACCAATGCCTCGATTCAGCAACAACTGAAAAAACACATTGTGCATTTGAGTCGCACAATCGGCCAGCGCAACCTTCGCAATCTGAAGCAGCTCAATGCGGCAGCCGACTTTGTTCAGGCCGAACTAAAATCCTATGGTTTAAAACCTCGACGACACACTTACCAAGTCCGCGGATTCGATTGCCATAACATCGAAGCCGAAATAAAAGGTTCAAAGCTTCCTAAAGAAATCATCATCATTGGTGCTCACTACGACAGCTTCACCGGAACACCGGGGGCCAACGACAACGGAAGCGGTACGGCCGCGATGCTGGTTTTGGCCAAACAATTTGCCAAATCCAAACCCGACCGGACTTTGCGGTTTGTTGCTTGGACCAATGAAGAGCCACCCTACTTCCAAAATCGCGGTCTGATGGGTTCATGGGTGTACGCGGAAGAGTGCCGGCAAAACAACGATGACATCAAGGCGGTCTTGAGTTTAGAAACGATGGGCTATTTCACGGATGCCAAGAACTCGCAAAAGTACCCGGCACCGTTGAATTTAATGTATCCCTCGACTGGGAACTTCATCGGTTTTGTAGCGAACTTGAACTCGCGCAGTCTACAGCGGCGCGTGATCAAAACATTTCGCCAGCACGCCAAGATCCCCAGCGAAGGTGCGTCGCTGCCCGATGCGTTGCCGGGCGTTGGTTGGTCGGACCATTGGTCATTCTGGCAAGAAGGTTACGCCGGGGTCATGGTCACCGATACCGCTCCGTTTCGGTACCCGCATTACCATAAGTCAACCGATACGCCCGACAAAATTAATTACCCCGAGATGGCCAAAGTGGTCGCGGGTCTCAACTTTGTTGTCAAAGATCTTGTCACCGCACCACCCCGCGAAAAAAACGCTCCGCCGGCGGACTCACCGCCCAAACAATAAAAACAAGTCAAACGACCGGCGAAAACATCCAGCAACCCTGTCCGGCGACCTTAAATTCAAGCGGCCCGACAGACTCCCTTAAGCTGGCTCACCCAAAAAAATCGGCTTTCGACGAATTAAATTCGATCAATTCGCCAGAAACTGACGACAGGGGCACGGAATAGTTTGCCAACTCGGTCAGATCCGCAATTTTTAACGCAGGATGCCAGTTTTTTGGCTGGGTCAGCGCGTACGATTGATTCACGTGTTAGCAAATCGGCGGTTTTTGCTAGAATGCGAGCTTCTCAAAAAGTCAATTTTTAACGCACCGCCGGCGATCACCGCCGACGGATTTTGCAAGGAAGAATATGCATACTCAACTTGTTGTCATCGGTGGCGGTCCTGGAGGCTACGCAGCGGCATTTTTAGCAGCTGACGAAGGAATGCAAGTCGTTTTAGTGGAAGCCGAAGGTCGATTAGGCGGTACTTGTTTGCTACGCGGTTGTATCCCGTCTAAAGCGTTGCTGCATGTGGCGCGAGTTGTTTCCGAGACGGAAGAAATGGAACACGACTGGGGCGTTTCTTTTGGGCAACCAAAGATCGAGTTGGACAAACTTCGCGAGCGAAAAAACAAGGTCATCTCGAATCTGACCGGTGGCTTGGGTGGCTTGGCGAAAAAACGAAAGGTCACGGTTGTCAAAGCGTTTGCAAAATTCGCTGACGCCAACACGATTGTGCTCGAAGGTGACGACGACTCAATTCCAGTCGGCGGCAAAATCACTTTTGACAATGCGATCATCGCCTCGGGCAGCGTGCCCGCGATGCCCGGTGCGTTTAAAATCGGTACCGACCGAGTGATGGATTCGACCGGTGCGTTGAACCTGGCCGACATCCCCGAAACGATGCTGGTCATCGGCGGTGGCTACATCGGCCTGGAGATGGGAACCGTTTACGCTAACTTGGGCACCAAGGTGAGCGTGGTTGAGCTGCAAGATGGATTGCTGATGGGCGCCGACCGAGATCTGGTCAAACCCTTGGCACGCAAACTGGACAAACTGTTCGAAAAGCGAATTTTCTTGAACACAAAAGTCGGCAGCGTTTCGAAGGCCGGAGAAGATAAGGTCGAAGTGACTTTCGAGGGACCTGGGAAATTCGGCACCGAACAGTTTGATCGAGTCCTAGTTTCCGTCGGCCGCTGGCCCAACACCAAAGGCCTCGGTCTGGAGAACTTGCCGGGCGTGGACGTCGACGAACGAGGCTTCATCACCCACGATGATTCGCTTCGCACCGGTTGCCCCAACGTATTTGTGATCGGCGATGCCGCGGGCGAGCCGATGCTGGCCCACAAAGCAAACCACGAAGGCCGACACGCAGTCGAGGTGATCCTCGGGCACGCGACCACGTTTGACCGTCGAGCGATCCCGGCGGTTGTTTTTACCGATCCCGAAATCGCCTGGTCCGGCATCACGGAAGAAGAAGCCAAGAACGACGGCGTGAATCACGAGGTCGTGACTTACCCTTGGGCTGCCAGCGGTCGAGCCCAAGCGTTGGGCCGAACCGAGGGGCTGACGAAGTGGATCGTCGACCCCGAAACCGAACGAGTGCTCGGCTGTGGCCTAGTCGGTCCGGGAGCCGGCGAATTGGTGGCCGAAGCGACTCTAGCGATCGAAATGGGTTGCATGGTTCGCGACATCACCGAAACCGTTCACGCCCACCCAACCCTCGGTGAAACCGTGATGAACGCGGCGGAAGTGTTTTACGGAACCGCGACCGAGGTTTACAAACCAAAGAAGAAGTAGTGCTGGGGCAGCGGCCGCCAGTCGGCTGCTGAGCTGTTTTCGACAACCGCGATTCCAATTCGGATCGCGGTTTTGGAAACCCTGGTGCAATAAAACCCCGGTTCAACCGAACTCAATTTCTGAAAATTCTAGTCTTAAGATTCGCGTTGGCGAACTCACGTCGGCGACCTTGCCGTGCGCGGCAGACGCAGACCACATCAAAAAAACATTTAGAGAAATCTCATGGAAGCTGGAATCGTTGGTTTACCCAATGTCGGTAAAAGCACGCTTTTCAACGCGCTCACTTTGTCAAAAGCGGCGGCCAGTGAAAACTATCCGTTTTGCACCATCGAGCCGAACGAGGGTATCGTCAATGTTCCCGACCCGCGATTGACGACCATCACCGGCTACATCTCGCCTAAAAAGGTCATTCCGGCCACGTTAAAGTTGGTTGATATCGCGGGCATCGTCAAAGGTGCCAGCGAAGGCGAAGGGCTCGGCAATAAGTTCCTCAGCCACATTCGACAGGTCGACGCGATCATGCAAGTGGTACGTTGCTTTGAAAATGAAGATGTGATCCACGTCAGTGGAACCGTCGATCCGGTCGCTGACATCGAAACCATCGAAATGGAACTGATGTTGGCCGACATGGAAACGGTGCAAAACGCCCAAGTCAAAGCCACGCGGACGGCGCGATCGGGCGATAAGGAAGCCAAGTTCCTCTGCACGGTGCTTGATAAATGTTTGGCTCACTTGGAAACCGAGGTGCCGCTGCGAAAATTAGAATTAAACGAAGGCGAATTGCTCGCGATCAAAAGCTACGGTTTATTGACAGCCAAACCCATCATGTACGTCGCCAATGTTTCCGAAGACGACCTTGAGGGGCAGAGCCGATTGGTTGGCAAGGTTCGCCAATACGCCGAAAGCGTTGGAGCCAGCGTGGTACCGGTCTGTGCCAAAATCGAATCAGAAATCGCCGAACTTGATCCCGAAGATCGACCGGAAATGCTCGAAGCCGTGGGCTTAAAAGAACCCGCATTGGATGTGCTCGCTCGGCAGGCCTATCAGACGCTGGGTTTGCAGAGCTACTTTACGGCAGGCGAAAAGGAGGTGCGGGCTTGGACGATCAAAGAAGGTTTCACCGCGCCGCAGGCCGCGGGCGTGATTCATACCGATTTTGAACGCGGTTTTATTCGCGTTGAAGTGTATACTTTGGATGATCTGACGACCCACGAATCTGAAGCCGCAATAAAACAGGCTGGCAAACTTCGAGTCGAAGGAAAAAACTACGAAATGCAGGACGGTGATATTTGTCACTTCCTGTTCAATGTTTGATTGAATTGAGTCGTTGATTTG
>CAZROJ010000237.1:4496-6991 GCA_964601665.1 uncultured Pirellulaceae bacterium
CGTTGATTTGCACCGTTGATTGACAGCTTTAAAGCTAAACGCCCGGCCGCTTACGCCCGCTTGCGCATAATGGCTCTTTTTGAAAAAATAACACCTAACCCAACTCCGCCAACTCCGCCAACTCCGCCAACTCCGCCAACGCCGACTTTTTCGACCGAGAGTTAACTCGGGACTTAGAGACCGGACTACCGAGAAAAAACATGAACCTTCCAATCGTCGACCCAATTTCGACCGCTAAAAAAGCCTGTGCCCGTCTTGAAGTCTTAAACGGCACGGCCGTCCCTACGCCCGCAGGTGACACGCCACTACCGATGACGATGAAAGAAGCCAAGGCTCGCGGCTGGGACGAATTGGATGTCGTTTTCATTACCGGCGACGCCTACATCGATCACCCCAGCTTTGCGATGGCGATCCTTGGCCGCACGCTGGAGGCCGCTGGGTTTCGCGTTGGGATTGTTTCGCAGCCCAATTGGCAAAACTGCGACGACTGGAAACGCTTCGGTCGGCCTCGACTTTTCTTTGGGATCAGTGCTGGCAACATGGACAGCATGATCAACCACTACACCGCCAACCGAAAAGTCCGCAACAGCGATGCTTACTCGCCCGGCGGTCGCATTGGAACTCGCCCCGACAGAGCGACATTGGCATATTGCCACCGCGCACGCGAGGCCTTCAAAGGCGTGCCGGTGATTGCCGGCGGTGTCGAAGCCTCGTTGCGCCGCTTGGCTCACTATGATTACTGGGGCGACAACGTTCGCAAATCGATTTTGCTCGACAGCAAAGCCGATTTGGTAATGTATGGCATGGGCGAAAACCCGATCGTCGAAATCGCTCAACGACTCGACGCGGGTGAATCGGTTAAAGACCTGCGCGACATGCGAGGTGCGGCTTACGTATGCGGAGCCAAAGACCCAATCCCCGAAGACGTTTTGGAGTTGCCTTCGTTTGAAGAGGTCCGCGATGACAAATGGGCTTTTGCGGAAGCGACCAAGATCATTCACAACGAAACAAATCCTTATAACGCTCGTCGACTGATTCAAAAACATGGCACGCAAACCGTGGTCGTGAACCCGCCGCAATTCCCGATCACGCAAGAGGCGATGGACGGCATCTACGGCTTGCCTTACACGCGAAAGGCTCACCCGATTTACAAGGAACCGATTCCTGCCTTCGCCACGATCAAAGATTCGGTCACGATCATGCGAGGCTGCTTTGGCGGCTGCACTTTCTGTTCGATTACGGCTCATCAAGGCCGCACGATCCAATCGCGATCCAAAGATTCCGTCATTGGCGAATTGAACAAAATGGCCGAAGACCCCAAGTTCACAGGTGTGGTCAGTGACATCGGCGGGCCAACAGCCAACATGTACGAAATGTACTGCAGCAAGCCGGAGGTCGAGGCCAAGTGTCGGCGTCAATCTTGCGTGCATCCAAAAATTTGCAAGCTGCTGGGAACCGACCACGGCCCTTTGATTCAACTGATGAAAGAAGCCCGCGAAGTGAAGGGCGTGCGAAAAGTCTTGATCGCCAGCGGTGTTCGAATGGATTTGGCTCGGCGCAGCCCCGAATACGTCAAAGAATTAACCGAACACCACGTCGGCGGCTTGCTAAAGGTGGCTCCCGAACATGCCAGCGACGGCGTCTTGGACAAAATGCGAAAGCCGAGCGTTGACGACTTTGAAAACTTCTCGGACATCTTTCGCGAGCAGAGCAAAGAGACGGGCAAGAAGCAGTATTTGGTCCCCTATTTCATCTCCTCGCATCCCGGCAGCGATGTGAATTCGATGATCGACTTGGCCGTCTTCTTAAAACGTAACGGCTACAAACCGGATCAAGTTCAGGATTTTATCCCTGCGCCGTTGGATGTGGCGACGTGCATGTATTACACGGAGATGGATCCGTTTACGAAGAAGCCCGTTTTCATTGCCAAGAAACTGAAGGATCGAAAGACTCAGCGAGCGTTGATGCAATTCTTCAAACCCGAAAACTATTTTGAGGTCCGCAAGGCGTTGCTTGATGCGGGACGAAAAGAGTTGATCGGGAATGGCTGCGATTGTTTGATTCCAGCCAAGCCACCGAAAGAAGCGATTATTAAGCGGCGAACCAACGCCGGCAAACAGTTTCGTGGCCGCTACGTTCATCAGATCGACGGGCCCAATGACGACGGAAACGGACAGGGCAAAAAAGATTCGGGCGACCGCAAAAAGCGTTCAAAAAAGCAAGGACGTTTCGCGGCAGGGCAGGGTTACCGACCGGACCGCAAGGCGGCGAAAAAGCGTAAGAAGTAGGGGAAATCGGGTGCAGGAATCCGAGCGGCAAGTTTTTTTAATTCCAAAGATGATATTTGGAATATGAAACCCAAAACCCGAAACCCGAAACCCGAAACCCGAAACCCGATATTTGATATTTGATATTTGATATTTGATATTTGATATTTGATATTTGATATTTGATATCTCATATCTCATATCTCATATCTCATATCTCATATCTCA
>CAZROJ010000238.1:0-6853 GCA_964601665.1 uncultured Pirellulaceae bacterium
TGCGGCTCAAAATCGGAGCGAGCTCTTTCGGGATCGAGCCACTGCTGCCGGCGCGAATCTGACGGCCCGTCCAGTCCAACAGAGCGAGGTACTTGGCCATCGAAAGAGACAAAAAACCTTTCTTGCTGGCTCGGCGACCGCTGCTATCGGCGTATTCTTTGTTGGCTTGACGCGCAATACTCTCGGCGGTGCATCGCATCCACCAGCTGATATCCGACAAACGCCGCCGAACACGTCGCGAGTTTTAGTCGTGAGCTACGACAACGTCTTCGAAATGTAGCAACCGAAAACCGATTCACCTCAACTGTCGATCGATTCAAACACGGGCCGCTGCAGACGATGCCGTGCAGCGGTTCGATTTGAAATTTGGTTTAGAAAAACGACCAAAGTTGAACTCGCACCAACGAACCACTGGCGCCCGCGACAAAGCCAGTCCTTGATTGCTCCGCCGGCGAATCGTCAACCTTGGCCCACTCAAAGGTCGCCCGAGTATTCCGCTGCCCCCAAGGAAAAACGTTAACACCGACCGACAGCTCGCTTCCTCCGCCAAACCGACCATCGACTTGGGAGCCACGAACAAACACTTCGCTGCGTTCGGGCACGACAAACATTCCCGACTGCACAAACCATCCTTGATCGTAGATCGTTTCAAAAGAGCTTCCCAACGTGCCCTCGAGATTGCTCAACCAACGAAAGTAATATTCACCGCTCAGACTGAAACCGCGATACTTCATTCCACCGTGAACCGTGTACAACCAAATATCAAAAGCATTCACGCTCTCGCCCGGCGACAATGCTCCTGGCGCAACCAATCGAGTCCCATCGGTCAGTCGAATCACCGTTTCTTCCGCCCCCGGCGTTTGATCGGGCGCACTTTCATTTCGCGTCTGAGTGACAGCATGCCCGACCCGAAGCGCGAGTTCGGTATGGTTTTCCAAATCAGAAAAACCCGGCCCAAATTTCGCCAATGGCTCCCACCAGTTAATCATCGAATAGACAAAATTGGTATCCAATTGATTCGAACGTAGCGAAAGCGTATTGAAACCGTCCCCAACAAAAGCGGTGTAGTGCAATTTTGGCGTTACCTTACCGCTGGCCCAAACGCCAGCACTGATGGACGGACGAAAAAAGGTGGTCGCCATGGTTCGATCGGCACCCTGCGTGAATCGCGACGTCTGTTGCCATTCCCAAGTACCCGGCACTTTCCCCAGTCCGACGTGCCATTTTAAATTTTCGTTCTGCTGCCATGAAACCCACGACAGCAATGGCTGAATTGAATTGGAAGCCACTGTGCTATAGTCGATATTCGCGTAGTAACCAAGGTTCTTGTCAAAAGCGTAACCCGAAAACACCAGCCGACCACGGTTGATGTTAAAGTCATTTCGATCCGCGATGATTCGCCGATTCCCTGCCGCATCAAATGAAGGAACATCGTCGCTTTCAAAAAATGTATAGCGAAACTGGTTGTGCAATTCCACTTTTAACTCGAACGGCGTCTCGGCCGGGTCCCGAGGCCGGATCGTCCAGCCTTTGTCGTAGGTTGCAAAATGCGATGGCAGTTCGCGATCGCGCCCCGCGTCCATGGCTGCCAAGGACCGGTCTTGGTTCAGATCGGCGACGACCGACTCCAGAGTTTCAATTCTTAGCTTGAGTGCTTCCGGCGAATCGTTTGCCGGCGGACTCGCATCGTCCGAAAACGTGATCACACCCGGCGCTGACTGTGCAACCACCTTGTTCGAGCAATCGATCAGAGACGTTGCAAACATCAACACACAGCAAAACACGAAACAGGCGACCCTCCTCCGCTGGCAATGCATCCGAGCCAAGCATTCAAGGAGATTTGCCAGTGTGGGATACCCTAAGCCGTGGCCTCCAATTTGGCCAATTTTTTCATCCATGCAAAAAGTTCTAAGAGTTCTAAAACTGTCGAGCGTACAAGATGCCGCCGCAGGTTAGAGGGACTTTTACTTCGCGAAAAGGCCGAATTTACGCCACGGCTTCGGTTCCTTTTCGCCCTGACCATTCGGCGAATAAAGATTCCGCAAGCGCCGTAAAAATGGCTCAACGGTTCATTCTAGCTTTTCGAACGTGCCAGCAAAAAAGTGCTTTCAGCTAAATTACATATCCCAAAACTCAGAATGCTCGACGCTGCACTCGTTGTGGAACAAGCTCAACGCTCAGGTCTTACGCACCTTGCCCCACTGCTTTTCCAAACGCGTTGCCGAGGCCTTAACGGCCGTGCCAAGTTGCTGCGCGAACAAGCTGACTCGGTACTCTTCGATCAACCAACGAAACTGTTCCAGCTCCGAATCGACGATCGCTTGAGCCTTGTGAAAATCTCGCATCTGCTCATACCGCTGCCAAAACTCAGCCACCATGCTTCGACTTTCTTGATCTTTATCCGCTGGCGTGGAACTCAACTTGCTCAGCCGGTAACCCATCGCAGCAAAATATCGCGGGTAATGCTGGAGCCATTGCCAAGGCGTCGTGGCAAGGAACCCGGCCATTTTCAAACCGTCTATCTGCTGGCGTATGTCGCCTTTGGCCGAACCAAACCGAGCCGGTAAATCTTCCAGTGACAATTCAACCTGCTGCACTTCGCTGGCAAACTTGGGCAACCATCGAGCAATCTCTTGCGAGGCGATCCCGATTCGCTCGGCTGAATTTTTCTGCAAGTGCTCAAACTGCTCCACCGAACGAGGAACTTTTTCTCGCTCGACAAAGGCCACTCTCGCGATCAAATCCGCCAAGTGTTTTTTAATGTCGCCGGCAGACGCCATCCGGCCCAGCGTTAACATGGATTGGTCAAGGTCCGGCAACCAGTTGACCTGCGACCGGATCGCTTTTTTGTTTTTGATTTGCAGCAGTCGCACTAGACCTTGCCGAGTCGTCACGTCGCTGGCGTTGGCGGAATCGGACAGCCGCAGTCCAACGCAATCGCCTTGGTCAACAATCGTCGGAAAGGCACCCAGTTGAGTGTGGCCGCGGCTGATCATGATTTCGCGCGGAAATTCGCCCCACGTCCAATCTCGCAATCCGTCTTGCTTCCAAGTCTCGTCCTCGACTTCGACAATCGTCGAAACGTGTTCGGCACCTAACTGCTGGCGAATTTCGCCGATCGAGCGACCTTGGGCAATGGTTTCTCCGTCCCCGTCGACCACTTCCAAATTTACGTGCAAATGCGAATCGAGCTTTTCGGTTTTGAACATTGTTTCGTCAATCGGCAAACCACCAATCCGCGTTAGCTGCTGAGCAACCGCTTCGATAAACCGGCCCTTGCCAAACTCAATTTGCCCAGCAACCACTTTGGCCGTGTCGGGAGCCGGTACTAAATTTCGCCTGACCGATTTTGGCAAACTGCGAATCAACGCGACGACCCGCGGCTCCATCATTCCCGGAATCATCCAGCCCGTTTGGATATCATCCAACTGCCCCACGCCCTCGACCGGCACCTGAATCGTCGCGCCGTCGTCATTGGCCCCCGGAGCAAAACGGTACTTGACCGGAATTTGCATCGAACCAATTTTTACCTGATCGGGAAATTGCCCCTCATTATTGCCGAGGTTCGAACCCGGCAACAAATCGGATCGAGTCATTCGCAGCACTTCGTCCAGTTTTGGATCGCTGCGTAGCGCGTTCTTGAGCGAGGCTGAATTGAAAATGCCTTGTGGCAAATGGTTTTGGTAGAACGCCTCGAGCGTATAGTGATCCACGATTAACTCGCGGTCACGCGTCTTGTCGGCTTCGGATTTGACTTGATCCAGCAGCCAACGATTATGAGTCAAAAAGTCGAACGTACCGTCGAACTGATTTTCGACCAAACCTTGCTCAATGAACAAGTTTCGGCTGACCTCGGGATCAATTTTTCCGTAGCCCACCTTGCGCCCCGATACGATGGGGATTCCAAACAGCGTCACGTGCTCGGACGCCATCACCGACTGCTGCTTTTTGCTCCAATGCGGATCCTCGTAGCGATGCTTGATCAGGTGTTCGGCCAGCCTTTCGACCCACTGGACGTCAATCTTTGCACAAGTCCGACCATAGCGGCGACTCGTTTCAACCACTTCCGCCGCCATGATCCACTGCGGCTTGGCTTCAAAGATCCCCGATCCTGGCCACAGATTAAATCGAACATTTCCCGCACCCGTGTACTCGTGCTTTTCGGTCTTCAGAGCCACGCCCGATAACAACCCGGCCAGCAAACTGCGATGGATGGCGTCGTAGTCGTCTTTGCGATCATGAGCCCGAAGTCTTTGATCGCGAGCCATTGAACGCAATTGCCGGTGAATATCAATCCATTGACGCATGAGTGGAAACGACAAGAAATTCTGCACGCAGCATCGCCGCAGTTTGCTGGCCGACAATCTCTTTTTTTGTTCGTGGTAGAAATCCCAGATCTTCAGCAACGACATAAAATCCGACGTCTCGTGCAAAAACTTTTCATGCGCCGCATCGGCCTGTTTACGCTTTTCCGGAGGCCGAACACGCGGGTCTTGGATTTCGAGCGCCGCGGCGATGATCAAAATTTCAGCCAAACAGTTTTCTCGGTCGGCTGCAAACACCATGCGACCGATTCGCGGATCAACGGGCATTCGCGAAAGTTTTTTGCCCAGCGACGTCAACATTCGCCGCTCGTCAACCGCTCCAATTTCGTGCAGCGTTTTGAAGCCGTCGCGGATCGCTTCGAGACGCGGCGGATCGATAAAAGGAAACTCGTCAATCGCTCCCAGTCGCAAGGCCAATGTCTGCAAAATGACGGACGCCAGATTGGTGCGCCGAATCTCCGGCGTCGTGAACTTGGGGCGCGATTCAAAATCGTCTTGATCGTACAACCGCACGCAAATCCCAGGCCCGATCCGCCCGCAACGACCGCTCCGCTGATTCGCCGAAGCCTGAGAAATCGCCTGAATCGGCAAACGCTGCACTTTGCTGCGGGCCGCATAGTGACTGATCCGAGCGGTCCCGGTATCGACGACGTAGCGAATTCGCGGCACGGTAATCGAGGACTCGGCCACGTTGGTTGCCAGCACAATCCGCCTGGCCTTGCCCGGCTGGAAAATCAAGTTTTGCTGGTCCGTCGACAGCCTCGCGTAGAGCGGCAGGACTTCGGTTTTACGTCCCGGCAATCGCGCTGCCGTCAGTTTCTCGGTCGCATTTCGGATGTCTGCCTCGGTTGGCAAAAAAATCAACATGTCGCCATCATCGACGTCAGCCAGCTCGCGGCACACGCTGACCAAATGCTCTTCTTGGTCACGAGCGGTACCGTCGGCCAGAACCTCCGGCGGTTCGTAACGAATCTCGACCGGGTACGTCCGGCCTTCGACATTGATAATCGGTGCGGGTTGCTGGCCTGTCGAAAAGTGCTCCGCAAATCGCTCGGTGTCGATCGTGGCCGACGTGATGACCAGCCGAAAGTCTTTTCGTTTATCCAAAACACGTTTCAAGTAGCCCAACAAAAAATCGATGTTCAACGATCTTTCATGAGCTTCATCGACAATGATCAATTCGTACTGCTCAAGAAATCGATCGGTCTGTGTTTCGGCCAGCAGGATCCCGTCAGTCATTAACTTGATAAAACTGTCGGGCGTCGTTTTGTCATCGAACCGAATTTTAAAACCGACATCTTGCCCCAGCGGCGTACCGATTTGTTGGGCCAACCGACTGGCGACGCCGCGAGCCGCGATCCGCCGCGGCTGAGTGTGACCGATCAACCCGCCAATTCCAAAACCAGCTTCTAAAGCCATCAGCGGCAACTGAGTCGATTTACCGCTGCCGGTTTCGCCGCTAATAACAACGACTTGGTTGTTCTGAATTGTTTCGATAATTTCCGCTTGTCGCTCGTAAATCGGCAGCGTTTGGTCGACCGCGACTTGGGGCCGTTTTTCGATTCGTAACTTTCGCCGCTCCACCGAATCGACGATACGCTGCGAAAGAGCCGCGATCGCGTCGGTTGGCGAATCGCCGGTCGAGTCTCTCTTTTGACTATCTTGCAGACGTTTTAAATCGCGGCGAAAGCGAAACTGATCGCGCAGCATCGCCTGAGGAATACATTTGAATAGTTCGTCAAACGAAAGAGACACGTCAGAAGCCGGAGTTACTTTTTATTGCCAAAATGCAGTTCGCAGGTGCCATCTTCGTCGCATTGGACACCCGACTTGCCGGCGATTTTGTAACGATGCCTCGCCACAATGCCATACCCCCATTGCCACAGCGGCAACGAGAACGGAATGTGTAAAACGGGCGCTAAAATCCACAACAAAGGCAGACGCCGAGTCAAATACCGAACGGCAGCGGCACCACCATGACGCGTTGGGCCGTAGCCATGTTCGCCGGCCGGCACCAAATACATTTGATCCATCATCTGATCATGGGTCAAATCCGGAAAATGTTCGCCAACCCAATCGTCATGCAGCGACACAAAAGAGATCCGATTTTTCCCGTCCAGCCAGCGAACCTTCTTTACTTGGCCAAGGCAGAAATTGCACTTCCCATCATAAATCAGCACATCCGCCGAAGGAAAATCACGCGGCGACGGCAACCCATGAGTCGGCTCGGGCGTCGAAAGTGTTTCGGATTGTGCAACGGTCTGAGACATAGTTAAGATTTTGATCGACAAATCGCCTAGAGGAAAGGCCGATTCAAAAAAGTTTAGCAGGTAGATTCTTCTCTTTTGCTAGAGTCTTACCGTAAGCTGTACCTCGTGAAAACGAAGCGGGGGGCAAAATCGTCCCATAAACCGGTTTAAAACCGTTCCTCTTGGTCCGGTTCGAAGACGCGCGTTAATAAGAGACCCATTCCCAGAACCCAATGATAGAGGTAGGAAAGACTGGTTTGGCCAGTCTCTCCCCCCTCA
>CAZROJ010000239.1:0-6835 GCA_964601665.1 uncultured Pirellulaceae bacterium
TTGTTTACTCTGAAATTTTAACCAAAATGTCTTCGCCGTCGACTTTGACTTCGTGTGCCTTGGTCGGTTTATTTGCTGGCATGCTCACCGCGGCCCCCGTCTTGATGTCAAATCGAGCCCCGTGCCGCGGGCACTGAATCTCGCCGTTTTCCACTTTCCCGTCGCTCAGCGTGCCACCATCGTGGGTGCAAACGTCGTCCAGACAGTAGAAATCGTTCTCGTCCACCCGAAACAGGATCACCAGTTGGTCATCGGCTTCGACCAGCAATTTGCCGCCTTGGGCAATTTCGGATTTGGTCGCGACTTTGTGGAACTCAGACATTTATTTTATTTTCAGTAAGTGACAATACACGAAGGGAAACGCGAGCGAGCTCGACCAACCAAAAATTCAATTTTGGACGCCAAAGCTCAGAATGCCGGGCGGTCAGACGTGGACCTTGCCGTCGGTTTATTCGTAATCTCGCACCCGGCGAGCGATCGCACTTCCAAGGGCTTCGCGAACGCTGACGATTGCCACTCGATCAAACACCTGCTGGAAAAAGCCAGTTACGATCGCGCGAATGGCTTCTTTGCGAGTGAAGCCGCGGCACTGAGCATAAAAGATCAGCTCATCGTCAACTCGACCACTGGTCGATCCGTGCGTACAGCGGACATCGTCCGCTTCAATTTCCAAACCGGGAATCGAATCCGCCCGCGCGTTTTCGGACAACAGCAAGTTGTCGTTTCGCTGATAACCATCGGTTTGCTGAGCACCTTCGTCAACTTTAATCATGCCACGCCAGACCGTTCGCGACTTGTCCTGCAGAGCACTCTTGTACAAGAAGTCACTTGTGCACTCGGGCGCCATGTGTCGCTGCAACGTGTGGTAGGACAAGTGCTGCTTGTTTTCAGTGAACATCACACCGTTGACTTGGCAGTTGGCTCGCTTGCCCGTCAGGTCCACGTGCTGATTCACCTTGGCCAGCTTGGCTCCCAACGCCGCAACCGTCCACTGCAAGTTGGCATCTTGTCCGACCGTAGCTTTTTGATGAGCAAAATGCCAGACCTTCTGGCTCCAGTCTTGCAGATTTTTGTATCGCAAGTGTGCCCGAGCACCGACAAAAATCTCGATCCCACCGTTGTGGAAACCGTTGGACGCTTCATCCGAAGCCGACTCGGCCAACACAGTTGCCTCGGCACCTTCCTCGACCACAATCAAAGTGTGCGAGAAATCCGAACCGCCGTCAGTTAGACCGGCGTACAGATGGATCGGTTTTTCGACAACCACATTTCGTGGCACGTACAAAAAAGTCCCCGACGACCAAGTCGCTTGATGCAGAGCAGCGAATCGGTCCTCATCGCCTTTGACCAACTGGAACAAATACTTCTTGATCAGGTCGCCATGTTCCTCAAGCAAGTCAGAAATGTTGCCAAAGATAACGCCCTTGGCCGCTATTTCATCGTCCAGCTTCGCCGGCGCGTCCGCGATGCCATTGCAACTGGACGCCGAACCACCCAAATCAACCCCTGCCGACAGTACCGCCTCCGGCGTAACTTCCTTCGCACCGGCAACGGGCAAGCCGTACTTTTCCAACTTGAACATGCGAATATCGGTTCGCATCCATTCTTCGTCGCGATTGGACGGCCAAGGCAAAGCCTCGAACCGCTGCCAAGCTGATTGACGCATCTCGGTCAACCAAGCTGGTTCGGTTCGGGACTGTAAGAATGCTTGAAAGCCGTCAGCTGTCGCCGGCTGCTTATTTTCCACGGTAGCTGTCATGTCTAAATGTCGGTGAGGTTAAGAAAGTGGTATCGAAGGCATCAGAAGCTGACGACCAAAAGTCAAACGGCATCACTGCCGCCGTTTTAGCCAACCGAGCCTTCCATCTGCAGCTGAATCAAACGGTTCATCTCGACGGCGTATTCCATCGGCAGCTCTTTTACCAGCGGCTCGATAAACCCGTTCACGATCATCGTACTTGCCTCGGCCTCGGACAGACCGCGAGACATCAGGTAGAACATTTGTTCTTCACCGATTCGCGAAACACTCGCTTCGTGGCCAATCGAGACATCCTGTTCAGCGATCTCGATGTAAGGATAAGTATCACTGCGGCTCTCCGGATCCAAGATCAGAGCGTCGCAGACGACCGAACACTTCGAACCAACCGCACCCTCATCAACCTTAGCCAAACCTCGATAACTACTGCGACCACCGTTCTTGGAAATCGACTTAGAAATAATCGTTCCGGTCGTATTCGGGGCACTGTGCACCAGTTTCGCTCCCGCGTCTTGATGCTGGCCAGCACTCGAAAAAGCGATCGACAAAATTTCGCCCCGCGCCCCCGGCTCCATCATGTGAACCGCTGGGTACTTCATGGTTAGCTTCGAACCAAGGTTTCCATCGACCCATTCCATTACCGCGTCTTGGTACGCCATCGCTCGCTTGGTCACCAAGTTATAAATGTTGTTAGCCCAGTTTTGGATGGTCGTGTAGCGACAACGGCCGTTCTTCTTGACCATCACCTCAACAACCGCACTGTGCAGCGATTCGCTGGTATACATCGGAGCCGTACAACCTTCGACGTAATGAACCTGAGCTCCTTCGTCGACGATGATCAACGTTCGCTCGAACTGCCCCATGTTTTCCGCGTTGATCCGGAAGTAAGCCTGCAGCGGGAAATCAATCTTCACGCCCTTCGGGATGTAGATGAACGAACCGCCCGACCAAACCGCACTATTCAGCGCGGCGAACTTGTTGTCTTCCGGTGGAATGATCTTGCCAAAGTACTCGCGGAGCAATTCAGGGTGCTCGCGAACCGCCGTGTCGGTGTCGGTGAAAATAACACCTTGATCGGCAAGGTCTTTTTCCAACGAACCGTAAATCACTTCCGATTCAAACTGAGCCTTAACGCCAGCCAAGTACTTACGCTCGGCTTCAGGAATACCAAGCTTCTCAAACGTGTCTTTGATTTCCTCTGGCACGTCGTCCCACGATTTACCCTGCTCATTGGTCGGCTTCAGGTAATAAAAGATGTCTTGAAAATCCAAATCGATGTCGCCACCCCACTCCGGCATCGGCTTGTCATTGAAGATCTTCAAAGAGTCCAATCGGAACTTCCGCATCCAGTCCGGCTCCTCCTTAATATCCGAAATCTGGTTAACGATTTCCTCGTCAATTCCCTTCCGTGCCTTGAAGACCGCAGTGCTCTTGGTCTTAAAGTCGTATTTATTGATTTCAGTGTTTCGCAACTCTTGCGATTCATCGATGGATTCTGGATTGGGCGCCATTGTTTTTTACCTTTGAAAAATTGTTAGTTTTGTCGACGTTGAGCTATCCCAGTGCTTCGCAATGTTCAACAACTCGCGGTCGACCAACCTTTGGAATAAAGAATCCGACTAAACAGCGACTTCATTTTCGTCATTGACCTGAGCGGCAACCGGGTTCTCCTTGCGGATTCGATCGTACCCCTGAGCGTGCAATTCTTCTGCCAGCTCTTTGCCACCCGTTTCAACAATTCGACCGCCCAAAATGACATGGGTGTAATTTGGAGGGTTGTGTTCGAGGAGTTTGTCGTGGTGAGTAATGATCAGCAGGCCCATCTTGTTATGGCCAATTTCATTAATCGACTGACTGGCCAAACGAACCGCGTCCGCGTCCAAACCCGAATCCGTTTCGTCAAGGATCGCAAACTTGGGCTGCAGCATCGCCAACTGAAGAATCTCAGCTCGCTTCATCTCGCCGCCCGAGAAACCATCGTTGACGTAACGCCGAGCGAACTCGGCGTCCATCTGCAGTTGCTCCATGTTCTCCTTGATCTCTTTGCGGAACTCTCGCATCGGAATCAGGTCTTCGCCTTCTTTTCGATCCGGGTTGCGAACGTTCGTCGTGCTGTGACGCAAAAAGTCGGCCATCTTCACGCCGGGAACGGCGACTGGCCGCTGGAACGCCAAGAACAAGCCTGCTCTCGCTCGCTCGTTCGGCTCCATCTCAAGAATGTTTTCACCGTTAAGCAAAATTTCGCCTTCGGTGCACTCGTAGGACGGATGGCCCATGACCGCCAAACCCAAGGTGCTTTTGCCAGATCCGTTCGGCCCCATCAAGGCATGCGTCTCGCCGCGGTTAATCTTCAGGTTAACCCCACGCAAGATTTCCTTGCCTTCGATGGACACGTGGAGATTTTTAATTTCTAGAACGTCGGACATATTTATATCGTCGGAGAAAGTGATCGGTTGGGACTTCGGTTTGGGCCGATTATTTGCCGACACGAATTCTACCCGAATCGTGCCACAACTTGATTTTATTTATTCTTAAATCGTTCGTAAGGCGAAATATCTGGATTAATTCCAATCATACGCTTGGCCGCGCGGCTGTTAACCGGCTTCAGGCCAGTTTTTCAACAATCCGAATTCTGATATTTAAATTTCGTTCCCTCGAATCCAAAAATTGACGCCATCGCCCCAACAATCGCACTCGCCAAATCCTCGCCAAAACCTGGCCACTTGCAAATCACCCGATAGCAGCCAGCCGACTGGCCGAGCTGCTTTTTTTGCCGCAGCGATTACTGGAACTTACTTTCGACAAGCAAAAGCCCAAAAATAACCAACTTTTTGGCTCAGGCCCTCAACCGCGAGCTCACCACAACAGCTCGCCACACCCCATCCGCTTGAATTCGCGACCTGAGCGAAAAGCTTGGGGACTGCAGTCACTAATGCCAGGGGCAGGTTGATCAGCAAACGGCTTTGAACCTTGCAATTCCTTCGATTTACCCGGTTTATCTTAATCCATCATCGCCCCTTTATCTGAAGGCTATCCTCAGTACGCTTGGCGATCCCGCCTGCCTCCGCGCCCGACTCAACAGCAACCGGCAGACCCAGCCCAGCCGCTACCGACCGGCTGTCTTGCCAAATTGCTTCGGCGTCGGGACCGGAAAAAGATTGACCGTTGCTACCAACTTACTTACAAAATGTGTGTCGACACTTTTGCCTAGCATCATTGCTTGGCAAAAAATCGATTTCGCACTCCATGCCAACTCCATAGCCGACGTTAAATAAAATATGAATTTGTCACTTCGCTCGCCCCAAAAATCGCTCTCAAAATTGGCCGCCGCGCTACTGGCGGCCATCTTTTGCTTCACCACTTTTGCTCCAACCAGCTACGCTCAAGAGCCGGCTTCGGACAAAACCAGCGAAGTCGACGACCAAGCGACGCCCGCAGCGGAAAAAGCTGACACGCCAGTCGGCCTGGACAAACGAATCGACGATGCAGTCAAGCCCTTTGCGACGTCGTGGGAAAACTTGGTTCTGACCCCCGTCCCCATCGCTGGCCAAAAGATCCCTATCGTTGTCTGCGTGCTCGTCGTTTGCGCCGGGTTTTTCACGGTCTTTTTTGGCTTCATTAATATCCGCAAATTGCCGTTCGCAATTCGCGTGGTCAGCGGCAAATACGATGCGGTCGAAAACGACTCCAGCGGCGAGATCAAAGGCAACGAAGTCAATGAAGTCGACGGCGACTTGGTCGACACGATTCGCAACGAGAGCGACCACGGCGAGGTCTCGCATTTTCAAGCACTCGCGACCGCCGTCTCGGGCACGGTCGGCCTGGGCAACATTTCAGGTGTTGCTGTTGCGATTGCCACCGGAGGCCCGGGAGCCACCTTTTGGATGATCGTCTGCGGGCTCTTGGGTATGTCGACCAAGTTCGTCGAATGCACGCTGGGTGTCAAGTATCGCGACATCGACAACAGCGGCGTCGTCCACGGCGGACCGATGTATTACTTGAACCGAGGCCTGAGCGAACTGGGGCTTGGGCCCGTTGGTAAAGTACTAGGCGTCCTCTTCGCGATCCTCTGCGTGGGTGCATCCTTTGGCGGCGGCAATGCGTTCCAATCAAATCAAGCAACAAAGCAACTGATGACGCTGTTCTCGCTCGAAGGCGGATCAACGGGCACGATCATCGGTGCCGTGATGGCGGTCATTGTCGCGGTCGTCATCATTGGCGGAATCAAACGCATCGCTTCAGTCACCGAAAAAATTGTCCCCCTGATGGCAGTCATGTACGTTGTCGCGGCCACGATCATCATCGTGGTTAATATCAGCGTGGTCCCAGCGGCGATTTCTTCGATCGTGACTTCCGCCTTCACGCCTGCCGCAGGATTTGGCGGAATGATGGGCGTGCTGATCGTGGGCTTCCAAAGAGCGGCGTTTTCGAACGAAGCGGGAGCCGGATCCGCCGCCATCGCTCACTCAGCGGTGAAAACCAAATACCCTGCCTCCGAAGGTGTCGTCGCCTTGCTGGAACCCCTAATTGATACGGTCATTATTTGCACGATGACGGCCTTGGTCATTGTCATCTACAACGCAAACGGCCTGTTCCCGTACGGCAACGTCGAAGACGGAGCCGTGCTGATCGCGGGCGAAAGAATCGGCGGTGTCGATTTGACTTCCCAAGCGTTTGACAGCGTTTTGCCCGGCTTCCGCTACCTGCTAACGATCGCGATTATTTTGTTTGCGTTCTCAACGATGATCTCTTGGTCTTACTACGGGCTTCAGTCCTGGAAGTATTTGTTCGGCCGAAGCGCTGCGGCTGACATCAGCTACAAGATTTTGTTTTGCGTTGTTATCGTGATCGGTGCCGCCGCTTCACTTGACTCGGTGATTAAATTCTCCGACGCAATGATCTTAGCCTTGGTCTTTCCAAACATGATCGGCCTAATGCTGCTGTTCCCAAAAGTTCGCACCGAACTTACACGCTTCTTAACAGCAACAAAGAAAATCGACTGACTCTAGCCGCGGGACAACCTCCCAAGGCGATCGGCAGTTGAATTTCTACCGCTGATGTTTGCAACGATTGCGAATC
>CAZROJ010000240.1:0-6808 GCA_964601665.1 uncultured Pirellulaceae bacterium
GAGCATCTATTGCGGAAATTGTTGGACTACTACCTCGACCATTACGATCGGCTGGCCGTGGTTGTTCGGCTGAAGCTGATTCGCCGAATGGTGCAACAAGAGCAGCCGCGACAAGCATTGAAAACGGCCGATGAATTGGCAAGCGAAACATTGACTGAATCGCAAAAGGCGAACCTCAGTCGGCTGGTCGATCACGCCAAGCGTCAGATTGCAGAGGGCGTGATCGAAGTTCGGTTTGAAGACTAGTCCTTTGTGGCACCTTAATGTTCGGGTTGTCAACTTGCGGAAACTGTGGCGATCCAAGGACTTTCGTCGCCGGCCAACCCGGATTTTTAGAAGTCACAAGGCACTCGTCAAACGCTGGCTGGGGTACACTTTTGGGCTGTTAGGCGAAAGGCGATTGAGAAACTACCCGGCAATATGCCCAAGATTCGCAATCGTTGCAAACATCAGCGGTAGAAATTCAACTGCCGATCGCCTTAGTCCCACGCGGGGTCACGCTTTTCTAAAAACGCGGCAACGCCTTCTTTGGCCGCGTCAGTAATTCTTGCCGCGGCCATGTTTGCGGCACCGACGGACAATTGGGTTAGCAGCGATTCGCCGATCGTATCGTTGAACATCTGCTTTGTCATTTGATGCGATTCGCGTGCTCCAAGAGCGATCTGTTTGGACAGTTCAAACGACCTGGCCCAGACAAAATCTTCGCCGGCGACTTCCTGCACCAACCCGATCTGCCGAGCGTCCGAGGCGAGTAGTTTTTCACCTGATAAAAGTAAACGATTGGCCGCTGCCGTTCCGCCGCGAAACGCCAACAAGGGGGCGGTCAGATTGGAACTGAGGCCAAGTCGCGATTCGGAGGATAGCAAGAATGACTTTTCACTGGCGACGACATAGTCTGCCGCCAGCATGATTGCCAAGCCAATCCCGATCGCGGGACCGTTGACCGCAGCGATGATCGGTTTTGGGAATTGGAGCATCGTTTCTAGCAGCTGGAGGTACTGTTGAGTTTGCAGCTGCCAGTTTTCAAACATCTTGAGGGTTTGGGATTCGTGGTAGCTTTCTTGCAGGTCTTTTAGGTCGGTACCGCTGCAAAATGTTGAACCTGCGCCAGTCAAAATCACCGCTCGGACGCGTTTTTCGCCATGGCAATCTGAAAACAATTGCAGTAAGTCAGCCGTCGATTTTACGTCCAGTGCGTTACAGCGTTCTTGACGGTCTAAAACGATCGTGGCCGCGGGCGGGTCAACTCGAAATTGAATATTAGGTGTCATGGTAGGTGAGAGGTGGATAAGAAAGGCAGTTGCGGATTGACCCAAAACTTTGGGTAATTTTTTTGGCAACCGCTTTTGGCAACCGCTTTTGGCAACCGCCTTAAGCTCCCATGTTGTCTTCGAAAGAACCTTCGGCAACCGGGAAACAAAGATTGTCATTCACCCAAATGATGCCATCGGTACTGGTCGCATCGCCATCGCGATAATTGGATTCGGCTTCGACGACCAGAGGCGCCGTTTCAGTGCCCATGACTTCGCAGTACCGGCGGTGGTAGCCCACGCGAAGCATTAGCTCGGCATAGCGAGTCAAGTTTAGATCACCCGTTCCTAAGTCGGTAAACTGCATGGCTCGTTTGTGCCAATCGTTTTCCATTTTTCTTAGCGGTTGGCCGTGATGGACGGTGAAGTTTTTAACGTGGCAGCCGTAAATTCGGTCAGCCACTTTCAAGAATCGGTCCTCCCAGTGTTCGCCTTCCCAGCAGTGCGACGGATCCGCGTTGACGGTCAGACATTTGTCGCCGTCGCAAATGTCAACCAGCATGTTGAATTCGTCGGCACACATCGCGCCCGTGCCAGGATGGATTTCGTGAGCCAAGTAAATGCCAAGGCCGTTGGCATGGGCACGAAGTTTGGCCGTTTTCTGGACAAATCGCTCTTGGCCTTCCTGCATCAAATCAAAATTACCGCCGGCCCAGAATCCCCACGGATAACCTGTTGCCATTTCCCAACCAAAGGCGACGCCCCAAAACATGGGGATGATTTTTATGTTCAGCTCAGCCGCTAAATCCATTAGCCGCAGGCAGTAGTCTTCGTACCATTGTTCCAGTTCCGATGGCGATTTGTCTTGATTACAACTGTGAATGAATGGATGACCACTCTTGGTGCCCGTCCAAGCGCTGGTGTGCACCCAGAACGCGCAGTGGGCCGAGATCCCGTCGAGTTTCAATCCGTATTTATCGAACGTGTCGGTGATTTCTTTGGCTGATTTAAACGTTCCGTCATCCGAGGCCTCCAGCATATAGTTCGATGGCTGCGCACCGCCTGCGACGGCTGATTGGGCCATTGCCAGGAATCCATCGAGCCCTTTGGGGCCGTGTTGAGCGCCTTCGATACTGGAGTGGAATGCTGGTTTGGCCATGAATAATCTCGTGTTGTCCGGGAATAAAAGTTTAAAAAAATGATTGAGAACTATTGTTGTCTGCCGAGCCACAGAACTCAAACTTTTCAGTTCAATAAAATTTCAAAAACGCGGGGCGGAAAGCAAAGAATCGGAATTGAAAGCGAAGCCAAGCCCAAAGTATAGCGAAACGAACCAAGGGGAACTGAATCGTCCAGCGTCGGCGGATGCTTGGGCCCCATCAAAAGCAACAGGACAACCATCAAGGCCAGCATAAAATTGTTGTGGTAAACCATATAGGCGATGGCGAAAACGATCGTCAGCTGGGCGATCGTATGAGCGGCTTTTCCAAAGAGCGTATACGTTACATGTCCGCCGTCCAATTGTCCGACCGGCATCATGTTCAGGCCCGTGACCAACATTCCAACCCAACCGGCAACAAACCAAGGATTCAATTGGTTCAGCCAAACGATGTCGCCGGCTTCGTATCCGGGGACCCGCGAATAATGAGCAAACCAGTCCAGCAGCAACGGCATGCGAAATCCAAAACCGCCATAGCCCGGGTCAGTTAGATCTAGCTGACTGACGCCATAGTAGGCAATGGGAACGGCAGCCACCAAACCGGCCAGCGGTCCCGCGATTCCGATAT
The DNA here is from genome assembly GCA_964601665.1 of uncultured Pirellulaceae bacterium. GTDB lineage: Bacteria > Planctomycetota > Planctomycetia > Pirellulales > Pirellulaceae > Mariniblastus. Next base: position 3,038 of record CAZROJ010000240.1, read on the forward strand.
CGAAAATCTGTTTGCGGTCGGCGACGTTGCCTTGCATTCCGATCACCGCGCCCAGAGTCCCCAGTGGGTTAAATGGGAACGGCAGAAAGTAGGGGAAAGACGCAGGGACGCGATAATATATTGTTGCGAAAAAATGCCCAAATTCATGAAGCAGCAAAATCAATAAAACGCACAGCATGTACGTCACACCCGATTGCCAGTTGGCCAACAAAAGTTGCCGCAATTGAATCGTGGATCCGTCCCAAACCACGTTAAACATGATCGGTAGTAGGTTCGGTGTCCACTGGCAGACGCCAACCCAAAATGTCGAAAGGCACGTCAAACAGAACAAGACCAGCGGCAGGAGGACTCGACGGCCGCGATCGGACGCAATGCGCCTGGCGCGAGGCGAGGGATCGCGTCGCGTCGAGTCACTAAAATCGAATTGGTGTTGCGGCTGGTTCATCCGTCTCAGGATACACCAACGGCCCGACTTGGACCATGCGGCAACGATCGGGGAACGCTGGATTCAAATTTCAGATTCAGTCGAAGCGTGACGTTGTTGGGCAGGCGAGTAATGAAAACGACCCCGCGAACTCATTCGCGGGGTCATGGCAAGTAATTTTGAGTCGCCAGCCATGCTGGAACTGGTAGTATTGTTCTTGGATCTGCATTGCCCGTATCGCAGCGGTTCGTCAAATGCGGTTTTGAAATTCGTTCGTTTGAAAATCGTGAACTTTCTATGGCGTGAAGTTTTCCACGTTAAAAATGTACGATCCAAGAGTCGAACCCAGCGCCATTCACGAACCGGATGCAATCGAGTGGGCAAAGCAGAAGCTAAATCAGGCGAGCCTGTCAGCTTTTAACAAATGAGAATTGGCCGACCATCAACCAGACGGTGATGAAGCCGATCGCGATCAGCGAATTAAAACCTTCGATAGGCATGGAACGATCCTTATGGGGAGTCAGAGATCATCCCTCCGTGGGAAACAACGCATTCATCCATGCTTCAACGTCATCGGCCATGGGCACAGCAAAAAAACAAAAAAACGTTGGAAGCCGTCAAGCTCAACGCAAGAGTCGCAAGCGATTTAATGAGCACCTCAGTCAGATTTTCTGCAAACCTGACAAGCGTTAATCCGAACCGTCATTGCCCGACGTTATGCCTCGGCCGCGGTTAAACATTTTCATAAACCGGTCAATCTCGTCGGATTCGATTTTTGAATTTCCGTTGAAATCCATGTGGCCGATGTAGAGCGTTTTTTGGCCGGTTGGTAATTCGTCGGCCACGATCACGCCATCGTGGTTTTTGTCAAATTTTCGAACGTCTTTAAAAAGTCCGTTTAAAAATATCCCAGGACGCGTCCCGGCGCTACGGTCTCGTTCGGGGGTAACGAGATAGGTTTGTTTGATGGTTTTGCAAAACGTTTGGGCGTCATCGCAAACCGTGTAGGTTAGTGTGGCATTAAAGGGGCTCGGTTTGAGACCCTTTGTTCGGAGCGAAGTCTTCAGCCAGCGCGGATCAACATCGGCATCCGGTTTAACTTCGATTGCCGACAGTCGATTGTCCGCGACTTGAGGGCCGTCGATTTGCAAATGCACTTTGCCAGCTCGGTTGTTCCAGTGAACTTTGTAAAGTGGATCCAAGTAAACGGTAAAAATCAACGGCGCATCGCCGTCACCCGTCAAGGCGTCGGTAGATTCGACTCGCAATTTGGCAAAATGCGGTTCGTCGCTTTGGGCAGGCTGTAATTTGAGTGCGAATAAACCGCGTGGTAGGGCAGGGCGGTTGACGACACCGCTGGCCACTGACGGCAGTTCGGGGGTGAAAACCGTGGGCAGGTCAGACGTGGTGGTCACCTGTTTGATGGGGCCAATTAATGACGCCAAATCATCACGAAGTTTTTGCGGATCGCTCCAGTAGCGTTTGCGGACCAGTTTACCATCGGGGGCAATAATAAACTCTCCGTTGTAGGTTCGTCCAAACGCTTCTTTGACTTCGTTGTCCATCGTATCGCAAATCCAAGCCATCTCGGTTTTCATCATCGATTTTGCTTTGGCGATGTGCAGCAATCGTTCTTGGATTGAAATGGGAGGAACAAAGCCATTGGTTTCTGGGTGAGCCAAGGATTTGTAAACGTAGAAGAACTGAACCTTGTCGCCATATTCACGGCGGTAGTCTCGGAACACAGTTTCCAGACTGGAAACATTTCGCAAGAACGGAGCTCAGGTCAGACACCCAAAAACAATGACCGAGTGTTTTCCTTTGAGCCGTGCAAGCGGAAACGGCTTGCCTAGTTCGTCGAACGCAACGACGCCATCCAAAACCGAATCGCCTATCGACGGTTTTTGTTTTTCAAAGCGTTTGTTGTATTGATCAACAAACTCTCGCTGGTTGTTTTGCTTTGTATTTTGCTTGGCCGATAGTAGCCCGCTAAAAATCGTCATCAAGAGGACGATGAAAATTGGCGTCAATTTCATGAAACATCCATTCAGATTCAAAAGTCGCCCGTTGGCCTGACGGTAAACCTGCTAAAAATAAATTTCGAGAATCGAAGTGGGAGTGGTCGGCGTCCGGTCTTTCTTGTTTGGCTCTCCAACGGGGTTGTGGCCGTGACCGTTTTTCTTAGCGTTCGTTGACACCCATTTCGAAGCAACTATCGTGCAAGCTCCCGCCGCAGTATAAACCATTTGTTGAAAGATATCATGACCCGGATGTTGACCACTGCTGCCGTTGCAGCCGCTTTATTAACTTCGACTGCTCATGCAGATTTTACGATCAACCTGAATCCGGCAGCGAATATGACTCAGGAATCGCAAGATGGATTTCGAGCGGCTGCGGATTTCTGGGAGTCGCAGATCATCGATGACGTGGAAGTCAATATCGATATCGACTTTAGAACTCTAGCCCCCAATGTGCTGGGTTCTGCGAGATCTTTCAGGGAGACCGTTGGGGTCGCCGACTACTTTACGAATCTGACAGCCGATGCCACGTCGAGAGACGATTTAGCGGCGATTGCAAATTTGCCAACCTTGGGTGCCAATGGTTCGATTGCTTTTAGAACTCAAACCAACACCGAATCGACCATCGCGTCATCGAGGGCTGTGATTTCGTTGGACAACGACACCAGCGGTTCAGACTCGCTGAACAATCGATTCCTATCGGTGAACCGGGCCAATTTGAAAGCCGTTGGTTTGTTTGCGGCTGATTCAGCTTCGGTAGACGCGGAAATTGCCTTTAGTGATTCGTTCTCTTGGGACTTTGATCGGACCGACGGTATCAATTCGGAAGCGCAAGACTTTGTCGGCGTGGCAATCCACGAGATTGGTCATGCTTTGGGATTTGTCAGTGGAGTCGATACGGTCGATTTTGCGATTGAAAACCAAGACAACCGCCGATTTGATTTGGACAGAAGTTCGGTTTTCTCGGCTTGGGATATGTTTCGGTACAGTGACGACGACGGCATTTTGGATTTGTCGGTCGGGACTGATTCGTATTTTTCGCTGGACGGTGGCGAGACCAATTTGGCGTTTTACTCGACTGGCAGCACTAACGGTGGGGACGGCAGGCAAGCGAGTCACTGGAAGGACGGCCTTGGTTTAGGGATTATGGATCCGACGGCGGCGCCGCCCGGAAATTTGAATATTGTTACCGATCTTGACCTGATGGCTTTTGATGTGATGGGCTGGGACCTTGCGGTAACAGCTGTGCCAGAGCCCAGTTCGGGATTGTTGCTGGGGTCGGTTTTCGGGCTGTTGGCGTTGCGAAGAAAACGATCGGCTTAGTTTTTT
>CAZROJ010000241.1:0-6678 GCA_964601665.1 uncultured Pirellulaceae bacterium
ACCGAAAGATATTGAGTTTTTAACCGTTCACGGGCTTGGTTCACAGAACCCAATGCCGCTCAACTTTCCAAGTTGTTAGCGTGAACCGCGGAAGCCTTTTTCCTCAATGCGTAATGGCTTTTAAATTCACTTCCAAACATCCCGATCGAGCATGCGGTAGTTGATCGCTTCGTTCAAATGATGCCCCTGAATTTCTTGGCTTGATTCAAGATCCGCGATCGTCCGGGCCAGTCGCAAGACTTTGTCATGAGCTCGCGCGGACAACCCCATCTCGTTAACCGCCACTCTCAACAGATTGATACATTCGGTATCCAAGGGGCAGAACTCGCGAATCTGTTTGCTGGACATTTGAGCGTTATACGATACTTTCGTTTCCGCAAACCGCTCCTGTTGGGCTCGTCTGGCATTGATAACTTCGGCACGAATTTTTTCGCTGGAGGTGCCCAACTTCGACGACGAAAGCTCTTTAAAATCCGCCGCCGGAACTTCGACATGAATATCGATCCGGTCCAACAGCGGCCCCGAAATCTTGCCCATATATTTTTCAATCTGCGGCGGCGTGCAATGACAATCGCGACGCGGATCGTTTCGATAGCCGCAAGGGCAGGGGTTCAGCGCGGCGACCATCATGAAATCGCAAGGAAAGGTTGTTGACTTGAGCGCCCGCGAAATCGTCACCACGCGATCTTCAAGCGGTTGGCGCAACACCTCCAACGTCCGCCGATTGAACTCGGGCAGTTCGTCCAAAAACAGCACGCCATTGTGAGCCATCGAAATTTCACCGGGCATCGGCGTACTGCCACCCCCCACCAACCCGGGCTCGCTGATCGTATGATGGGGCGAACGAAACGGCCGTGTCGCCATCAACGCTTGTCCTTTTTGCAGTCGACCGACACTCGAATAAATTCGTGTCGTTTCAATCGACTCATCAGGCGTCAACTGAGGCAGCACGGTGCTGACGCGTTTGGCAAGCATCGTCTTCCCCGACCCAGGCGGGCCCAGCATCAGAATATTATGCGCACCGGCCGCGGCGATCGTGATCGCCCGTTTTGCCATTTCTTGACCGCGCACATCCGAAAAATCAAAATCGTACGTCGAAAAATTCTCGAACAAATCATCGATCCGCGACGGCGTCGCTTCGATCTCCAGCTGCCCCGCCAAAAACGCCGCGGCTTGGCCCAGCGAATTCACGGCAATCACCTCGATGTCCTCCACCACCGCCGCTTCGGCCGCATTTTCTTCGGGAACGACAATCCCCTTCAGCCCCATTTCGGCCGCCGCTATAGCCATCGAAAGCACACCTTTGGCGGGCCGAGTATGCCCCTCCAAAGCAAGCTCGCCCACGATCGCGTACTCCTTGAGCAAGTCCGATTCGAACTGACCGCTTCCGATCAGGATCCCCAGCGAAATCGGCAAATCAAAAGTCGCCGCCTGCTTTGGTAATTCCGCCGGCGCCAGATTAATCACCACTCGATCGGCCGGTCGCGTGAAGCCCGAATTAATGATCGCCCGTTCGCAGCGATGAGTCGACTCGCGGACCGCGGCCTCCGGTAGGCCCACCAAAATCGTTTTCGGCATCGCTCGCGGCGAAACATCCACTTCGACCTCGACCGGATGGGCTTGAATGCCCAGCAGCGAAAAGGTGTGCAATTTCGCCAGCCGACCGCTGCTGGGGTTTAAATCATGAGCCGCATCGCCGGCCGCTGAAGAGTTATTCATCGTATTGTTCCGACATTTGTTTGACCACATCGCTCATCATCTGCCGAGCGGATTTCGGCGCGACGATTTCGGCACTCGCCCCCATACTCAACACCCGAGGAATAATTTCCATCGGCGAACTGGCCGGCACCAAAACTTCGATACTTCCGTCATTGTATTCTTTGATCGTCTGGTCGGCATGCAACGGATCCTCGATCACCCACTGAGCCGCCTTGGAATCCACGCGCACTCGGTACTTCTGCATATTCTTTTTCTTTTGAAAAAACATGCTCATCGAATTCCCGACAAACTGATCCAAATCTAAATCAGCCGGCGGCTTAAACCACTCATCCAGTGCCGTCGCTTTGGAAAATCGGTCCAGCTTCCATTTGCGAATTCGTTCGTCCGGATCCTCGACCTCGCAGGCAGCCGCAATGATGTAAATACTCGACTGAAACAAAACGACCGTATACGGTTCAATCCGCCGCGTCTTCGGCGACGCACCCGGCGACTGGTAAACGATTTCGACCACACGATGTTCTTGGATCGCCCGATTAATCGTCTTAATAATTCCCTGTTGTCGTTCGTAGGATTTCGCCGGCACGCCGAGCACTCGAAGTGCTTTATCGAACTTTTTGTAATGCGTCAAAACCGAATCGGGAATCTGTTCGTTGACTTTATTCCAGAACGTTTCGATGCCACGCCAAAAAGGTGTTCCGGCCAAGGGGTGCATCAGTTGCCGCCCCATCGAGAGTGCGATCAATTCGGTTGCCGAAAAACTAATCTTCGTCGCCGTTTTGGCTCGCGGCCCAAGCTTCCAAACTTTACCGCGTTGCTCGTCATGGGCACCCAGATCGATACCGGCAGCCTGCAGCGCCTCCAAGTCGCGCCGAATCGTCCGCGTATGCAGCGAACTGATGCCGAGTTCGTCCAGAATATCCGCTTTGAGTTCGGCGATCGTTTTCCCGTACCGAACGCGTTCGAGAATCTGCAGGATTTTGTGCTGTCGAATGAGTTGTTCGTTCCGCGCCATCGTCGTCCGATAAAATGGTGGGCAAAGTTAAAAGGCATAGCAACACATTGTTGAGTCGCATAGCAACACATTGTAGCGTCGCTGCCACAAATTATCTCATCTGTCAAACTCCACGCAAGCGTCGATAGTGGTCAATTGTCTATTTTTTCGGACTGATGCTGTAATAGTTATTTTGCCAATTTAAGCGAAGATCAACGTCGAATAATTCACTTAGAGCGGCTTCACTCATTACTTCTTGCTTTTTACCTGACGACAGAATCCGTCCCTGCTGCAAAAGAATTACGTTGTCGATTTCGGGCGGAATTTCGTGAACATGATGCGTCACCAAGACAATCGTTTTTTGCCTGTGAATCAAATCGGCCACCAGATCGAAATACCGAAACATCGTCGGGACATCCAACCCGGCCGTGGGCTCGTCCAACACCAACACCTCCGGATCATTCATCAGTGCCCGAGCCAACAAACAACGACGCCGCTCTCCGGTGGACATTCGAGCGAAAGGCCGCGCCATCAAGCCTGCGATCTTCAACTGCTCGATCAGGTCGCTGGCTTGCTTTCGATCACTCGCCGTCAATTCGTCTTCCTGCACGTTCCCAATCGTTGAAAAACAACCGGACAGTACGACGTCCCTTCCCAAAATATCCAAATTGTATCGACGCTGTTGATCCAGCGACACCAACCCCATTCGGTTTCGCAAATCCCAGACATTCCAGCGGCTCTGCCCAAACAATTTCAAATGACTGTCGCTGCCCAAATTCGGATACAACTCGCGGTACAGCAGCTTCAACAGCGTCGATTTACCAGCACCGTTGGGGCCCAAGATCACGGTATGCTGCCCCGGCGAAATCGTGAATGAGATCTTGTCCAGTGCCAAGGTCTCGCCGCGTCTGGCCGAGACGTTTTTAAAATCGAAATACATCATTTTACAATTGGAAAGTAATGACTAACTTTCACCCAATTTCGTCAATCGCCAGCAGCGGTGAATTCTGCGGTTTCGAAAATCTTCTGGAACCGTTTGCGTGCTAATCTCACGCGAGGCAAAACCGCATTTTCGAACGGCTTGGTCGTCAAATTTGAACCGGCGAAAATTTGTTGAAAAGTAAACAACGCCCTCGCTGGCGACTATCGCACTCAAACGCCTGAACACTTCCAAGTACCCGACCTGAACATCCCAATCACTGTCGGTGCGTTTACTGTTGGAGTACGTCGGAGGATCAAAAACGACTAAGTCATATTGGTCACCGCGTCGCTGAGCCTCGTCCAAAAACTCGACTGCGTCGCTGGCGATAAACTTATGCTGCCGACCGCTCAAACCATTGGCTTCAAAATTGTCACCGGCCCAATCGAGATACGTCCTTGAAAGATCGACCGTGGTTGTTGACCGTGCTCCGCCGCCCGCCGCGTAAACCGAAAACGCGCCCGTATAGGCAAACAGGTTCAACATGCGTTTGCCATCGGCCTCGTCCATCACCCGTTTTCGCGCAACGCGATGGTCTAAAAACAAGCCGGTATCAACGTAGTCCGACAGGTTAACCCAAAACTTCAGACCGCCTTCATGAACAATCATTCGATTGCCTGCGTGATCGATTTTTTGATACTGACCGCTGGATTCGTTTTTTCGCCGTTGCTTCAGAAACGTTTTGTCCAGCGTTACCTGCAAAGCCTTGGCCGCCGTTTCTCTCATCAAGTCAAGCCATGCGCGATGTCGAGCCAAATTGCGATCGTGGGGACGTTCGTATTCGGTAATGTGAATGCAGTCCTCGTATCGATCCACGACCAAAGGAATCTCTGGGATGTCCCGTTCGTAAATCCGAAAACAAGTGATGCCGCGTTTGGTTGGCCAACGCCGCAAATGCCTGGCTCGTTTGGTCAGTCGGTTGTCGAACAGCTGAGCCTGTTCGTGGTCTTTATCGTTGATCGTCCCAAAAACAGGTTCGATTTCGCGAGGCTGTTTTGGCTGGGCCGATTCCGTCGTTGCCGCGGCTTCGACAACTTCAACCGCTGAAGATTGCTGAACTTCGACAGCTTCGACCGTCGAATCCACCAACTTCGAATCCACCAACTTCGAATCGCCCGCATTTTCATCGGCGACTTGACCCGTTTCACCCGCCGGCAACGCAGCACTGGGCGGCAGCGGATTATCAACCGAGCTTTCACCAACCGGCTTCGCTTGATCGACCACCACCGTCGCTTCCCTGTTTCCGCGAATCATGGAAGGCGGTTTCGGGCCGAGAAATTGATAGTAGGTGCACTGAATTCGGCCGTTAAAAAGTTTGCGTCGACGCGTGGCCTGCTTTTGAATGATCTTTTCAAACCGCGGCATGTTGGTAATCAAAAACAACGACCAAGTCGGCAGCCGCTGGACGACCTCTGGAATCGCCTCATAAAGCCCGAGCAAACGATCTTGTTCTTCCAGTCGTTCACCATAGGGCGGATTGGTCACGATACAACCAAATTCCTTGTCTGATTGAAACTCCTCAAACGCCTGATGCCGAAATCGAATCGCATCCGAAACCCCAGCCTGCCTGGCATGATAATTTGCTAGACTCAGCACGTCCTCATCGCGATCGGAAGCCAGAATTTCAAGCGGCAGATCCAACCGTCGCTCCGCTTTGGCTTGCCCGCGTGTGTCCTCCCACATTCGCTGATGAATCGTCGGCCAGTCGCTACTGGCAAACGCTCGTTTCAAACCCGGCGCGATATTTCTGGCCTGCAGCGCCGCCTCGATTGCGATGGTCCCCGAGCCACAAAACGGATCCGCTAGAACTCGGCCGGAACTCCAAACACTCAAATTCACCAACGCGGCGGCGAGCGTTTCTTTCAGCGGGGCCGGGGCCGAGAGTTTTCGGTAGCCGCGTTTGTGAAGGCTGGGCCCGGTGGTATCGATCGTCAGCGTGGCTTGGTCATTCAGCAGCGCGACTTCGACTTTATAGAGTGCGCTGGATTCGGGCAGCTCGCGAACGCCATGAAAATGTTTTAAGCTTTCGACCAGTGCTTTTTTAACGCTTCGCTGCACCGCCGGCACGCTGGTCAGCTGCGACAATCGAGACCGACCGATGACGGGGAATTGACCTTCTGCAGGAATAAATTGGCTCCAGTCGAACGCTTTCACGTTATCAAACAGCGCATCAAAATCCGGGCAAGCAAACTGTTGGACTTGAATGAGCACGCGGTCAGCAGTCCGCAGCCAGACGTTGGTTTGGCAAACGGCCGCCCAATCGCCCTCAAATCCAATCCGCCCCGGCGAAATCACTTGGGGCTCGTAGCCGAGTGCCACGAGTTCGCGTTTGACGATCGCTTCTAGTCCAAAAGCGCAGGCAGCGATCAATTTCACAACGATATTCCCAAAAACAAAAAACGGTCAGAGCCGCATGAACCGTTAATCTAATTAGATGCGTATTTTGTTCAATCGCGAGCTCGACCAAACACAGCCTGCAAACACTTAAATTTCCGATCCTGTTGGGCTCTCAGCTTGCTAGCGTTGGAATGACAACCACTAATGGAGTCGCTCTAAAAACCCGTGGAATTCCATCTTGGCGATAAATTTTTCATCTGCTACCGTAACCTTTCGACGCAAGCAGACGGCAAAAAACGTCGAAGAATATATTAAAAACCGAACGACACGAAGTTGTTTGCATTCGACAAAGGATGTCAAGATGGATCACGATCAAGAATTCGATATCAACGTTCACATTCGCTGGATGATTCGCCGCGACATGGCGGAGGTTTTGGATATCGAGCAAGCCAGTTTTGAATTCCCATGGCTTGAAGAAGATTTCTTGCGGTGCTTGCGCCAGCGAAACTGCATCGGCATGGTTGCCGAATACGACGAACGAGTCGTGGGCTTCATGGTTTACGAATTGCACAAAGACCAACTTCACGTTTTGAATTTTTCCGTTCGCCCCGATGTCCGACGGCGAGGTGTTGGCCAACAGATGGTCAACAAA
>CAZROJ010000242.1:0-1515 GCA_964601665.1 uncultured Pirellulaceae bacterium
AGCCGCAGGCATTTTTGAGTTTTGGGATCAGCACTAAATCTACTCTGCTGGTGATGCTTCAGACCGTGTGCACCAGACGCACAGAGTGGCCATGTTCTGGGCGAGGTCGATGGTCTTGATTTGCACCTTGCTGATGTTCATTCCAGTTCGAGTTTGCAGGTCATCCAAAAGCTCTTGCCGCGTTTCGTTGCCCAGCCTGTCGACTCGGTCGTAGTGGACCGTGTATTTGGTGGCTTTGGTTGCTCCGTCTCCATTTAATTTTGGCTTAACAGTGGTCGGCTTTTCCGACGGGATTCGGCCGATGATCCATTCTTTCAGCATCGCTGCCGAGATAATCAGCATGTTGACCAGTACGATCTCGGCATAGCTTGTCTTTTTGTTGGATAGCGAATTGATGACAGCGATCCCGATGACCATGAACAAATACGTCATCTCTTTGGTGCAAATCGTATCGGTGCGATAGCGGAGTACGCCGAAAATGGCGAAGAGTCCCAACGCCATGCCGATGTCAATTTCGAGTTTCTTCAACGTGAAGCAAATGAAGAATACGGTGACGTTGAGCATGACCGCCGTAAACGCAAAACTTCGCTCGCGCTGGTTCGGATAGATCGCGAAGACGACAACAACCGATAGGAACACCAGATTGATGACGAATCGAACAATTAGCTTGACGATATCGTCGTCGTAAAGGGGAATGTCGAGAAATTCCATGGTGAGTTTCCTATTCGCAATAGAACGCTTGTCGAGCTTCAACCGTCGTTTCCAAAACGGATCTTGCTAAAGAACGCGTCCGACCACCGGAATTCTTTAGGCAAAAGGCAATTCAGAAGCAGCGGACACCGAGCCCCAGATTCGCAATCGTGGCCAACATCGGCGGTAGAACTTCTACCGCCGATCGCCATATTAAGATCCACTATCGGAAATGACGGCCAAGTGGGAGGCCGAAAGTCTTGGTGACTGCCGCTACCGGATTGATTCCGTCGCCTTCAGCAGATACTCGCGCCGGGCTTTCGCAAAAGCTTGCAGGCTCATCGAAGAACGGCCTCGTGGTAGGCCTGCGTCTTTTGCTGGTGTCGCTGCGCTGGAGGACGTGGCGGCGACAAAGGCTTCGTAGGTGCCCAGCTTCTTGTGGTCTGCTTTGACCGCATCGTCGATTAAACCATTGCATTGTTGAACAAGTGGACCGAGTTGTTTCCAGTCGAGCGATTCTTTGGCGAGCTGACGAATGTTTTGAAGATACTGCTGGCGATACTTTGGCACCGCCAAGACTTTGCTTCGCAGCGGTTTGCTCGGATCGCTCAAGCCGACCAGCGGATCGAGCTCGACAGGTGATCCGGCAGGCTCGGCCGGGCCACCCGGCCGCTGACGGTCTCGGGGGCGACGGTCTTGTCCACGTGGTCCACCCTGCGGCGGAGTCCCGTTCGGTCGCCCGAATCCACGCTGACCGCCACGTTGACCGCCACGTTGACCATCGGCGCCGCCTCGTCGGCCCCCGGGACCACCTCGGGGACCACC
>CAZROJ010000242.1:1615-6652 GCA_964601665.1 uncultured Pirellulaceae bacterium
GGGACCACCTCGGGGACCACCAGGGCCGCCGCGTGCGGGTTGGAATGCCTCGTTCATATCATGAGGGATAAAATGAAACTTATCGTCTTTGTCCAGATAGATACTGTAGTCACTCGCTCGCACCCAATACCCGTCACCGTTGATCAGTCCATTGTCGAGTGCTAGGAACCACAGCAACCCATCGACGTCGCAGATTGCTTCCAAAGCCGCAGGCAGCTCGTCGACGGGCGTTTTGTCTAAGACGCGACAGAACTCGACCAGCTTGGCCAGCGATTTCTTGCCGCCTGATTTTTGCTCGTAGGGATGCCCGTACTCAGCCAAGTCCTCGCCGCGGTAATCCAACCCGCCACCGCCACGCGGCGAACCATGGACTTTCCAACGGGCTTTCTTCTTACTACCAAAGTTCGCTTTCAAAAAGTCCTTGTTGAATTGTTCGACGTTGGTATAGATCCCCCAGTCTTCACCGTTGATAACAACGCGAGCGAAATTGGCTTGGGGGGCCGCGATGTGCTTGCGTGCAACATGCGAGTACAACACAGTGCTCATCATCGAGTCGTCACCGTGAGCGTTGAGCAAATTGAGCGTCTTGTAGCCAAGAACTCGCTGATCCTCGTCGGCCATGTCGACCGATACGTTCAGTGACCGTTTATGGCCCGAAGGAACATGGTCGTAGGACGACGCGCCGCGAAACTGGATCCCGCAGTTCTGATATTTTTTCCCGTCGACCGTCAGCGTTGCGGGCACTTCGACGTCGCTGTAGCGGAAATCTTCGAGTTCGGATTCCCAGTCTTCACTAGCGAAGTCGATGAAGATGGTTCGCAGAACAGAGACATCGTAGAGGCCACCTTGCTGGGGCGTGACCGATTCTTTGGTGATCGTTTCACCCTCGGTCGCCGCTGGCATTTGGCGGCCTTGACCGAAACCAAAGCGTCGACCAAGGTTGTCAGCCATGCCACGGACGTTGAATCCGCTGCCTGACAGGGACTGCAATTCTTTCCGCGCCGTCGTTCGTTCTTTTTCGTCCAGCCAGCCATTATCATCGGTGTCGAATTTTTTCACCAATTCAACCGACTCGCGCTGGCCAGGCGACTGGGCGAACGCAAAGGCGGTGCCGATCGTGGCTCCAAAGCAGCAGACAGCGAGTAATCCAAAACGTTTTTTCGTCATCAGGTGGGTTCCATTCAGGGGCGTTTTTGACACAGTTGGGAACACATGCGTCGCGCAGCATCGAATGGGGCCACACTTTTTAGAAAAAAACAAAATTTCCAGAAAATCAACAATCTCTTGGCGGAACGGAGCGAACCATTCTGGGCCCGACCTGCACCGCTCAATGTGCTGGATCACTTGCCAGCCGGCGCGCGTCGTTCCACCAAGAAGCTCAACGGTCACATGCCTCGGCGTACAAAACCTGGAGTTCGACCAAATCAAACCACGGGGCATCAGCCATCCTGTTCGGCATCGATTCCGAATCGCTTAACTGCGAAACGACTCGCTCGACTTGCCGTTGTTGCTCGCCGGCCTTTTCAGCCTGGCCGGTTGCCCGATAGGCGATCCAAAGCGGGGCATGCACCATAAAGGGCTGCGGCCACGGCATTCGCTCGGCTTGTTGCAACTGCTCGATAGCATCTTCGTACTGCCCGGTGCGCAAGAAAGCGATGCCGGCGATGTAGTGCTGGACGGGACGCGGTGTCATCCCAATCAACTCCGCTCGTGGGCCGCGACGTCGATCGGTGCCTTCGTCAAACCGAGTCGGTGGGCGTCGACGATCGCCGAGACCACGTTGGCCTTCTTTCAATTTTTGCTCCACAACCTTGGCAAGCCAGTCGTACTGATCGCGGGTCAATACGTCCTTCTTGACCAAGCCGTTACGAATCCACTCCCAGCGAATTTTGGCAGTGGTCCCGCTCTCCAGTTCTCGGGGCAGAGGCGGTTCAAGGGAACTTCCAACTTCGTCCGCCACCCAGCCAGCCACCATCATTGTGGAAAGACGTTTGCGATATTGATTGAAGTATTGCTCCGATGCTTCGTCCCGGTTCGTCAGTTCCAACAACGCTGGCACACCCCACCACGGCGGCGAGTCAGTCGGTGCGCCCAGCTTCAACGCTTCGGCAAAATCGTTTGCCGCTGCGTTCCAAATCGACTGTCTGGCAAAGAACTGTCCACGGCTGACCCACGGCAAGTAGTAACTCGGTTGCCGTGTGACCGCTTGGCCAAACGCAGCCTCGGCAGCGTCCAACTGATCCGCCTCGGCCAACGATTGGCCACCAGCGACCAGCTCATTGGCTCGCGTGACTTGAGCAGCGAACTGTTCGATTTCGCGAACGAGTGCTTGCTTTTCGTCTCGCTCGCGAGCGACTCGTTGCATCTGCCATAGGCTGGCGACCAAACCACCGGCCAGACTGAGCAACACCAGTGTCGCCGTGGTCAGTGCGACGCGGTGACGGCGGGCGAACTTACTAAATTGGTACACGGTGCTGGGCGGTCTGGCTTCGACGGGTTCGTTTCGCAAATATCGCTGCAAGTCTTCGGCAAGTGACATCGCCGAGTCATAGCGGCGGTTGCGATTTTTTTCCAACGACTTCATCACGATCCAATCGAGATCGCCTCGCAGTTTCGACGATAATCGCGCCGGTTCGACTTGCCGCGACGCCGAAACCGTGGTTGCTCGGACGCCCATCGTGGTCAGTCGCCGACTGGGCCTGGGTGGTTCCTCTTCGCGAATGATTCGCCGCAGTTCGTCCAGCCCCGCCGAATCGAGTCGCTTGCGTTCAAACGGCGTCGCCCCAGAAAGTAACTCGTATAACATCACGCCCAGTGAATAGATGTCGCTGCGAGTGTCGACGTTCAGACCGCTCATTTCGGCCTGCTCGGGACTCATGTAAAGTGGTGTACCGATCATCGCGACAAAACGCGTGTAGATCGTTTGATCGGTCAGCGAGTGACCGATGGCTTTGGCGACGCCAAAGTCGATGACTTTTACGACCGGTCGATCGTCATGCAACGTCACCAATACATTTGACGGTTTGATGTCGCGATGGATCACGGCCTTTTGATGAGCATGATGAACGGCACCGCAGAGATCAACAAACAGTTTCAACCGCTGTTCGACGGTCAGACAATGCGCGTCACAAAACTGGTTGATGGGAACGCCTCGAACAAGTTCCATCACGAAATAGGGCCGGCCATCTTCGGTGACGCCCGCGTCGAATACTTGAGCGATATTGGGGTGATCCATCATCGCAACGGCTTGCTGTTCGGCGGCAAAGCGAGCGATCACTTCTTTGGAGCTCATGCCCGGCTTGACGACCTTTAGCGCGACTTGCCGGCGAACGGGTTTACTCTGCTGAGCCACAAAGACCAACCCGAATCCACCTTCGCCGATTTGCTCCATCAATCGGTAGTCACCGATCTGTTTATCGATCCAGTGGTTGTCGGACGTAATCAAATCAGCGGTGTCGGCAACTTCGATTGGCGGTCGGTCGATGATGTGGTCGGACTGTTCGTTGGCCTGCAACAATGCGTCGACGTTGGCCCGAAGCGCTGGGTTGTTTTCGCAGGCTTGATCGAGAAAGCGAGCACGCTGCGCGGGATCATCCACATCGAGTGCGCCAAAGAAAATAGTTCGTTCGGATGGAGTGGCCATTGGCTTGGTCGTCGCTAAAATTCTTCACTGAGTGGCGAAAGCCGTCCGTTGCCGCGATCGTTCGGTCCGGTGATACCGGAGAACTCGCGCACAGCCGCCAAAACGGGGAACTTTAGCAAACTAACACTCTCCTTCCATTTCGCGTTTCAACCACGCTCGTGCGTAAACCCAATTTCGCTTGACCGTTCGCGGTGACACATCGAGTATTTCAGCGGTCTGATCGATCGTTAGTCCGGTAAAGTAGCGCAGCTGGACCAATCGAGCCGATTCCGCATCTTCGCTTTCCAACTTTGTGAGAGCCTCATCGAGCGACAGCAACGTTGCGGTATCGTCAGGGTCAATCACAGCAACGTCATCCGACAACTCAGCCCGCTGCAAGTTGCCCCCTCGTTTCTCGGCAGCCCGACGGCGAGCCGACTCGATCAAGATTCGTCGCATCGACTCCGCTGCTGCGGAAAAAAAGTGGCCTCGGCTATCCCACGCTTGCGATTCCTTGCCACCGACCAAACGTAGGAACACCTCGTGAACCAAAGCGGTCGGCTGCAACGTGTGCCCGGCGTTTTCGTGAGTCATCTTTCGCGAAGCCAAGCGACGTAGTTCTTGATAGACAAGCGGCAATAATTGTTCAGTCGCAGCGGCATCACCGTCTTCAATTTGCTGCAATAGTTGGCTGACGTTGCTATTCATGAAATCAATTTTATCAAATTTCTAACCGAAGTGCGTGAGCGCTCCGGCAATGCGAAATCGAACGACATGCAACGGCTTACGCTATTTCGCTATGACAACATGCGTGACGGCCTATCGAACTGGGCCAAAAAATTCCCAAGAATTTTTCTCTCGGATTGAAAAAAGGTGTCAAGCATCTTTTTCGAGTATCTTTCAAATGCTTTTCGATTAAACGTCAAGCTTTCTCGGTCTACCGCGAGGTCGAGTGGTGGACTCCAAACCGTGTTTCTTGACGGTTTTTTTTACCCAAGCTTCGCCACCAAACGGAGTGCCGCGAGCTTCGCTGCGTTCAAAGGCTTCAAGCTCGTCTGCGGTCAACGCTTGATTGACTCTGGCAGCCCACTTCGGCAAACGGCGGATTGGCCATTTGGATAGTTCAATTTCCGACTGTCCGCCAAACCAGTTGTGCAAACTACCCCAGCGGTATTTTTCGGCTTTCTTTACCAGCTTGGCGGCCAACGCGTTTCGCTCAACGTACCGACAGACCACACGAAAGTGGTAATCGTCTCCGATAAAGGTGCCTGACCCCTTTATTTGCCCTGCGAATTGGGTTTTTCTGATTTTGTCGCTTAATCTATCCAACGTATTGGCGAGCAGGTTTCGGTGTCGATGGTTAGTGAGGCATCAAAAATCGATGCTACACATGTCAAACGCTCCCCTGACAACAA
>CAZROJ010000243.1:0-6629 GCA_964601665.1 uncultured Pirellulaceae bacterium
TCAAGGCGATTGCCAACGGGCAACTTTCAAAATCAACCTCGTCACCATCTCGATACCGTTGCAGCAACTTTTTGGAAGCCTTGGCTAACTCGCGACGAACCTCGCGCCGCCGACCTTTCACTCGAGCGATTTTCATATTGTCGTAAGCCGTCGTTTGATGCCGCATCCAAGCGATCACCGCCGACTCGGCTCGTCGCTGGATCGGGATCCGCTGAGTACGCGCGACGGTGCCGCTGCCGACGGGCGTTGCATGCTCAGTCACCGCCGTTGCCAACTGCTGACCGATCGAAGCATAACACTGATCGAAATTCAAAAACTCAAGCACCGCCCCGCCAAAATCTTCGACGTACTTTTCTTGCTTGACCGCTCGTCGCTTGGCGTCAGCCTTTCGGCGTTTTGCATAAGCCTCTGTGCCGCGTTCAGCTTCAAAATCACTTTTAACTTGAGCGATTCGATCCGCCGGTGCCCAGACGCCTTTTGAAAAAGTGCGCCGGCCTTTTTTTTCCTTGACCGTCCAACTCGGTCCACCCGCTTTGACTCGTCGAGTCACTCCGGCATCGCCGGGCGGGAGCAATTCCCAACCGGCGGGCACTTGCAGAGTTAAACCGTCGCTGGTTTGAACCGTTCGATCGGTCTTGCCCGGTCCCACAATTCGCGTCTGTTCCGCCATCTGATTAACCTACTATTGTGTTTAAATTTTATGTTTGACGACTCCAGCGTCCGTCAGCAACTTCCACTTTTGTTCGTCTCGAATGTCAGGACCGATCCCAAGTTACACGCCGACCGCGAACTACCCAAGTGCATTGTTCCGGCGCAAAGGCAACCATTGTGTGGCCCCGATTGACGAATTTCATCAACTGAACTGCTCGCCTTTGGGTCGTTTTTCAAAATCCAGAAATAACCTCGGGCTGCGGATCGCCAAGAGGCATTGGAAAAGCGAGTTCGAGGCCTTTTGGTCGCAGGCTAAACCGTTACGATTGAAGTCGAGCACAAAACTTTTTTTGGGAAAAACGAATGACCGACTTTTACGAACGCAGCTTGATCATTCACCGTCAACTACGAGGCAAAATTGGAATTGTTGGCAAGACGCCGATTGTCACTCGCGATGATTTATCAATCGCCTACACACCGGGCGTGGCCCGGCCCTGCGAAGTCATCGCTGCCGATGTGTCCAAGGCCAGCGAGCTGACGATCAAACGAAATACGGTGGCCGTGGTCAGCGACGGTTCGGCGGTGCTCGGTTTGGGAAATATTGGCCCGCACGCTGCCATCCCGGTCATGGAAGGCAAGGCCGTTCTGTTTAAAGAATTTGCCAACATCGATGCTTGGCCGATTTGTTTGGACACGCAAGACAGCGACGAAATCGTAGCAACGGTTCGCCGCATCGCGCCGGTGTTTGGCGGTGTCAACCTGGAAGACATTTCGGCACCGCGTTGTTTCGAAATTGAAAAACGCCTCCAAAACCTTGGCATTCCTGTCTTTCACGACGACCAACACGGCACCGCGATCGTATTGCTGGCCGCGCTAATCAATGCGGCCAAAGTGCTTGGTCGCGAATTGACCGAGATGAAAGTCGTTATCAATGGTGCCGGCGCCGCTGGTACGGCGATCGCTCGACTGCTGCGCTGCGTGGGCCACGACCCGAATGTTTGCATGCCAGTTCAAGATGTCGTGGTCTGCGATTCCAAAGGGGCCATTCATCGTGACCGAGCTGATTTGGTCGACTACAAAAAAGACCTGCTCACTTACACCAATCGCTTCAATCGCAGCGGCAGCATGCTTGAAGTCCTGGCCGATGCGGATGTGTTTATCGGCGTGAGCAAAGGAAATCTGCTGACGTCCGCAGACGTTGCGACGATGGCGGACGACTCCATTGTGCTGGCGATGGCCAACCCGGTCCCAGAAATCATGCCGGACGACGCTCGAGCGGGTGGCGCTGCGATTGTTGGCACCGGCCGCAGCGACTTCCCCAATCAAGTCAACAATGTACTTGCCTTTCCAGGGCTTTTCCGTGGAGCGTTGGACTCAGGAGCGAAAGTAATTTCCGAAGAAATGAAACTAGCCGCCGCCAAAGCCTTGGCGTCATCGATCAATCAGCCCAGCGCCGACAAAGTCCTGCCTGATCCGCTCGACCGCACGGTTGCTCCGATCATTGCAGCAGCCGTTAAGGCGATCGGCAGTTGAATTTCTACCGCTGATGTTGGCAACGATTGCGAATCTTGGGCATATTGCCCGGTAGTTTCTAAATCGCCTTTCGCCTAACGCGGCTTACCAAGCCCATACGGAGATTTGACCCAGCGAAAAAATGCAGCGGGCTGGCTTTTTCGAATGGCAGCACGTGTTCGCTAATCGGCGTCTTAGATTGGCCCGGCCAAACATTCCACCCCAGCTGGGCGAGCAGACGAAGTGGAAATCAATGCCGTTTTGCCGGACGGTTGCATTGACCGTCGCGTACGTTGAAAATGGAAAGCAAAAGAAAACACAAATATCACAATTTTTGAGGCTTCGAATGTTTTTTCGCTTCAGCTGTTTCCTTGTCGCCACATTTTTGTTCGCATCGACATCGCCCGCCGACGACACTTACATTTGGTTGGGCACCGGCGGTCGCAAACCTTCAAAAGGAATTTATGTCGCAAAACTTAATTCAAAATCGGGCAAGCTGAGCGAATCCCAACTGGTCGCCGAAATTGATCAGCCCGGCTTTTTAACGTTTCACCCGACAAAGGATATTTTGTACGCCGTCGGAACTCCCACCGGCGGTAAACCCTCGGTCGTCGCTTACGACATCCAGCGTAAACCCAACGCCGTCAGCCTGAAACAGATTAACGCTCAACCGATTGGCGATGGCTCGGCTTGTCACTTGTCGGTCGATCCAACCGGACGCATGCTGGTGACGGCTCAATATGGCGGCGGAAGCGTTGCTGCGTTTGGCCTGAACGACGACGGATCGATTGCCCAGCGTACGGAACTGATCGATCACGAAGGCGGATCCAATGTGGTCGCCAAACGACAAACTAAGTCGCACGCACACTATGCTGGTTTTTCACCCGACAACCAATTTGTATTGGTCCCCGATTTGGGTTTGGATCGCGTCGTAATTTATAAAGCAGACGTGGCATCAACTCGATTGACAACGCACGGCCAAGGAATCGTCCCGCCCGGAGCAGGCCCGCGGCACATGAAGTTTCACCCCAACGCCAAATGGATTTATGTGCTGAATGAACTGGCGCTCAGCGTAACCGTTTTCGATTGGAACGCGGCGGGGACCATGACGGCCAAGCAAACGATTCAAACCATTTCGGACGAAGAAAAATCGAGACTGAAGTTCAAAAGTGCCTCCGAAGTCCGCGTTCACCCCAATGGCAAATTTTTGTACACCGCCAATCGCGGCCATGATACGATTTCCGTTTTTTCGATCGACCAAGACACCGGCAAATTGACAAAAATCGAGCACGAACCCATTCGCGGCGCGACTCCCCGCAACTTCAACCTTTCGCCCGATGGCAAGTGGCTGTTGGCTGCCGGACAGGACTCCAACACGTTAGCTGTTTTTGCCGTCGATCCGGCGACCGGAAAATTGACTTACTATCGCAGTATCATTAGCACGCCGACTCCAATTTGTGTTCTTTTTGATCGCCAATAATTTTGCCGTTTTGATCGCCGCCGAAAGATATAGCGGCTCGCCACAGATAGAAACACAAAAAAACTCAAATCGAATTTACCATCCGACTGCGGAGCACCGATGCAACTTCAAGTTTTACTTTCGATTTTGGTTACCCTGGTTTTCAGTTGCCAAACGAGCCTCGGACAAAATCAAAACACCGATCTAGACCAAGATCAAACTCAACAACCCAAGCCGACTGCTCTCGAGGGTCCCGAAGCGATTTTCGGGGCAAAGTTTAAAAACCTCGAAGCTTTGTCGACGGGCCAGTGGTGGAAAGCGAAACAAAAAAAACGTTTCGCAATGAACCTGAACGTACCGCGAGACCAAGTCGTCGCGTTCGCTCTCTACACGCACGATCGCGGCCAGCTAAAACTATCCGCTCAGCTGTTTCCCCTGATGCCCGACGAAGACCGCGAAGCTCGGCTTGAATTCAAACAAGCCGACGGATCATGGAAAGAAGTCGCCACTCAAAAGATCCACGAACTCGGCTGGAGTGCTCATTTTCGCATCCAAAACTGGGACAACACGCGCGATCAACCTTACCGAGTTCGTCACGGCGATGCGGCTCAATTCGAAGGGCTGATCCGCAAAGACCCGTTCGATAAAGAAACCATCGTCGTCGGAAACCTTTCTTGCAACAGTTCACGAACGCCCGGCCCGCGTCCAAAGCTGATCGACAACTTAAAGCAGCTTGACCCCGATTTATTGTTTTTCGCCGGCGACCAGTCGTACCACCATTGGCAACACACCTACGGGTGGCTCGAATTTGGGATGCAGTTTCGTGACGTTTTAAAAGACCGACCGGTAATCACGATCCCTGACGATCACGATGTTGGCCAAGCCAATATCTGGGGCGAAAACGGTAAACAAGCCACCAATTCCGCGGGCCCCAGCGGCGGTTACTACTTCCCAGAAAAATACGTCAACATGGTCCAGCGTTGCCAAACTTGGCATCTGCCCGACCCAGCCGATCCTCAACCGATCAA
This sequence comes from uncultured Pirellulaceae bacterium, assembly GCA_964601665.1. Lineage (GTDB taxonomy): Bacteria > Planctomycetota > Planctomycetia > Pirellulales > Pirellulaceae > Mariniblastus. The sequence goes on from CAZROJ010000243.1 coordinate 4,651, forward strand.
ACGCGGCATCGGCGTGTACTTTACAAGTCTTCGAGTCGGCGGCGTGGACTTCGCGATCATCGAAGATCGAAAATTCAAAAGCGGCCCCGCAGGCAAAATCCCAAAAATGGGCCCCCGCCCAGACCATATCAACGACCCAAACTACGACCCAAAGTCCATCGATTTGCCAGGACTCAAATTATTGGGTGAACGTCAGCTGAATTTTTTGGACGCTTGGGGCCAAGACTGGACCGGTGCGGAAATGAAAGCGGTGCTCAGCCAAACGGCGTTTTGTGGGGCCGTTCATTTGCACGGCAATCCCGGCAATCGCATGCTGGCGGATCTCGATTGTAATGGCTGGCCACAATCCGGTCGCAATCGAGCGTTACGTTCGATTCGCCGCGCTTGGGCGACTCATCTTTGTGGTGACCAACATTTATCGGTCGTGGTCAAGCACGGAATCGACGATGATCGCGATGGTCCGTATGCCTTTACTAGCCCCGCGATCGTTAACACGATCTACGGCCGCTGGTGGCATCCCAAAAACGAACAAGCAGGCCCCCATTCGGTTCCCAACAGCCCCCTGCCATGGACCGGTGATTTCCGCGACGGGCTGGGCAACCGAATTTCGATGATGGCTTACGCGAACCCGCCCAATACGATGGACGAAAAGCAACGCGGTGACGGCTTTGGCATTTGTCGTTTCAATAAAACGAACCAAACGGTGACCTTCGAAGCGTGGCCCCGGTTTGCCGACGCCAGCCAAGGCGATTCTGTTCAATATCCCGGCTGGCCGATCACGGTCGAACAACGCGACAACGATGGCCGGAAGCCGATCGGATTCCTGCGAACAATCAAGTGCGAACCTAGCACACGGCCGGTTGTTCAGGTTGTCAACCAAACAAGCAAAGAAATCGTCTACACGGTTCGAGCGAATTCGAATTCGTTTCGACCGCCGGTTTACGAACCAGGCAAATACACGATCCATATCGGCGATGCCAAACCGGACGCAGCGAGCTTTTCCAACGAAGAAGTTCAAGCCGACGGCCCTAATGGCGCTAATGGCGCTAACGGCGCTAACGGCCCTAACGGCCCTAACGGCACGATCACGATCAACCTCTCTGCAAAGGCTAAACAATAATGACCACCAGACATTCGATCGCCTTTAACATTTGTTTCATGCTGGGCCTCGTTTCTGCTTGGACCCATCAAGGCCTGGCTGAAGAGCCTCCCGCAAAAAACGTGTTGCTGATTTGCGTGGACGACTTGCGACCCGAGCTGGCGTCGTTTGGGGCGGCTTACATCAAGTCCCCAAACATTGACCAGCTGGCTGCAACCGGTCGAGCGTTTCAGCGGCACTTTGTGAACGCGCCCAGCTGCGGGCCGTCTCGCTACACATTATTAACCGGTCGCTACGGGCCTGCCGGCAACGGGGCACTTTTCGCACGCGCCAAAAAAATAAAAAACGATCCAGACTCGATTCCGCCCAGCATGCCAGAATGGTTTCGCCAACGCGGCTACACGACGGTGTCAGTCGGCAAAGTCTCTCACCACCCCGGCGGTCGAGGCGGCGCGGACTGGAACGATTCGGCAACCGTCGAAATGCCCGCAGCTTGGGATCGCCACCGAATGCCAACCGGCGACTGGCAGCACCCGCGTGGCGCGATGCACGGATTGTCACACGGAAAAATCCGCGAAAAGAAACCACAGACGCTTGCCGTTTTCGAAGCCGACGACGGCGATGACTCGATCTACCCAGACGGCTTGATCGCCGCCACAGGTCTGCAAGAACTGGAAACGCTGGCCCACGCCGACAAACCCTTCTTCTTGGCCATTGGTTTGCTCAAACCTCATCTACCTTTCGGAGCCCCCAAAAAATATTTGGATCTCTACGACGGAGTCAAGCTGCCGCCAATTCTCCATCCGGAAAAACCATCGGGCAAAACAACATGGCACGGGTCGGGCGAATTCATGCGCTACAACCGCTGGGGCAAACACCC
>CAZROJ010000244.1:0-6596 GCA_964601665.1 uncultured Pirellulaceae bacterium
TTTCTGCGAATTTTTGCGACGACGGAGCATCAAGATGATCGTCGGCATGAAGAATAGGCTGGACCAAAGATGAACGGGCCAGCGCCAGTAAGGCGAAACCAAAAAGGTTTCTTCCGGTTGATGCCGATTTCCGTCCAGCCATCGTTTTGCGTTTTGCGAATACCCAACCATGATGTCGCCGATTGGTAAGATGCCGCCGACGTATCGTTTTTGGCCATTGGATGTCCAAGGCAACCCAACTGTTTCGCCCGCAATTGCAATCGCATCGGCCAAATCACGATCGTCCTGCAGCAGAACCAAACCAGCCAATAGATGGGCCTTCCAGGCTGAATAGAACATTCCGTGGTCGGGCGGCAAGCTAGAATTAAACGTGCTGCGGCATTCAGCAGAATCTAGCATTTGTTACCCGTCTTCATCTTCGCGAAGCTTGGCTAGGACGCTGAAGTCCTCGAGCGTGCTGGTGTCGCCGGCAGCTTCACGGCCGGCGGCGATGTCGCGGAGCAGGCGACGCATAATCTTGCCCGAACGTGTCTTGGGGACGGCGTCGGTAAATCGAATGTCATCGGGGACCGCCAAAGCGCCGATTTCTTTGCGAACGTGCAGCTTCAATTGATCGCGTAAATCATCGTTGGGCTGGGCACCTGTCACCGTGACGAACACCGCGATCGCTTGACCTTTAATATCGTGCGGTCGGCCGACGGCGGCACATTCGGCGACGTTGGGATGCGAAACCATCGCACTTTCGACCTCGATCGTGCTCAGCCGGTGCCCCGAGACGTTAATCACGTCGTCGATGCGGCCCATGATCCAGTAGTACCCTTCGCTGTCCAGTCGCGCGTTATCGCCGGTCAAATAATTGCCGGGGTAGGTCGACCAGTACTGTTCGTGAAATCGTTTTTCGTCGCCCCAGATGCCGCGAAGCATGCCCGGCCATGGTTGAGCGATACACAGCATGCCGCCATGGTCAGCGTCGACCGGTTGCAGTGCTTCATCCACGATAACGGGAACGACGCCGGGTAGAGGTTTTGTGCAGCTGCCGGGTTTGGTCGCAGTCGCCCCGGGCAAGGGGCTCATCATGATGCCGCCGGTTTCGGTTTGCCACCACGTATCGACGATCGGACAATTTTCGCCGCCGATTTTTTCGTGGTACCACATCCAAGTTTCCGGATTGATGCCTTCGCCGACGGTTCCTAGCAAACGCAGCGAACTTAGATCGTGTTTGTCGATGTGTTCATCGCCCCACTTCACAAACGCTCGAATGGCCGTCGGCGCCGTGTACAGGATCGTGACCTTGTACTTTTCGACTAGCTGCCAGAATCGATTTTCGGCGGGATGGTTCGGCGCGCCTTCGTACATCAAGCATGTCGCACCGTTGGCCATCGGGCCGTACACGATGTAGCTGTGGCCGGTGATCCAGCCGCAGTCGGCCGTGCACCAATAAATATCGTCGTCGCGGTGGTCGAAGACCCATTGAAATGTTTTTTTGGTCCAAATGTTATAGCCGGCGGTCGTGTGGCGAATGCCTTTGGGTTTTCCGGTGGAACCGCTGGTGTACAGAATGAACGAAGTCGCTTCGCTGTCCAAAGGCTCGGCCGGGCAATCGTCGCTGGCGGCATCGACCAAATCGTGCCACCAATGGTCGCGGCCCGCGGTCATGTCGCAGTCGTTTTTGCAGCGCCGGAGAACGACACAGTGCTGGATCGTGGGCGACTTGGCCAACGCTTCGTCAATGGTATTTTTAAGAGGCAAGACTTTGCCGCGACGATAAAGTCCGTCGGAGGTCAATTGGATCTTGGCACTGGCATCGTTGTTGCGGTCGGCAATCGCTTCTGCCGAAAAACCCGCAAAAATCACCGAGTGAACGGCGCCGATGCGAACGCAGGCCAGCATCGCGATCGCCAGTTCCGGCGTCATCGGCATGTAGATCGAAACCACATCGCCTTGTTCGACGCCGAGGCTTTTCAGGGCGTTGGCGAATTTGCAGACCTGTTGGTGCAGCTGCGAGTAAGTCAACGTCCGCGTGTCGCCGGGTTCGCCTTCCCAAATGATCGCCGCTTTGTCGCCTTTGCCGGCATCGATGTTAGCGTCGATGCAGTTATAAGACAGATTCGTTTTTCCGCCGGCGAACCATGTTACGTTTTCGCCTTCGCCCGCCAAAACTGAATCGTAGGGCTCGAACCAATGCATTTCGTTGTCGGCGACTTCGCCCCAGAAACCGTTGGGGTCGTCCTTTGCCCGATCGTAAAGTTCTTGGTATTGATCGACCGATCCAATTACGGCTTGGGACGAAAAGGATTCCGCGGGTGGGAACTTTCGTCTTTCGTGCATCACGTGGTCGATTTGTCCAGAGTTTGAGTCAGACATCCATTTACCTTTTTCGTTTTGAAATTTGCGAGATTCAGCACCAAAATTATCTCGCCACGCAATCCGCGACGTTTCTCGCAAACGGATTCTAATTTTCCGTTATCCGGGTGTCAACGAAACGATTTGCGTCGTAGGCCTGCTGTCGGCTGCAACCGAAATTTAAAACTGGTATGATTGGAGAGCTCGAACCGCCATGAATTTTGCCGCCGTTCGATTTTGAATCAACTCTAAAATTGGAAGAAAAACTATGCATTGTTTTTTAACTCCAAAGCCGTTCTGCCTAGGTTTGGCAGTGCTTTGGATGTTCGGATTTGCAAATCCTTTGCAGGCTCAATCCTCGGACTCCTCGACCGAGGCACTGTTGGACGCGATCCGAGCGGTCGGCAAAAACGGCGAAGGCAACGAAGCCGCTGCAGTGGCGATGCAACAATTGAACAAGTCGGACGCGTCGTCGATTCCGGCGTTTTTGTCGGCGTTCAATGGAGCAACGCCGCTGCAACACAACTGGTTGATGGGCGCGATAAATCAGGCCGCGACGCGCGGGAAGATGCCCGAGCGAGACGTCAAAGCTTTTTTCATGCAACGTTCGAATGACTCGATCGGTCGTTTGGTTGCTTTTGAATTGTTGACCGACGGCGACGAAGGGCTGAAGGCTGAGTGGACGCCAAAACTGATTGACGACCCGAGCCTGCCGCTGCGGCACAAAGCGATTGCTCGGCTGATCGACGAAGCAAAGACGCTCAAGGACGAGGATTCAGATGCCGCCGTGGTGGTCATGAAAAAAGCGCTGGACAACGCGTTGAATGTGACGCAGCTTGAAGAAGTCGCCAAAATTTTGCGTGGCGAGGGCGTTGAAGTCAACTTCCAGCAGGTCATGGGGTTTCTGAATCGATGGCAAATCGTCGGCACGTTCGACAATACTGAATCCGCAGGCTTTGATGTTGCTTACGGACCGGAAAAAAATCCATCGATGATCGAGCCTTCGGCGAAATACCAGAACGCCGATGGCAAGCAGGCGGCGTGGGGACAATCGATTTCTGAAGACGACGCGGGCGTGGTGGACCTGAACAAAATCATTGGCAACAAAAAAGATGCCACGGCCTACGCGTTTACCAAATTCAATTCACCTGTCGCTGGTGCGGCTCAACTGCGACTCGGTTCGCCCAACGCCACCAAAGTTTGGCTCAACGGCCAATTGGTGATGACCAACGAGGTTTACCACAACAGCAATTCGATTGATAAATTCGTGGCGGACGTTCAGTTGAAAAAAGGCGCGAATGAAATTTTGATCAAGGTCTGCCAAAACAATCAGACTCAGCCATGGGCTCAAGACTGGCAGTACCAGCTGCGATTTTGTAGTCTGGACTCAAAACCGATTTTGGACGAGTCGTTGTATCAATCCACTGCCATGACAGAAAAGGACGGCGAGTAATGTTTAGAACTAATATGATTTTTGGTTTGGTGGCGGTAGCTTTTGCGAGTGTTGGCAGTGTGGTTGATGTTTCGTTTGCTGACGACGACTGGAAACAGTTTCGTGGTGCTGGGGGAACCAGCGTTGCGGACGCTTCGTTGCCAAAGGAATTTGACGACGATACCAATGTGGCTTGGAAAACAGAGATGCCTGGCAAGGGTGCATCGGGACCGATTGTTGTGGGTGGCCGTGTTTTTGTAACGTGCAGCGGTGGGATCGGCGAAAGCAGTTTGTACACGGTTTGCGTCGATGCCAAGTCAGGCAAAAAACTTTGGACGCAAAAGTTTTTGGCGACCGGGCGATGCTTTGTCCATCCGCTTTCGGCCAATGCGGCGCCGACGCCTGCCAGTGATGGTAAGCACGTTTTTGCTTTTTATAGTTCGAACGATCTGGCTTGCATGGATTTGGAAGGTAACCTGCTGTGGTATCGCGGGCTCGCGTTTGACCGACCCAAAGCGGGCAATGATGTTGGCATGTCGTCGTCGCCGGTCGTGGCTGACGGAGTGGTCGTGGCGCAGGTTGAAAACCAAGGCGATTCGTTCGCGATCGGTTTGGATGCCAAAACGGGTAAGACGCTATGGACGGTCGATCGTCCCAAAGTGGGCGTTTGGGCGTCGCCGTTGATCATCAAAAACGGTGATCGTCATTTTGTTGTTTTGCAATCGACGGCCAGCATTGATCTGTTGGATCTGAAAAGCGGCAAGGTTTTGGATAGCAAGGTGGGCAGTGTCAGCAGTATTTCGTCGTCGGCGGTGGTGGCGGACATGTTGTTCGCTCCGCTGGACGGGACGAGTGCGTTTGCGGTTTCGGCTGACGGGAAATTGATTCAAGAGTGGAACAACCCAAAGCTGCGTCCGTCGTCGATGAGCACCATTTTGGCTGGCGAAAAACTGCTGACGCTCAACCGCGCCGGTGCACTTTTGATGTACAACCGAGCCGACGGTTCTGAAGCCGGCAAGGGACGCGCGATCAAAGGTTCCAACTGGGCGACGCCGGTCGTTGCTGACAATCACATGTACTGTTTCACTCAAAACGGCGAAGCGTTCGTGGTGAAGTTACCCGAGGATGAAGACGAAGCTCCCGAGGTGGTTCATCAGCATGAGTTCGAGGGCGAGGTGTTTTTGGGGTCGCCGGCGATCAGTAAGAATGCTTTGTACTTCCGAAGCGATAAGTTTTTGTGGAAGGTCGCTGAGAAATAATCTAGGTGTGCCGCGATTGCAGGTCTTGGCTTTCGAATTGAAATTGCGCCAAGGGCAGGGGAGTCAACGATGTTGAACCCTGCTGTTGGCGTTTTTTGTTCGTTTGTTTCGTCGTTGAAGGAGTTTTTGCCGAAGAATTTATGCTTGTTGCGGCACGGCTTTAAGGATTTTTCAATCAAGCATTGTTTGAAACTCAGGTTTCGACTTTAATGGAGTCCGTTGGTATTCAACCAGCATTCCAAGCAACCAGCAAGCCACAGCAAACGCTCGATCGAATAGACGATTCGCCGTTTTGCCTTCTTAGCCAGCAAGTCATCTTGGTTCGATGGCCCCGTAGTGGGTGGCCGCGACTTCGTTTTTTCTGTTCTTCGGAACGTTTGCACTTAAAGGCAAGATATGTCAATTACTCACACGCACTTTCGTGCGCGGCGGGCCGTCCGTCAAGGTTTTACGCTGGTTGAATTGTTGGTCGTGATCGCGATTATCGGGATCCTGATCGGGATGCTGCTTCCGGCAGTCCAGTCGGTCCGCGAGGCAGCTCGTCGGATCACTTGTGCCAACAACATGCGGCAAATGGCATTGGCCGCGCTGAATTACGAATCGGCTCATCAGCGTTTTCCCGCCAGCTGGGCACCGACTCAAGATGGCTCGAACGATGGTTGGTCGATTCAGGCGCAAATTCTTCCGTTTTGCGAGCAAGCGAATTTGCAGAGCAAAATCGATTTTGAGCTTGGATACAACCACGCTTTTCACGAATCGGTAAACCTTGGCGGTAGCTTGGTTCGATTGGCTTCGGCTCGCGTGCCGATGTTTTTGTGCCCTGACGAAATTAAAGACGAGCTTCGAACGAAGGGTGGAGCGGCCTATCACTATCCGTTGAACTACGCGGGCAATGCGGGGACTTGGTTTGTTTTTGACCCTGCGAGAAATCAGTCAGGAGATGGCGTGATTACGACGGTCAAAGGTGTCAGCTTTGGTTCGCTTTCGGACGGATCCAGCAACACGTTATTTTTTTCTGAGGTTAAAGCTTACACGCCGTATTTTCGAAACGCTGCGATGCCGGGCGACTTGCCGATGCCCAATGATCCGAATGTGATCGCTGGTTTGGGTGGTGACTTTAAGACCAACAGTGGACACACCGAATGGGTCGATGGCCGCTGCCACCAAACAAGCTTTACGGCTACGTTTGCTCCGAATACGTTGGTGCCTTACGCTCAAGGAAGCGGTCTGCCGGCGGTTGATGTGGACTGGACGAACCAGCAAGAAGGCAAATCGACGACGGCTAAAACCTTTGCTGCCGTAACCTCACGCAGCTACCATGGTGTTGGAGTTAATTCGGCACGAGCGGATGGATCGGTGCATTTTGTTAGCAACGAAACTGACTTGGTGACTTGGCGAGCGATGGCGACTCGGAATGGTGGTGAGGTAGTTGTTCAATAGGATGAGTCGAAACGTTGAGGATTGAAAATTTGAGAATTTGAGAATTTGAGATATGAGATATGAGATATGAGATTTCAGATTTCAGATTTCAGATTTCAGATTTCAGATTTCAGATTTCAGAT
>CAZROJ010000245.1:0-2050 GCA_964601665.1 uncultured Pirellulaceae bacterium
ATCGCAGTACTCGTCGACGATGTTGCGAAAGTCTTCGGCGAATCGGCCGAGCAAGAACGCATCGGAAAAGGTAAACGCCGCGCGGACGCCCAGTTTTTTGGACTGCTGCAACGCTTCGATGCAGGCGGCGCGGGGTTCGTCGGCGTCCCAGAGGTAGCCTTCGATATAGCTGCACTGCGATTGGGCCAACAGGTCCAAGTTCAAGTCGGTTTTGTTCAGCGAAGTCGATACGCCCAAGTGCGTGCACATCGTTCGTTCGGCGTCGGGGGTGGTTAGCACGACGCAGGTGCCGGTTGGCAGGTCGGTTTCGGGAGCGGGCGTGACGGGGAACAAAATGCCGCTGGCTTCCATGTCTTTTTTGTAAAACTGGCCATTGGTGTCGCTCGCCACCTTGCCGCAGTAAACCCCGCTGCCGCCGCTCTGCGAAATAGCCACCATGGTGTTAGCGGCGGATCCACCGGAGGCCAATTGCAACGGGTGCCCTTCCAGGCCGACCAAAACGTTGGCTTGCGTTGAGGTGTCCATCAACGCCATGCCGCCTTTGCTAAGGCTAAGATCGGTCACGAATTGGTCTTCGACTTGAGCCAAAGTATCGACCAAAGCATTGCCGACACCGAACACGTTGTATTTTTTTTCTGACACGGGGTAATTCAATTTTTAAAGGATGTTAGTTGGATGGCTGGACATTATCGGCCATTTGAAAAGATTGGCAACGGGAAACAAAACCGGTAACCGTTCATCAGGTTGGGTGGAGGAACCCAGTGTCGCTCAACTTTCCAAATTGATAGCGTGAACCGCAGTAACGTTTTACCTTCAAGAGCGTCTGCTGGAATGGCTTGCGGGCTGCCACTTCGTGCTTGCGATTTGGGGAATTGAGAAACAATGGCTGCGGACGGCTGGCGGTGGTGTTATTTTTGCTTCGGCGAGGCTGCAGCAAGATGCCTCAGTTACGGGCGGTAATTCGACGTGGCGAATTTTCAAGCGAGCTTGATCCGGGACATGGGGGTGTAGGTTGGTTTGTTGCGGTCAAGGAAGCTCGAATAGACAACGATTTCTTGGACTTGGCAAAATCCGCCGTCGTGATTTCGCAGGCGATGCATTCGTTCGAGCAGGTTGTCGTTCCAGCGGCCGCCGCGAGCAAGTCGTCCGAGAGTCATGTGAGGGATGTAGGGTTTGCGTTCGCGGTTGACGCCCCAGAGGTGCAGTTCGTCGGCCAGTGCGGTGTACATTTCGCGAAGAGGATCTTGTCCTTCGTCCACGCCGATCCAAATAACTCGCGGCTCTTTGGCGCTCGTGAAGCCGTCAACGCCTTGCAGCGACATATCGAAACGAGAGTAATTTTCGACGGTTCGTTTGATCAGCGAAAGCAGTTCCGGCAATTCCGTGTCGCGAACGAGGCCGACGGCGTTGAGCGTGACATGCAGATTTTCCGTTTCCACCCAGCGGTAGTTTGCTTCGCTGGCGGCGAGTCGATTGACGACTCGTGCGATGTTCGAAGTGACTCGTTGAGACGCGTTGACGCCAATGAATGTTCGGATGTCGGCCATGGACGTTGGTGGGTCGCGGCAAGGCGACGGTTGAGCGGTTTTGAGGGCAGCCAAAGCAGCCGACACGGTAACCGAGCATAGTGGCAAAATCTAGTCGCGATTGGCGCTCGATTGCAGCGTGTAAAACGCTGAGGTGGGAGCCGGGTAGAACCTGCCTTGAGGTTGTTTGGTTTCCCTTGGTGTTTTTTAGTGGTGTTAATTTGCCCCAGGCATGCCGTTACACAACTATTACATTGGCCGAACATCGGCCAGACGTTCCTGTGCCGATGATTCGATATACTTCCCGCCGTACCAGTCACGTGACGGGTGCAGCGAAGTTTACAACGCAAAAAATAGCTGTCTTTCGTTCCTCTGAGTGCTGTTGTCCGGTGGCTTTGGCCACGTATTGGATTTGACTTGGGGTAAATGTGGATGAGGCAGTATTGAAGGAGCAAAAATGGCATCAGTTTTACCACCGCTTAACGATAAATCACCGTTTAAAGGCCCCAAGGAAGGCCCCAAGG
>CAZROJ010000245.1:2150-6466 GCA_964601665.1 uncultured Pirellulaceae bacterium
AAGGCCCCAAGGAAGGCCCCAAGGCTAAATTCGACGTTAAACCAAAACCTGAAGTCGTCGTCGGCGATGAAGTTCAGGCCGAAGCCGCCGGCAATGCCTATGATGGCTCGTTGATCGATTACGTCGCACCGATTTCAGAAAAGCCGGATGCGGATCCCGTTTTCGATGACGAGAACACGCTGACGAAGCGATTGGTGATTTTGGGGACCGTCGTTTTTCCATTGCTGGGATTGGCTGGCGCGATTTGGATTGCGTTTGCTTATGGGATGGTTTCTTGGTTGGACGTGTTTATGTTGATCGGTGGCTGGTATCTGACCGGTATGGGAATCACGATCGGATTTCACCGGATGTTGACGCATCGTTCGTTTGAAGCTCATCCGTCGGTTCGTTGGTTTTGGACTGTTGCTGGTTCATTGGCTGTGGAAGGTTCGCCAATTGATTGGTGCATGGTTCATCGCAAGCACCATCGTTACTCGGATCATCACGGCGATCCGCACTCGCCGCATCTTCACGACGGCGGATACTGGGACAAAATTGTTGGATTTTGGCACTCGCATGCTGGTTGGTTATTTAACGCCAACTGGTCGAAGCAGGAGCGACAAAAGTACGTTCCTGATTTGCTCGAAGACAAGCTGTTGGTTTCGATTGACAAGCACTACGTTGGCTGGGTTGTTGCCACGTTGCTGATACCGGCCACCATTGGTGGCGTCGCTGGTTTCTTGGGTTTTGGTTCAACCTTGGTCTGGGGCGCGACGGCCTACACGGCCATGGCGGCAGCTAAAGGAGCCTTGCTCGGATTCTTGTGGGGCGGTTTGGCTCGTGTTTGTTTGTCGCACCACATGACTTGGTCAATCAACTCGATCTGTCACATCTTTGGCTCGCAGGACTACAAGTCATCAGACGATTCGCGAAACAACTTTTTCTTTGGCGTTTTTAGTCACGGCGAAGGCTGGCACAACAACCATCACGCCTTCCCGACTTCGGCTCGTCATGGTCTTGAGTGGTGGCAGTTTGATTTGAGCTGGATCATCATCCGCGGTCTCGAGAAGTGTGGTTTGGTTTGGAACGTCAAGTTGCCAACCGATCGCCAGTTGAAGACTCGGTCGCTGAAAGACAAGTAGTCGCCAAGTGATAAGCTTTGTCGGAGCGACAGTGGTTTAATTGAGCATCACTGTCGCTCGCGGCACTGTCGCTCGCGGCTTTGGTTGGGGGCAGTTGGGGCAGCTAAAGGTAGTTTGAGTTCGTGTTGGCATGCGCGGTGTGAGTTTGTCATCGCTGTTAAAACACGGACTAAAAATTTCAAACAAAAAAAGGCCGGTAACTAAAACAGTTACCGGCCTTTACTTTTCAATTGTGTTTTCGGGTTGGTTAGTCAACCAACTGCACGTTTTCAGCACAAGGACCTTTTGGGCCGTTTGCTTCATCGAAAGTTACTCGTTGTCCCTCACGAAGGTCGTCGTATCGGACGCCTTCCAAGCTTGACAAGTGGAAGAACAAATCTTTGTCTGCCCCTGTGTCAATGAAACCGTAGCCTTTGTCGGTCACTCGCTTAATCGTACCCTCTGCCATCACTCTTACCTTTTTAATGTCTTTTGGCTCTACTCTCGCACCGTTTGCACGAAACCTCGGCCAGTAAAACTTCAATCATAGGGTTATCTGCCGATAAATGCGATGCCGCAATGCAAATCACACGCGTTTTAAGCAAAATTTATTTTGGTGGGGGGGCGGCAGTTAAATTATATACCACCAAAAAAGGTGGAAACGCTGTTCAAGCTGGGCAAACAGGTTTTAGCGAGCGAAAATTCCCAAGGGGAAATTGCCAAGGGGAAGGGTCTGCCGGTGCTTTGTCCGCCTCAAAGCATCTGGCATTAAATTCGCAATGGTGATGAAGGTGATGAAGGGGCGTTTTAAGCCAGAGGGGATTTGACGAACCGGTAGCCGGCGTCACGGATTGTCAAAAAATGCACCGGTTTGGAGGGTTTCGGTTCAAATGTTTTTCGCAGCTGCCGCAGAATCTGGTCGGGCGCCCGTGTGTTCATGTTGCCGGGCATTTCCCAAACGTCTTGCAGGAGTTGCGAACGAGGGATCACTTCGCCTTCGTGCTCGAAAAAGTATTTCAGGACGCGGATCTGAAGTTCAGTCAATCGAACGGGTGCACCAGCGACTGTCACTTCGTAAGTTTTAAAGTTTACTTTCGCATCGCCGAATGAGTATTCATGGTTAGCGCTACTGGCCACGATCGGTGCTGGGCCGAGGTCTGCTTGCGACAGCAAGTTTTTGATTCGGCTGAGCAGTTCGTCCAGCTCGAACGGTTTGACCATGTACTGGTTTGCACCGACATCAAAACCACGAGCCTTGTCTTCGGAGAGCGTCCGAGCGCTCAACATTAAAATAGGCATCGTTTGGCCCGCCTCGCGAACTTTTTCGCAAACCTCGTAGCCGCTCATCTGAGGCAACATCAGGTCCAGCACGATCAAGTCAACGGGGGCTTCTGCTTTCGTCGCAGCAGCCAAAGCATCCACGCCGTTACCCACGGCAGTGACTTGGTATCCTTCGGCTTCGAGATTGAATTTGATGCCGACCGCCAAATGCTCTTCGTCGTCAACAATCAGAATGTGTTTTTTTTCAGCGTTCATCGTTTAAGTAAAAAGTGTTTCCCCATTTTCTTTATATTTGTCTTTGCATTTTCAAAGCAACCCAACGGAGGTTCGGAGTCCAGACGGATGCCTGCGGTGTCATTGTAGCAAAAAGACGCGGCAAGTGAACTTTTTGAACGGCTGAGGCTGCCGAGTCAGGCGGGGGCTCGGCGAGGCGCAATCGAAGGTGGCTGGAGGCGAAATATTACTGTTTTCTTGACATTCATTCGCTCGGGCGGGCGGCTGGAAAAAAACGATTGGCCAAGCAGGCAACCCAGTGGAACCAGTACGCCCAATGCATGGCGAAGATCATGCAGGGGCATTTCAAGCCTATTCCATCGCCCGCTTGAGTCATTGCGGTGCCTGTTGATATCTGAGCACCTTTCTTTTTATTAAAACACATTCTTAATCTGGGGTCGCGATGTCAAAAGAAGAATTCGAAACTTATCTCGCTTTGGTCGGCAGTTTGCTGCAGTTGACGCCCGAGCAACGCGAGCAGATCAGCGACGAACTCTACGACCATTTGGAGGATCGCGTGGCTGAATTGGAAGACAGCGGGTCGCGTCGATCGCTTGGGTGGAAAATGGCGGACCGGCCAGTCTGACTTGTGTCGGTGGAATTCTGATCGTCAATGCACCGGAGCAGGTGAACGAAAAAGTCGCCAGTTTCATGGCCGATCTGACCGCTAAGCTGAAGTCGAAAAAAGCAAGGTAGCCCTAGATTTTGGGCAGGCGAACTTCGAAAACCGTTCCCCATTTTTTGTCTTTATCCAAAATTCGAACGCGCCCACCAATTCGCTTGACCAGCGTTCGGACGATGTACAAGCCCAGCCCTGTGCCGGGCTTTTTTCGTTGGAGTTCTTCTCCGATCCGGAAGAAGCGTCCGAAAACTTTTCTACGAAGAGCGATCGGAATGCCTTCGCCGTTATCGGAAACTTCGACAATCGTTTCGCCGCGTTCGGTTCGCATCGAAACGTGGACCTGAGCCGGCGAGCCCGCGTATTTGACCGCGTTGTCCAGTAAGTTCCGGAAGATCATCATCGCGTCGACTCGTTCGGCCATGATTTTCGCCGGTCGCAACTGCAGTTCGATGGTTTCCAGAGGCATGCGGTATCGGTTGCAAACCGTTTCGGCGCAGTCGGCGACCAATTCGTCCAGTTGGATTTCGACTCGGTTGCTATCCGCTACGTTCTTCTCCATCGTGCGGGCATCAAGTAAGTGGCTGATCAATCCATCCAATCGGTCGACGTCTTTTCGCATGAAGTCGAGAAACTGCGAACGTTCGTCTTCGGTTAGTTCGCGTTTTTCCATCGTTTGCAGGTAGAGTTTAAGCGAAGCGATCGGCGACTTGAGTTCGTGCGTGACGCTGTCGATAAAGTTGGATTGCCGGCGAGTCAGGTTGATGGTTTTGATCGAAAGTGTCAGGTAGGTAATCACGCCTACCAAGATCAAGAAGAACAAAATGCTGCCCGCGGTCAGCGTGACGACCGTCGTTCGTGAGCTCAGGATGTCTAGGTTGAGCAATACCCAACCAACGGTTAGCGCGACGATCGCCAAGATCATCAAGACGCTGAGCGTAATCGGTAGGCTCAATGACCGTCGTTCAAACATGCGAGGATCGTGGTTTGCGGAAAGGAGTGGTCTACTAAGAGTTTATCCCACAACTCGTGAGCCGACGGCG
>CAZROJ010000246.1:0-2910 GCA_964601665.1 uncultured Pirellulaceae bacterium
ACCATCAAAAGATTTGAACCTTCGTTGAGCGGCTTTTCAAACACGATTTTTAAAAAGCGAACTTGATCGCCGGATAAGTCAATACGGACATCCGGCGTAAACTTTTCAAAAGTTTGGTCGCCAAGATTTTTGAAGCCCGTTGCGGGATCGTTTGAGCCGAAGGCATTAATCTTTGCTGCCGCACCGTTGGCAAAAACATAATTGATACCGACAAAGTTAACCGATCGCCTCGCGCCCAAGTCGACCACCATCTCGTAAGGGTACCCTCGCGTGCCTTCGCCTTGGTCAGGCACCCAGCCGATGCGACGGTCTCCATCGATCGCAAAGGCAGCTCGATCTACCGCTCGTTGCTGATCGGCATCGCCATTGGCGCTAGCGATCCTCCATTTACTTTTGTCGTAGCCGAAGCCTCGCGAGGCGACCTTGCTGGATGCGTTTCCGGCAATCGCGATCGCTTGAACAGCTCCGCCCGCCGCGATCTCAAACGGCGTCGAATATTTCTTTGACCGACGGTTCGGGGCCGAGCCGTCGGTTGTGTAAAAAATATCCGGGCCGGGAATCTTGCAACGCAGCCGAACTTTACCGTCGAGGCCTTGCAAAACCATCACGTCGCTGATCGGAATATCGATTTTTGAAACATCCAACCAGTTCCGTTTTTTGCCCCCCAAGATCTGCAAGTGCGACTTGTGAATATTGGTCACGATCGCATAGCCATTATTGATCAGCTCGGCACTCTCCATGTAGGGAGCGCCCATGTGCGGAATCGTAAAATGGAGTCCATTTCCTTTCTGCCATGCCAGCGCAAACCACCATTTGTATTGCTCCAGCACCTCTTCAAAATATTTGTAGTTCATCTGAGACAAACCGATCAAGCCGAGGGCCCCGCCGGGTTCGCCATAAGCGTGGCTGTTGCGAAACCAAGGATGTCGCTTCCGCATAATCTCGGCCATCGGCGCTTGAACGTCCTTCCGAAGGTTGCTCATGTTTAGCTTTAGACCGAACAGGCCCGTTCGCGACCAGAACTCGCCCAAGTCCTTATAGCTGGCGTTGTACCCCATCGCGCCGTGTCCACCGGTGGCTGGATCGGACCAAGCGGATTCGAGATACGGAATCAGCGTTTCGTAGATTTCCGACTCGAAGCCGCAGCGCTCGGCCAGTTCTTCGAAAACCAATACATGGACCATCACCGCCACCAAGGATTTATTCCCGTACGGCAGTCCTTTGGGGCCATGGCCAAATGTTTGGGTCCCCCATTTGCTGGTGTGAAATGTCGACCCCATCAGTCGCAACATTCGCTCGATCACCGGCAACGCTCGTTCATCCCCGGTCGCCAGAAAATATTCGGACAAGAAAATCCCTGAAAACGCCGGATGCCAATAAAAGCCTGGCCCCGGTTCGGCGTTGCGAGCCATGATGTAGTTGGCGGCCGATTTTATTTGTCGAGCGTACTTTGGGTTTCCCGTCGAAAGCAGAGCCAGTCCGCCAAGGCTGGTGCGAATGGGATCGTTGTTCCAAGCCCCATTTTTATTTTGCGTGGCCAAGACGTTTTGGATCAGTTCGGCGTTGAGCATTTCCAGTGTATCGGGGTTGGTCAAAAAATCCGCGTTAGCGATTTCGCGCGGCAAACGCAACTTGAAGGGCAATTGAACCACATCGTCGCCTCGCAGCACGTCCAAGACGACCGTTCCGTCGCCACCTGATTCAAAAGCAGCCACCGCCGCGCGACCCAATAACGCCTCGTGGCTGGATTCAAGCCATTCGAAACCAGGGGTCACATTTCCGGCGGGCAAAAATTCGCCATTGATCCCCACGATGACATCGGTTGGCTTAAGTTTTGCTCTGGCAGCAGGCGATCCTTTGTCCACGGCAACGACTGAAAGCACGGGCATTTCATGGACCATGCGGGCTTGAAAACCGTAGCTGCCCGCGCCCAATCGATCTGGACCGTTGTGTCCGTTTGCCTTGCCATACATTTTGGCCGTCGCCTGAACTGGGACGTACATCAAATGAACCCCATTCACGACGACGAACCTGAGCGAGTCGTTTTGCAGTAAAATTTTGACGCTTTTGGGCAGCGAATTGCTGTCGAGTTCGATCGGCAAAAAGCATCGTTGAATCTTCGCCGCCGGTTCGTCTTTACCGGCATTGAGTCCATCAAAACCGCCGACTAAATCGGGGGTGAATTCGGCGCAGCTGGCAAATTTGGCTCCGCGAATTTCAGACTTACACAACAACCGAATCGCTCGGCACTTGACCGGCCTTTTCAAAACAATTCGTTGCTCTTTGGCCAGCGTCGGGTAGGAGAACTCACCCTCGATCGCCGTTTTCCATGTTTCACCATCGAGCGAAAATTGGAGGGCGGCCGTCTTGAGCGTGCCATTTCCGCCATCGAGCCGCGGTTGATAAGTCGCGCCTCTGAGGGTTCGAATTTCACCAAAATCCAACGTTAAATGATGCGGGTACTCGGGCGTCTTGTTCCCGTAGTCAGAATGCCAAGACGTGCCGGGGTCTCCATCGAACGCTTGTGACGGTGCACCGCTGCGATGGAAACTACTGGCCGTCACGAAGGGCTTGGCGATTTTGGAAATCGGCGCGTCATTGGTAACTTTAAAGCTCTTTTGGCCCAAAACGTTTTGGGCCGGATCTTCGACGATCGCCGTCAGTTTTGCCGGTCGGTCGGACGTTGAAAACTTACCCGTCACGTCAACGGCAAGAACGAGTTTCCAGTTTGATTCTTGAACCCAGCGAGGATCAATTTCCGGAAGGTCGACCGTTTGCGAGAGGGTTGATTTACCGATCGCGATCGCGAGGTCGCCTGGCGAACTCCATGCTCGAACGTTGGCGAGCCGCTGACGGTCGGAATTGGAATTGGGTTCTAATTCCCAGCCTGGCGGGATGCTTGGTTGGGCG
>CAZROJ010000246.1:3010-6465 GCA_964601665.1 uncultured Pirellulaceae bacterium
GTCGGAATTGGAATTGGGTTCTAATTCCCAGCCTGGCGGGATGCTTGGTTGGGCGTGGATGCGAATGGCGGGCGCGAGTTTTGTGTTTTCGATGGCGATCGATTGCGCGGGGGCATGTTGGCGGCCAAACCAAATTGTGCTTAAAATGAAAACGCTTAAAACGACCACGACGCGGTCACGGGTGTGATGGCTGGGTCTCATGTGATTGGCAATCCCGTTAATTTTGCTGGCTGGCGGTACGAGGTACGAGGTACGAGGTACGACAAAGGCTCGTATCGAAAATCCGACGGCTCTAGTTTAGCTCGTATTTTTGATCAACGCCTCCGGCGGCAGGTTGAAATAATCACGTCGACTTAGTGGCACGCACGGCAGGGGTAGTTTTTCAGTTTTTGCGGAACAGGCCTTCGCTGACAGATCGGCAAAATAAATGTCGGGCCGTTGTTTGTGAATTGAACGTCCGTGGTTTTTAAATTTAGCTGCAGTGGATCGCTGGCCGACGGGACGGAGATGCTGTTGGCCGCATGTTTGGTTCGAGGCGAGAGATCGTCTGGGCTTGGGTCGGTTGGTGTTAAACTCGAGCTGCCGGGCAATCCTGCCGGTTAGGTTTGTAGTTTTTTTTAATGTCCTTTTGGGGAAGATGATGGGAATTCAATTTTCGTGCAACAACTGCTCGAGCATGCTGAATGTAAAAGATGAATATGCGGGAAGGCAGGCTCGGTGCCCTCAATGCGATACCGTTTTGACGGTTCCCGCTGTCGGTACGGCTGTTGAAGCCACGGATGATTTCTCCGCCGCTGAGCCGTTGTCCGATGAATCGAACGCCTATCAAAACAACCCCTACGCGGCTCCGGTCGCGTCCAAGCCTGCGCCCCAGAATTTGGGCGGAGCGGGGCAACCGACGGCTGTTGGAACGGGACGAGTTATCGAGTACGCGTTTGAGGTTTGGAAGGACAATCTTGGGTTGTTTGTCGGGGCGACTTTGTTTGTCGGATTTATCTCGTTTGCGATTGGTTTTGCCGCCGAAATCGGGGGCGCTGTGATCGGTCAGATGGCCGGCGAAGAACGAGCGGGCCAAATTTTTGTCTTCGTGACGAACAACATCTTGGGTACGATCATTAACTGGTTTCTCGCGATCGGCTTGGCCAGGATCATGCTGAGTGCAGCGCGGCGGCAGGTGCCGAGTTTTGGCATGCTGTTCAGTGGTGGAGACGTGTTTATCTCCTACGCGGTCGCTTCGATTCTATTTGGCCTGGGTACTATCGTGGGGACGCTGCTGTTGATTGTCCCAGGCATTCTTTTTGCACTCTACTTTTGGCCCTATTCGATGTTTATTATCGATGGCGAGGCCACGGCCAGTTCTTCGTTCAGCAAAGCTTCTGAGATTGCCAAAATCAACGTGGGAACCTCGCTGGTCTTATTCTTTGCCTCGATGGGAATCGCACTCGCCGGACTGCTCGCGCTTTGTGTAGGGCTGATCTTTGCGGCACCATTGGTCTCTTGCATTTTCGCGACCGCCTACTTGATGATGAAGGGCGAAATCAGATAACGCGAGGGCTTTATTTGGCGATTTCCTGCCACTGCGGACATTCGCAATTGGCTTGATCGGCCAGACCACGAAGAACCGTCAACAGCGGGTCGGGAGCGATAATGGCAATCGATTCGCCGGCTCGTTTTTTCATCAGCTTGCAAAACGCCGGCTTGATTCGCTCCAAAAGCTCCGAAGTCGTCTCGCCGCTGGGCGGAGCGATCGATTCAGGATGCTCTTGCCACTGCCGGTAATACCTTGGGTGGGTCGTTTTCAATTCTTCGATGCAGCAGCCGTGCCACAAACCATGATCCAAATTCTGCCAAGAACTTTCCGATCGGACTTTGATCTTCCGCCCGGCACCAATCACTTTCGCTGCCTGCTGATCGGCGTTGCCCGCGGCCGCAACGATGCACGTAAGTTCGGTGTCAGACAATAGTTCCGCCAGACGATCGGCCTGACGCAGGCCTTCGTCGCTGAGCGGCAAATCCAAAGAACCGCAGATGCGATCTTGGTCGTCCAGTTCGGTGGCGGGACGGCGAATGAATAAGACTCGCGTGCGAGCTTTTGTCTGTGCACTACTCATGATCTTCAGCCTTAGCTACCTACGTTTATTTGGCTCATCATGTCTTGGATGGCTTGGGTGTAATTTTCTTTTTTGAAAATTGCACTTCCAGCCACCAACAACTCGGCCCCGCCGCTGGTCGCTGCTGCGATCGTGTTAGCATTGATGCCGCCGTCGATCTCCAGCACCACTTTTTCACCGCCAGGTAATTCGCGAATCTGTTTGTATTTGTCCAGCACTTCCGGCATGAAAGACTGGCCGCCGAATCCCGCGTTAACGCTCATCACCAAAACTAAATCAGCCTCGGGCAAAGAATCGGCGATCGTTGAGACGGGCGTCGCGGGGTTGATGGCGACGCCGGTTGCCACGTTGTGCTTTTTGATCTGAGCCAAAACAGAGTTCAGGTCCTGCGTGGCTTCGGCGTGAACCGTCAACACGTCAGCACCCGCATCGCAAAACTGATCGATATACTTTTCGGGGTTCACCATCATCAGGTGGACGTCCAACGGCAAGTCCGTCAGTTTTCGGAGAGCCGAAACGATGGTGATGCCGTAAGTAAAGTTAGGAACGAAGACGCCGTCCATCACGTCCAAATGCAAGCCAGCCACGCCAGCCTCTTCGAGACGCTCGATCTCGCGTTCAAGATTTCCAAAATCGCAGAGTAATAACGAAGGCAAAACCGTGGGTACGGCACTGGCCATCTGTTGAAAACGTTCGCGGCCGGTCGGCATGAAAACTTTGGGGGTGGAACTCGAAATGAAATGGCGTCGGCTTCGGCTGTGACATCGCAGCGATGCGGCCAAAGTGCTGTCTCACGCGGTGGCGATTCTAGCCATGCTTCATCGACTTTCCAGCGAATTGTTTCACCAAAAAAAGTTTTTGGTCCGTTCGATTGGTTTTTGCCGGCTAACATTTTTTTTGCGAGAAAAAATCGGTTTCGCGGCCTTGAAATTCGCGGCAAATTTAGGCCCTTCAGCAGACCCCGGTTTTTCCCGAGCCAGCACGGCGGAAATGCCGAAAACACCGGGTGAAGGTGGCGTTGGAGGACATTCTGCGGGCCATGAAAAGTTGACACACGAGTGCCCAGTTGAACGTTTCAGACCGGTTTGCTTGCCTAGTCCGAACATTTGACAGGACAGGATTTTATTGACTGGACAAGATTTTACTTCGGTGGGTTTGCAGTTTGTTTGGGGCCTGCTGGTCTGGTGGTCCGTGAGCGTGGGTTGAGCGAAGGTGACATCGATTTTTAATTGCGTTGTAAGTCGATTAGCCATTAGCCATTATTTGGACAGCGCCACTTTCCGCATTTTATTAGTAAAAACCTTGGTTTTCCGTCGGGCTTGCCCCGGTCGGGATCACAACTGG
>CAZROJ010000247.1:0-6426 GCA_964601665.1 uncultured Pirellulaceae bacterium
TTTGCGATTGGGAGTCTGGTCGCTCTATCAAGAACGCTTAGGCTAGTGTTTTTTTCGTTAAATGCTGCCCAGCCAGCTCATTTGGCTGAAAAACGACACTCGGACCCGTCTCCTGTTTCCCACGAAACCGCCGCTTTAAAATTCCTTCGCTTGGAATCGCTCGTTCCTCGGTCTAAAATAAACGCCTGTCATTTCGGCGGCAACTGCTGCCAGTTAACCTTCGAATAATAAAGTAGAGCCGTTCCCAATGTCTGATTTCGAATGCATTGAACTCGATTCGATCGATGACGTGTCTGTCGTCAAGTTTAAAGATCAAAAAGTCATGGACCCGGCTCGCATCGAAGCGTTAGGCCAGGAGCTACTTTCCTTGATCAGCAAAGAATCAGCCGAAGAATCCGATTCCGGCGATCAAGCCAACGTTTTGATCAATTTTGAGAACGTAAAATTCTTCTCCAGCGGTGCGATCAACAAACTGATCGTGCTGGAGAAACGACTTCGTGCAAACGGACGTGAAATTCGTTTGAGCAACTTACGGCCAGAAGTTCGCGACCTCTTTAGCTACACAAACCTTGATTCCATGTTCGAGATCCGCGACGGCCAAGACGAAGCCCTCGAATCTTTCAAGAGCTAACACCAGAACCGCTTTGCCTATCCAGGCCCGGCTCAGCTACGTTTTTAATTTTTGTCGCAAAGTAAACCCAACGACATGTCTTCGGTGTGGAAATACGACCAACGGATCGATAGCGATCCTAATCACTGCGCCCCCATTATCGAAATTTTAATCGGTAAGCTGGCTGATTTTGGCTGGGTCGACAAAGACGCGTTTGCGATCCACATGGCGATGGAAGAAGCCATCATCAACGCGATCAAGCACGGCAATCAATGCCGCCCCAATACCTCCGTCCACGTCCTGATCGAACTCGACTATCAGCATTTCAAAGCGACCGTCACCGATGACGGGCACGGGTTCGATTCAACCAACGTCCCCGACCCGACCCAAGAAAAAAATCTTGAAAAGTGCAGCGGCCGCGGGGTGATGCTGATCAAACACTTTGTTGACCAAGTCGACTACAACGAGCGCGGCAATTCGGTTTGCATGCAGAAAACAAAATCAAAATCGAAATAACATTCGATGACGAACTCAAAATCGCGCGGCCGAATCGAGTCGCCTTGACGTTTGACCTCGCACCGATCTCAATTGCTCGCGACACCACGCCAAGCGGGTCACTGGAGACCGTTCTGCGAAGCGTTCTGACGTTGCTTCGATGGCCTACCGCGACCTGCCCCTTCGCTGGCTCGTATTACACGCGGCCGCCAAACAAGTTATATTTCGCCCTGAGCGATCACTGACCCCGGCTGGAATTGACAACTCGCTCTCGACACGGTTCCCAACCCGCGAACTCCCGCCAATCACGAACTGAAATCCCTTCGCCCCTTTCTCTCGCCCCTTTCTCTCGCCCCATCCCAACTGCTCGACCACGGGCGAAACCCACTATGAGCGAATCCGTGTCCGCCAAACAAAACAACTCTGACATTCGCGACGGTGGTCTCACTTCCGCCAGCTTCCAAGGCCTGCTTTGGACCCAGTGGCTGACCAGCATCAACGACAACGTATTTCGATGGTTTGTCGTGGGCGTTGGCAAAGATCAATTTTTGCCCGAATACGAGGGCAACATTCTGGTCTACGGGGCCGTGCTGTTCACGTTGCCCTATATCTTGTTTGCCCCCATCGCCGGCTGGCTGGCCGATCGCTACCGCAAAAGCAACGTCATCGTCGGCTGCAAGATTGCGGAAATTATCATCATGGCTCTGGGCGTGCTGGCCATCGCCATGCTGGGTGACCCGCAACCCTCTCGCGGCATCGATCCAACGTTTTACTTGTTGATGTTCGCCGTATTTCTGATGGGAGCCCAAAGCGCACTGTTCGCCCCGGCAAAGGTGGGCACCCTGCCGGAGCTCCTTTCGCAAAAAAACATTACCTCGGGCAATGCAATTTTCAATGTCGCGACCCTGACGGCCACCATTGTCGGCATGGCAATCGGCGGCAGCTTGGCGGACTGGACCAACCGCGGCCAAGACCACCTCTGGCTGGCTGCCGCCGTGCTGATCGGAATTGCGGTTGCCGGGACCCTGTTGAGTTTTTTAGTCCGAACGTTGCCGGCAGCAAATCCACGGGCAGCCTTTCCGGCCAACTTGCCCAACATGCTGTTTCAAGACATCCGCCAGCTTTTTCAATTTCGTTTTTTGTTTCGTGTCGCCCTGGGCATCACATTCTTCTGGGCGATCGCCGCACTTATTCAATCGAACATTGACATTTTCAGCACCGAAAGCGGTGGCCTGTTTGAAGCGGACCGAACGCCGTTCCTATTGGCGGTCGTGATTGGAATTGCCTTGGGCAGTATCTTGGCCGGTATCATTTCGCAAGGAAATATTGAGCTGGGCCTGGTCCCGGCCGGCGCAATAGGAATCGGCCTCTTCAGCCTGCTGCTGGCTTTTTCTCCCGCAGATTTCATTGGCGACTCGGTCTGGAATGGTGCTTCAATCTACGTCTGTTTGCTACTGATCGGGCTGGGAACTTGTGCCGGTCTATTTGACACGCCACTCGCATCGTACCTGCAATACAACAGCCCGATCGAAAAACGCGGTGCGATTTTATCCGCCACCAACTGCCTCGCTTTTTCCGGCATCTTGGCCACGTCGGGAATGCTATACATCTTCAGCCAACCCACCTTCGAGGGCTCCGCAAAGTATCTGCCGCCTTCGATGACAACGGCGAATTTGGATTCCACCCAGCAAACTAAACTCGCTCAGACGACCAAACAATTTCTGAGCGTCCCGCCTTCCGAAAAACCAGGCGTCGCCGACTCCGTCAAAAGCCTTCCCGACGCCCTGCAGCCCGCGGCCATCGCTCAGCTGGTAATGGCCGATCGCGAGCGTCGCGAAATCGATTTTAATTTCAATGACTACTGGAGCGAATTTAAGCTCAGCCCCGCCGAACGCGAGCAACTGTCACCTGCCGAATTGGCCGACGTGATTTCGTACGAGCGAAACGTTGGCAAACAAATTCGCAAGGCGATCACCCAGTCCTCAAAACTGCCTCTCTTGTCATCGCGGCAAATATTCTTGTTCATTTCAGTGCTGGCGTTTCCGGTCATTCTGTACGCCCTGTACATGCTGGGCAAAAAGTTTGTGCGATTGCTCGTGTGGAGTCTTTTGAGCACGCTCTACCGAATCAAAATCAACGGCGCCGAAAACCTGCCCAGCGATGGCCCCGCCGTCACGGTCGCCAACCATTCCTCATGGCTGGACGGCCCGATCATGCTGGTGCTGGTCCCCCGGATTCCGCGAACCATCGCTTGGGCTGGAAATTTCTCCGGAAAATTTATGGAACGCTTCGCCAGCTTCTGCGGCGTGATCCTGATGGGCTCGGGCCCCAAATCAATCAAACGCGGCCTGAACGAGGCGCGACAAGTCCTGAGAGACGGCGAGGTGCTGGGGATCTTTGCCGAAGGTGGAATTTCGCGTGAGTGCCAAGTGAAAACCTTCAAACCTGGTCTTAAAATGATCTTGAAAAAGGTCGACTCCGTGCCGGTTGTCCCGGTATATTTTGATGAAATCTGGGGAAGTAATTTTAGCTACGTCGGCGGCAAAGCATTCCGCCGCTGGCCTTTCCCACTGCGTCGCCCGCTATCGGTTCACATTGGCAAACCGATTTCCAGCGACAGCAGCATGTTTGAAATCCGACAATCTGTTTTAGAACTGAGCGCAAAAACCATGGAAAACTACGTTGGCAAATTTGTCCCGCCCGTTGCCGATTTTATCTCGTCATGCAAAGCAGCAAAGTTTCGCTCGAAAATTGGCGACTCCATGAAGCAAGAAGAAACCGGCGGCAAGTTGCTGACTCGCGCGATCATCTTGCGCAAACTGCTCCGCCGCGGCGTCCTCAAGCCCGATGAAATCAACGTCGGTGTTCTGATTCCACCCTCGGTCGGTGGAGCGATCGTCAACGTCTCCCTGGCGATGGACAAACGAGTCGCCATCAACCTGAATTACTCGCTGTCCAATGACTTGATCAACCACTGTGTCAAGGACGCCGGTGTCAAAACCGTTTTGACGACCCGCAAGGTGATGGAAAAATTCAACTTCGAATTCGACTGCGATGTTTTCTTCCTAGACGACTTGAAAGACGAAGTCACCAGTGCCGACAAAGCAATCGGTGCACTACAAGCTTTCGCGGTGCCCGGGTTCTTGCTCAAACGAATGCTGGGTCTGAATACAATTAAGCCTAGCGACGTTCTCACCATCGTCTTTACCTCGGGATCAACCGGCGTGCCCAAGGGCGTGATGCTGACCCAGCAAAATGTCAGCAGCAACGTTCAAGGCATTCAAAAGGTTGCCTCGCTAACGCCCAACGATACGCTGATCGGCATCCTGCCGTTTTTCCATTCCATGGGTTACACGGTCGCTTTGTGGACGCCCATGATTTCAGCCATTCGCGGCGTCTACCACGTCAATCCTTTGGAAGCCAAGGTCGTTGGCAACCTGGCCGAAAAGTTCTCCGGCACAATACTCGTGGCCACACCTACTTTTTTGCGTTCGTACATGCGGCGCTGCACGACGGAACAATTCAAAAGCCTGGACATGGTGATCGCAGGAGCCGAACGACTACCGACCGAATTGTGCGATGAATTCGAAAAGAAGTTCGGCGTTCGCCCCGTCGAAGGCTACGGCACGACCGAGTTAGCTCCCGTCGCGGCGGTCAACATTCCTTACTCGCGTCATACCGGAAAAGACTTCCAAATCGAAGCCAAAGAGGGCACCGTTGGCCGGCCCATGCCCAACTGTGCCGCTCGCGTGACCCATTTGGAAACCGGCGAAACACTCGGCCCCAACGAATCGGGCATGCTGTGGATCTCCGGCCCCAATGTGATGAAGGGCTACCTGAACCGCCCAGACGCCACCGCCGAAGTGCTTGTCGATGGCTGGTACAAAACGGGTGACGTCGCCATCATCGACGAAGACGGTTTTATCAAAATCACAGGCCGGATGAGTCGCTTTTCAAAGATCGGTGGCGAGATGGTGCCGCACCTGAAAATCGAAGAAGTCCTCAGCCGAACGCTGGATACCACGCCGAGCGACGATTCCGACGATCACCTTTTGGTCGCCGTAACCGCTGTGCCCGATGCCAAAAAAGGCGAACGCTTGATCGTGCTGTATACCGTCAAAGATGCAACGCCCGAATCGATGCAACAGGCGTTGAAAGCTGAAGGCCTGCCCAACATTTTTGTTCCGTCGGCTGACAGTTTCTTCTTGGTCGACTCGCTACCCTTGCTCGGCACCGGCAAACTTGACCTACGAGGCATCAAGGACAAAGCGGCCGAAGTGACGGGTGCTGGCTCGTAACCGACCATGGAACACATCACTAGCCTGCAAAACCCTCGCCTGAAAAAAGCCCTGCGACTTCATTCATCGCGAGGTCGCAAACAGCAGTCGCGGATCATCATTTTTGGCAACCGCGAGATTCAACGAGCCGTCACGGCGGGAATCGTAGTACGAGAAGTTTTCGCCTCCGAAGACTTGACCGCGGTGGCTCAAAAACTTTTTGCTGGCAGCAGCGCTGAGCTTTTTTCGATCTCCGATGAGGCAATGCAGCGATTGCAGTTTGGCGACCGCAGCGAAGGCATCGTCGCGGTCGCCGATCGTCCAGATTCGGAGCTATCACAGCTTCCAACCGATCGCCAAGTCGTGATTGTCTTGGAGCAGGTCGAAAAACCCGGCAACATTGGCGCGATCGTGCGTTCAATTGACGCTTGCGGTGATGGAGCGTTGATCTTGTCTGATCCAAAATGCGACGCTTACCACCCCAACGCAATTCGCTCGAGCACCGGCGCAAACTTCGGCTTGCCCATCGGCATCGGAACCAACGAACAAGTACAGGACTGGTTACAGAAAAACGGCTACCAAATACTCACCGCCTATCTGGAAAACGCAATCGATTATTTTTCCGTTCCGCTCAACGGCCGCGTTGCCATCGTCTTGGGCAATGAAGCTTTCGGTCTATCCGATGCTTGGCAGAAACCAGAATTCCAGCCTGTCAAACTTCCGATGAACGGCATCGCCGACAGCCTTAACGTCTCGGTTACCGCATCGGTGATGCTCTACGAATCCCTGCGCCAGAGAACAACTCAGAAAGGGTGTACTCGGGTTCGATAGCGCCGAAATGAGAACGCCCGTTCGTTGACTGGCTTCGCAACACTTCCAGTTCAGCAAATGCGAAACGTCGGGGCGAAGGATAATGCTCCGCCAATTATTCTTTTCAACCACAGGGAGCACAGAGGTTCACAGAGAACAAACCGTGCTCAACTCTGTGTAACTCCGTGTCCTCTGTGGTAAATCCACCCCAACAACGCTCCGACAATTCGCGTC
>CAZROJ010000248.1:0-6373 GCA_964601665.1 uncultured Pirellulaceae bacterium
TGAGGCTCAAGACCCATTCCACTCTTTTTAGAAATTTTCTGCAAAATCAATTGGCGAGCCGACGGGCGACAGGCAGGCGATGACGGTTTCAAGGTTTCTGCTTGCGAGCGTGTAGGCAGGGAAAGCGGCGATCTGAGTTCTGAGTTCGTTTGGCAAAAGGAATGGCGGTTTTATCCCCGAGCGGTCGTGATTTGAACTTTTACGAAGCCTTCTGCAATTTTTAACCAGGCGGCACTGTTTCAAAGTCGCGTTGGATCGGCTGAGTCGCTCTAAACGCTTGCCAGAGCGTTTGCATCCACGCAATGAAAAAGAGCGAAGCTGCGATACCCATAGCAATCATCAGAACAAAGATGGGCAAGACACCAAAGCCCGCCAGAAGCCCTCCGCCGATCGCAGCGACTATCAAGACGACAAACATTTGATTGGTCAGGTTTGCCCAATAGGTCAACGCCGGGTTGTCGCGGTTTTCAGCCAGTATCGGGAAAAAACCGACTAGGTAAAAGCTGCCGTAGGCGGCGGCGATCCGCCGAACTAAGTCCAGTTGTGCCAAGCCGAACCAATATGAAAGAGCCGCGCAACCAATCGCTATCCCGTAAGCGATCAGGTACTTGTTAGCCGCCGTTTTCTCATCCTGATGTGGCGCGAATCGCAGCAAAATACTGCCTGTCACAATTAGCGATAACGCCGCGAAGATCGTGACTAAGGCGGCTAGCAAAATGAAATCCGGCACGCCTTTGGCATTTTCGGAAAAAAACAACCAATAAATCAACAGCGGCACGAGTAGCGCGTAGCCTGTGATCAGCAGCCCAACGCCGAGCCGTACCCAGCGGTAGGACTCGGACATTTCAAAGTTCTTGGCTGTTGCTGAAAAATTTTCTCCGAATGGCCGGAATAGATCTTCTTTCATGAGAATCAAATCGCTTTTTTGGCGAGCCGGGGTTTGGTTTTCGTCAAAATATTATTCGACCGAATCCGCAAATGAATTCATGTCCGCGGCGTAAGCATCCAAGCGTTCGCTCATCTGCGTTTTGGCCGCGTCGAGGTCGACAAGCTGGTCGGCGGGAACGTAGGTGAACATGTAAAACTTGATTTTCGGCTCCGTGCCCGACGGTCGAGCTGCCACGTAATTGCCTTCTCGTTCGGTTTCAAAAACCAAGACATTGCCTTCGGGGCCCTCGATCGGTTCGCGGGTGCCATCGGGCAAGAGCCGCTTCAAAACCGAGTAGTCTTTCACGCCCGTGACTGCCAAACCTCCCAGCGATTTGGGCGGATCGCTGCGGAATTTGGCCATCAAGGCTTCCATACGTTTCATGCCGTCTGAGCCGGTCATTTGGATGTTAATCAATCGTTCTTGGTGGTAGCCCAGCGTCTGGTAGAGAGAATCCAAGTGCTGCCAGAGCGACTTGCCGGCAGCTTTGACTTCCGCCGCAAGTTCGCTCATCAACATACAGGCCACAACGCCGTCTTTGTCTCGAGCGTATTCGCCGACCAAGTATCCATGCGACTCTTCGGTCCCGTAGACAAAATCGCTGGGCCCTTCGCGATCGACCACGCTGCAGATCCATTTGAAACCGACCAAGTTGTCGGCAAAACAGCGAATCCCGTAGTGCTCCGCGGCTCGGGCGAGCATCTTTGTCGTGACGAGCGTGGTGACGATAAAGTTTTCAGGGCTGAGGTTTCCTGCTTGCTTGCGTTTACGCATAACGAAGTCGCCCAGCAGCACGCCCAGTTGGTTGCCGTTGAAGACTGCCCAGTCGCCTTTGGTGTCCATGGTCACAGGCGCCGCTGCACCCATTCGATCGCAATCGGGGTCCGATGCAAGGATCAGTTCTGCGCCGGTGGTTTTGGCGTGAGCGATAATATCATCGAAGACGGCGGCGTTTTCTGGGTTAGAAACATGGCCGGGCACGTTTGGAAAATCGCCGCTTTGTTCTTGATGAGGGCCGTAGATTTCCAGCTGATCGAACCCTACCGCCGTCATCGCCGCCTTGACGTTGAACTCGCCGACTCCGTGCAATGGAGAAAAAATAACGCTCAGATCGCGCGGGCCGTCAAAGCTCTGTTGCTTGTGTTCTTCCAGCAACGCCGCATCGATTTCTGCCATAACAAAATGGATTTTCCCGTCGTCGACTGCTTTTTGGAAAGCAACGGATACGATTTGATCGACTTGGTTGACGTTTTCGATCACTGCCTTGTCGTGCGGTGGGACCAGTTGGGCACCGCTGGACCAGTAGACCTTGACCGCATTGTCGCTGGGCGGGTTGTGGCTGGCGGTCACCATAATTCCGCAATCGCACTGTTTGTGGCGAATCAAAAACGATAACTCGGGCGTGCTCCGGCACTCGTCCAAAAAGTAAACCTCAAAGCCGTTGGCGACCATGATTCCCGAACAGAGTTCGGCGAATTCGCGGCTGCGGTGGCGAGTGTCATAAGCGATGCCGATTGACCACGGGCCGTCGGGTTTGACTTGTTTGACATAATCGGCCAAGCCTTGGGCGCTTTCGCCGATCGTTCGATCGTTGATCGCATTGGAGCCAAACGGGTACATCATGCCGCGGCGACCACCGGTACCAAACGGAATGACTGTCCAAAATACGTCATCCAGTTGCTGCCATTTTTCGCCGTTGATGTGTTCGGCGATCGCGGAGGTGTAGTCGGCGTATCGCGACTCGGTGAGCCAACATTGGATGTTTTCTACGGCTCCGGCGGTGAGCAACCCCGATTCGTGGGCGGCAGTTACTTTGGCGAGACAATCGTTTAAGTCAAAAGTGGTTTCTGTGCTCATGAGTTCCCGTGCGATGGACAGCGCTGGTTGAGTTTTGAAATGAAATAAGAGACGGTCGTTTTGTCTCAGTTTATCATAGCAAAACTCGCCTGAATTGTCGCAGCCCCGGACGGGGTTTGAGGGCAAGAAACCAGCCAGATCGCTCGCAACGGCCAATCCGAAGCTACCTCGGTTTGCAGTTTGTTTAAGTGAAGCCGCGTATTGGCGAACCGGTCGACGTTAGGTTTGAATTGGACCGATCGCAAAAAAACGCGAAGCTGCCGAGGCAACTTCGCGTTATCGATTTTTAAAGTGTTCGTTGCGTCGCCGTGCTACCAAATTTTGATCCGTTGGGATTCCGGTTTGTAAAGTTTGTCGCCGGGCTTGACGTCGAACGCTTTGTAGAACGCTTCGATGTTGGTGACCGGCCCGTTGGCTCGATATTTAGACGGCGAGTGCGGGTCGGTGAGTAGGCGTTTGACCATTTCCTTGTCCTTGTACTTCCGCTGCCAGACTCGACTCCAGCCGACGAAAAACAGTTGGTCGGCGTTCCAGCCAGCCACTTTTTCCGGTTGCTCGCCCTGCAACGCCAACGTCAAAGCGCGGTGTGACACTTCGAGCCCCGACAGGTCAGCAATGTTTTCGCCGAGGGTTAGCTGGCCGTTGACAGTTTTTCCTTCCAAGGGTTCGTAGTCGCTATATTGAGCAACAAGGCGACTGGTGAGGCCGGCGAAAGCTTCGCGATCTGCGTCGGTCCACCAGTTCTTCAGCGCACCATCGCCGTCGTACTTGCTGCCTTGATCGTCAAAGGCATGGCTGATTTCGTGGCCGATGACCGCTCCAATGCCGCCGTAGTTCAACGCTTTGGGGGCGTTCAGGTCAAAAAACGGGGTTTGCAAAATAGCAGCTGGAAAAACAATTTCGTTTTTTGTTGGGCTGTAATAGGCATTGACTGTCTGCGGCGTCATGCCCCATTCTTCACGATCGATCGGCTG
Source organism: uncultured Pirellulaceae bacterium (assembly GCA_964601665.1). Taxonomy (GTDB): domain Bacteria; phylum Planctomycetota; class Planctomycetia; order Pirellulales; family Pirellulaceae; genus Mariniblastus. The sequence goes on from CAZROJ010000248.1 coordinate 3,760, forward strand.
GCCAAGCTTTGAAATGTTGCGGTTGTGTTCGACGACACTCGACCGCATCACGTTCCCAAAAAGGTCATTCGGTTCGACGTCCAGCTTCGAGTAGTCTCGCCATTTATTTGGGTAGCCGATCTTGGTCGTGATCTTTGCCAGTTTTTCTTTGGCCTTGCCTTTGGTTTCGTCTGTCATCCAAGTCAAATTGTCGATGCTATTATCAAAAGCTGCCAACAAATTGCTGACCAGTTTTTCCATCTCGGCTTTGGCAGCCGGCTTGAAATGCTTTTCCACATAAAGTTTCCCGACGACCTCGCCCAAGGCACCGAAATCACCTGCGCCGGCACCGGCGACTAAATTGACGCCGCGTTTCCAGCGGGGTTTTTGTTCTTCAATACCTGAAAGCTGTTTTTGGTAGAGCTCAAAACTGGCGTCCACGAAATCTTGCGAAAGCATCGATGCCGAGCGGTCAATTAGGTTGAAGGCCAGATAAGCCTTGAGTATTTTCAGGTCCGTTTCTTCCATCAAGCCAGCAAGGGCTTCGAAAAAACTAGGCGTCAAAACAATCACTTGCTCCGGCGTTTGGGCAACTCCGGCAGCTGCTAGGTAAGCGGCCCAGTCGATCTTGCCGTCGGTGAGTTCGCCCAGTTCGGCGAAGCTCATTTTGTTGTAACGTTTTTTGGCATCGCGGAGCATTACCTTGGACCATTGGGCCTTCGCCAACGAAGTTTCAAAAGCAACGATGTCGCCGGCGAGTGACTGGTAGTCGTCCGAACTGGAAAGCTCGAAAAGTTTCGCGATGTACTGAGTCAGTTTCTCGCGAGCCTTCGTCGATCCCTCGTCGTCTTTGAGATAGTAATCTCGGTCCGGCAGCGACGTGCCGCTTTGGGCAATCTGAACGATGTACTGAGTCGGTTCGCCTTGATCTTGTCCGACGTACATGCCAATCGGCGACCCAATTCCGTACTGGCTAAGCCGGCCGAAATGCTGAACCAAGTCGGCTTTGTTGGAGATGCTCGCGATCTTGGCGAGTTCTTCGCGGATCGGGCCCGCACCCAGCGCGTTGATTTTTTCAACATCCATAAAGCTGCGATAAAAATCGGCAACTTTCTGGGCGTCGGTTCCTTTGGGGTGCTGTTGAGTGGAAACCGATTCAACGATCTCCTTGATTCGCAGTTGAGACAAATCGGCCAGCTTGATGAACGAGCCGTAGTTTGATTTGTCGGAGGGGATCTCAGTGGTTTTCAGCCATGTTCCGTTCACGTGCTCGAACAAGTCGTCTTGGATGCGAACGCTCGGGTCAAAGTTTGCTTTGTTCAGCGGTTCTTGAGCGGACGCCAAATCGCCGAATAGGCAAAACGCGACAGCCAGTATCGCGAAGAATCGGAAAGGGGTTTTCATAATGCAATTTAAGGGGGTTAGTTCAAGTATCAAAAAACGTTTTAGTTAATCGAGTTAAAAAAACGGTTTCAGAATTGGTTTCGGTGTCTTCAAAACGCGGGGCGGCTTTCGGTTGTCGGGGCCGATCTGTTGGTTTGCTTGAGGTGCTGCAGGGCTGACTAATCAATTTTTTGCAAAACTGAAAATGGCTCTTGCTGCTCGGCTTCGGGTTGCGATGGGTCAGGAGCAATGCCTGAGGCGGGCATGATTTGTCCCGGCAAAGTTTCGGGGGAGAGGCTTAAGCCCGCTGGTACCGGGTTCGTAATTTTGTCGCTGAATGGGATCGTGCTGGCTTGGCCGATTTGGATTTCTGTCGCGGGTTCATTTAAAACGGACGAATCGGCGACCTGCTCCGATTTTGGCTGCTTTAGCACAAGGCGGTCGGGATTATTGTTGACTGGACGTGGCGTTGAGCGAGTCGCATTGCGTTGCTGTTGGCCCGCACCACGAAACTGCTTCGCCAAATCCGTCTGTTGGGTGGGGCGGGTGGACTGGGCAGTTCGCTGTCCGCTCTGTTGTCTATTTTGTTGGCACGTGCACGAAGGCCGAGTCGGTCCATTCGGATTCGAATACGGCGAGTTCGTCATTCGCACCAGCCGCCCGCTGGCGTCGTAGGCGTAGTAATCCGCGTTCGATCGGTAGCGAGGCTTGGCGTTTAGCTGGCCTTGGTAGCCATAAGTTTGTCCATATCTTTCAGGTTGAGCATATCGATAAGGCTGAAATTGCTGAGCTGGCCGTTGGTTGAATCTGCCTGAAAATCTGCCGAACAGTTGTCCGTTGGCTTCGTTGGCAAAAAACAGGCTCAGCGATGCAAAAACCAAAACGAATCGTAAAAACATGGTTGTCCTCAAAAATCTGCCGAAAAGTAAAACAAAGACGGTCATTTACTTTCGTCCGGTAAATTAACCGTACACGCCAATTTTATATTCTTGCACGCTCCAGAGCGATTGAAAAGTCGTGGTCGAGCGAGTGAACAGCGGCTATTCGATTCGTTGCCTGTTGCGGAATTGACTAATTGAATCAAAGGCATGGAGGAGCATTTTGCAGGGCGTTGCTGGCGAGGCCGGCTGTTTCGGCTAGATGAAGCTAAATTCATGTCCGAGCCAAAATAGTGTCAATTAGGGCGACTTGAACTAGGGCCGGAAACCGGAATTGTGTACGAATTTAAGATGCCAGCATGATTTCTCTAGAT
>CAZROJ010000249.1:0-2966 GCA_964601665.1 uncultured Pirellulaceae bacterium
TTGAATCCAGCGGCGGGCGGCAGACGCAGGCGGTGAATCGTTTGCTGACGATCGTCGCTTCTGGCTTTCCGCCTAAATAAGGTGTCGGTTGCGCCGAACCGGTGATTATGCTATTCTTAAATGCACGAGTTCTGACTCGTGCATTTTTTTGTTTCCCCTTTTTCCAATCGACGATGTGATGGATTTCGACCGCGAACTCGAAAAGGCAATTGAACGAGGCAATTCGCTTGGCGCTGCCAGCAACAAAGCCGACAAACAAGCTTCAATCTCCAAGGAGCAATTGCGAAATCGTCATAACGAATTTCGATTGAACTTGTCGGAACATATCGAAACTTGTTTGCAACAACTGGCAAACCATTTCCCCGGCTTTCAATATGAAACGCTCTACGGCCATCGCGGATGGGGTGGAGCGGTCGCTCGCAACGACATCGACCGCGGCCCCGACGGTAAAACCGGTTCCTTTTTCAGCCGCGTTGAAATTACCGTCCGGCCACAGAACGAATTCAACGTGGTGAACATCGCGGGCAAAGGAGCGATTCGCGACAAAGAAATTTTCACATGGAATTACTTTGCCGACATCCCCGAAGCCAAGCAAGACGACTTCGAAGCGGTGATCGACAAATGGGTCTTGGAATACGCCGAACAATTCGCCGCGCGGACCAAGCGAACGTAAAAATTGATTGGCTCAACCAAACAACCACGTTCGCCTTCTGATCTAACGATCCCGACCTACCGTTTCTAAGGCGATCGGCAGCTGAATTTCTACCGCTGATGTTTGCAACGATTGCGAATCTTGGGCATATCGCCCGTTATTTTCTCAATCGCCTTCTGCCTAAACAAACAGATCCGCGTGGTTCGGGTTGTTCACGATATGCTCGGCTGTTCTTTGAGCGAGCGCACCGATCGTCATGTAGGGATTGACTCCTAGCGCCGTTGGAATCACCGAACCATCGGCGACGTACAGATTCGGGTGGACCGCCGCCGTTCCGGTCTTTGAATCGACGTATCCGCCCGCCGCTCCATCGTAAACTTGGCCCAAGTGATTGACCGCGCCGCAATTGGGCGTGTCCGACATTCCGCAGGCTCCAAGCGGATGCACCGTGACCAAGTTGTCACCAAAGGCTTTTAATCGTTTGTATCGACCGCCGTGAGCCCGAGCCAATTTATCGAATTCACCAAACACCATTTTTCGGTAGGGACTGTCCTTCAGTCCCTCCCATTTGACTTGCCAACGACCATCTTTTTTGATCAGTCGTCCCGCGCCATCGTCGTGGCCCATGCCCAACATCGCCATCGAATTGTTTAAGTCTCCGTCTCGCAGCAACGCCGTAAACAAGTTGGCAACGCCGCTGGGAATCGCCGCGTCCTGAATCAGCAGCCGCTTTCGCAGTTCAATGTCGCGATAGAAATTCAAAGAAGTCTGGACCGTCGGCCCCACGCCAACTCGGCCCGCATCGTAAGCACCAAAACCAGCAATATTGGTTCCCGGCGGAAGCCCGACGACAAAACCGATGGTGTCGCCGTTGCCCGACCAGCCACAGCCGAGCCCTTTTGAGAATTCGAATTGATCGTTTTGTGAGTCCATCAAAATGCCGGCACTGGCGGGGCTGCCAGCACCCAAAACGACCATTTTGGTATTGATGCTGACCGGGTGTCGAGTGATTTTTTCGTGCTGGTCGTCGATGTAAACCATGTGGATGCGGTAATACCCGTCCATCTTTTCGATCGATGTGACTTCGACCTGCGTGTACATCTCGGTGCCGTTGTGCTTGGCGACCGGCAAGTAGTTGTACTGTAGACTGTTCTTGGCTCCCACGTTGCAACCGTTAATGCAATCGCCGCACAGCGTGCACGGACGTTGGATCATGCCCTGCTTGTTTCGCATCGCCTGGTCAAGATTTCGATGGTCGTACATGACGGAGATGTTCGATCGATCGTAGAAATTTGGTTTGCGGCTCAGGTTTTCTGCCGCCAACCGCCGCGAGCGAACTTTGGGGGTTTGGTCGAATGGGGTTCGAGTCAACGACATTCCGCGAGCGACTGAATCGTAGTACGGCCCCATTACTTCGACGTCTCGCAGTGCAACCGGCCAACGAGATTGCTGAAAGACTTCTTTATGCGGGCGCAGAGCAATACTGGCGTTGATCAGCGACCCGCCGCCCAGACCACTACCGCTCAGGATATTGACTTCATCGTTCATCATCAGGTTAAAAAGCCCCAGCGGCTGGGTCACTTGGCCCTTGGTCGGACCGGCCAGATTCGCTCGGGTGTTACCCATGACGTTGGCAAAGGTGTCAGGGAACGAACCTGGTGTCCACTCTTTGCCGCGTTCAAGAATTGCAATTCGCGAATCTGGACGAAGCCGCTGCGAAAGTTTGGCGGCGGTGATGGCGGCACCGTAGCCCGACCCAATAACGATCACGCCGAAATGGATTTTGTCTTCTTTTTTGGCGGTAACAAACAGATCGCGAATCGGGTTGGACAGCTGCCCGCCGTAGGCACTTAGGCTGTTGCGATAATCGTCGGCGGCCTGTTTTTTGATTGGCGTATTGCAGGATTTGGTGCGACTGGCGATTTGGACCAAGTCTTTGATCGGGCCTTCCGCCTTCGCGTTTTTGGCACCTAACGCCCCAGCGACGGCGGCCGAAGCGGCGACGGTCGCTTTTAAAGCCTGCCTACGATTGAGTGGCTTTTTCGATTCTTGGTTTTTGAAATGGGTCATGAACAATCGAATATCTAAAGAACGGACAAGGTATCTCTGGTATCGTTGTCCCAATTGGTCGCGTTGCACGCCATGTCAGGGTGATGCCAATAATTCGGAAAATTGGGTTCCAGTTGTACCTGCCAATCCGAACAGGTAACGCTTGGCGAATTGTTAAAGTTTGCCGATCAAACAAACCGTCAGGCCTGCGGACAAACGACGCTGCTGGAAAGCAACCTGAAAAGTTGAGCGACATTGGGTTCTC
>CAZROJ010000249.1:3066-6277 GCA_964601665.1 uncultured Pirellulaceae bacterium
GACTTTGCTGTTGGTGATCGCGTTTCGAATGCGAAGGGAAGAGTGGATCACGATCCCGACGACTGCACCGGGTCTGGGCGTGTTTCTCTGCCGTCAAGGGCCTGACGCTAATCGATTCGACGCTTTTGCAGCCGAACTTTGCAGGCGGGTATTGGCGGCACAATCAAACCAACCGTCCCAACCAAAAAGTAGATTCGACACGGCCAAGCTCGGCGACTAACGCGTTGTCACGGCTTAATTCCAGTACCAGCTGCTAGACAATTTGCAGATTCACGTAAGCCAAACGGAAACTCTTTCGGCCGGATTCTTCAAATTCGATCGTTGCTGTTTTTTTTGCCCCGCTGCCTGTCATTTCGACAATCGTGCCGACGCCATAGTCATCGTGCGAAACCACCATGCCAACTTCATGCTTATCGGGATGCAAACGAATGTCGGTCGGACGCTTCGCTTCCATCTCCGCTGCCGTCATTAGACGCGGAAAACCGGACGCTCCCATTTTTGGCGTTGGCTTTTCCGCGTGTTCCTTTTCACCCCGCATGATCGAAAGCTTATATTCGACGTCCGCGACGGCTTCATGTACTTGATCCGCCGCACCATCACCGTTGCCGCCTAAATCATCTTTATTATCCGAGCCACTTTCGTTGCCCGAACTGCCACCGTTGTCCGATCGGTAGACTTGAACATCCGGCACATCGTTAATGTCGATGCTGGGCAGGTCGTCGTCCCATGGCGAAACATTTGAAATATCGTCCACCATTGACCGCCCACCGTAGCTGGGTTTGGCGGGCTCAAAAATCTGCATCTCGTGTCGAGGCAGTTCCATCAAAAAGCGGCTGGGAATGGACGGCCAATAGCTCCCCTTGCGAAACCGGTTTTGGCAACGGCTGATTTGCAAATGTTGCTGGGCTCGAGTGATCCCGACAAAAAACAATCGCCGCTCTTCTTCCAATTGATCGTCATCTTTGGAACTTCGTTCGTGAGGCAAAATCCCGTCTTCCAGGCCGACAATCAGCACCGAGGGAAACTCTAAACCTTTGGCCGCGTGCAGCGTCATCAAGCTAACTCGATTGGAGTCGTTGTCCCAAACGTCCGTCGCCGCCACCAAAGCCGAGCGTTCCAAGTAGGCTTCTAGCGCGTTGGCATCCTCGTGAAACTCACGATCAAACTCTTCCGTTGCCACAACCAATTCATCGACGTTGCCGACTCGGTCCACTTCATCCTGACCGTCATTGATTTCGAGCCATTCGCGGTAGCCTGTTTCCGTCAACACCTTATTCAAAATCCCGCTGACAGGTTCATGAATGGCTTCGGTCAAGCGGTCAATCATGTCGACGAATTGAGAAATTTTTGCACTCGGCGATTTCTTGATCGCCTCAACTTTTTCGATCTGCCGGGCCGCTTCCAGCATTGGCAAGCCGTTGGATTCCGCGTGGGCGCGCAAACGATTAACGGTGACTTTGCCAATCTTCCGCGGAGGAACATTGACGATCCTTTCAAACGCAACCGTGTCATTAGGATTGTTGAGCAGGTACAGATAACCCAGCAGGTCTTTGATTTCTTTTCGCTGATAAAATTCGGTACCGTTGACAATTTGATAGGGCAACCCAACCGCGTTCAGAGCGATCTCCAGCGAACGCGACAAGTAGTTGGCACGATACAAAATCGCAAAATCATTCGGTTCGCGTTCTCCTTGAGCCACCGCCAGAGCAATCGTGTCGGCGATGTCCGACGATTCATCTTTGGGCGATGGATAAGTCACCATGCGAACCTGAGCACCGGGGTCTTTGTGCGTGTATAAAGATTTTTGCTTGCGCTTCGTATTGTTTTGGATCAATTGATCAGCGACCGTCAGGATCTCTGGCGTGCTTCGATAGTTCTCTTCCAACCGAACCACTTGAGCGTCACCGAAGTCGACTTCGAACTGCAAAATGTTATTGATGTTTGCACCTCGCCAACCATAAATCGATTGATCCGGGTCACCGGTCACGGCAAGGTTCGCACATTCGTGGTTGAGCAAACGGATCAGCTGATACTGAGCCAGATTGGTGTCTTGGTACTCGTCGACCATCATGTACTCAAACCGAGTGTCCAAGGCCTGGCGAAGTTCCGGCGAATTCCGCAGCAGATCGACGGCGTAGAGCAACAGGTCGTCAAAATCGACCGCGTTGGCCATCTTCAAACGACGCTGGTATTCGGGATAGACTTTGGCCACGATCGCGTCCAACGGATGGCCAACTCGAGGGCGAAATTGTTCGACCGTGATCGCGTTATTTTTTACTTTGCCGATCGCATTGGCCAGAGCATCGGCGGTGTAGTGTTTGAGATTCATGGCGACGCTTTCGATCGCCTGCTTCATGATTTTTTTGGAATCGCCCGCATCGTAGATGGTGAAATTTTCTTGGATGCCAACCAAGGACGCGTATTGCCGCAGCATACGAGAGCAAAATCGATGAAAGGTGCTGGTCCAAACGGTGGCGGCAGGCGAAAGCGTGTTAATACGCTTCTTCATTTCTTCGGCCGCTTTGTTGGTGAAGGTCAGCGCGACGATGTTTCGCGGGTCGATCCCCTGAGCCACCATGTTGGCGATGCGATGAGTGATAACCCGAGTCTTACCGCTACCGGGGCCGGCCAAGATCAAAAGCGCTCCATTGATATGCGCAGCGGCCTGTCGCTGTTGCGGGTTCAAGGGCTCCAAAATTTGTTCAGAAGTCAAATATTCCATCGACAATCAATCCGATCGCGGCTTTGTAAACCGCGTGCTAGCATCCACGGCATTAAAACGCTTGCCCTGCTCGATATTCATTAACGCTATGGTATATTCTTACGCCGTCGAGACAACCGGAGGGCGATGCGAAGGTCGCAGACGACCGGTTGATTCGTTCAATGTTTAAGACAAACGTTGACACATCATTTTTTTGGGAGGGAGCCCCCGATGGCTAGAACTCGTATTCCTTTGTCGGCCGCAGAAGAAGAAACACGCAACCTACGCGAGAAGCTCGAATTGAGCACCGCTGAAATTGGTTTGACGGTCCGCACAACAAACTGCTTGGAAGAAAAAGGCATCTTCAGCGTCCGCGATTTGCTCAACACTACGCGGACTGAGTTGCTCAGCATCAACAACTTCGGCGAAAAGACTTTGGAAGAAGTCTACAAGTCGCTCGAAGATATCGGGTTCTGCCGCCCGACCCACGAAGTAAAACCACGATAGGTT
>CAZROJ010000250.1:0-6275 GCA_964601665.1 uncultured Pirellulaceae bacterium
GTGACTGATTCCAACCGACCGGCGTCATCCCAGGTTAGCGTTGCGCCACCATTTCGAGTAACCAAGTTGCCATCAGCGTCAAAGATTTGGGTTTGACCCCCGATGGAAGTTAGCTCGTGAACATCTGAGTAGCTGCGAGCTGCACTGGTCCCATTCAAGTTGACATTGGAGATATTGCCAATGTCCGATCGTGTGAACGTGGCATTGTTGCCGGTTTGGTTTTGAATTAACAAGCCGTTTTGGCGATACGGATTCCCAGCCACGGTTTTCGCTATTGCAACCGAGGCTATCGCCAAAACGGCTCATCCTAAAATTAAGCGTTGGCAAAACATTAGGATTGTCGCAGTAGTCGCCTTGTGCTTGCGCGTGCGTTTTAACCAAGACGACTACCGCGGGTCGATGCAGGTGGCTTTGAATGCTGGTATTGATAACAAACATTCGGGCAACGAATGCCTTGCTGGCAGCAACTTCAATAGCGAGCAATCGTCGGGTCAATTTCGACACTCCACGCGTCAATCCCGCCACTCATATTTTGAGTTTGCTCGAAGCCTTGCTGACGCAGGAAATGAGTTACCTGCAAACTGCGTCCGCCGTGATGGCAATGAACGACGATTCTTTTGTCGCGATGCGATTCAAGCTCGGCGAGTCTTGCCGGTGTCTCGTTCATTGGGATCAAATTTGAGCCTTTGATTCGGCAATGATCGTATTCGTTTTGTTCGCGGCAATCGATAAGCAAGAAGTCTTCTGCGGCGTCGAGCATTCTTTTGACTTCGCCAACCGAAATTTCGATTGGGGCGATTTGATCAGGTGATTCAGACATGAACTATTCGTGTTGTCGCAGTGTCAGTGGATTTAAAGGCGGCAAAGGCGGCTTCGATTTCGTAAAGGAGAGGTCTTGAGAGCCGGTGGCGGTGACAATGACCATGCCGTTGGAATCAAGCTGGTCAATCGTTTGGCCGGTCAGGATTGTTTGTTCTCGATCGATGCCGAATGCTGGCTTACAATGGTAGTCGTTCGGTTTATCTTCAAACAGTGCCTGTGGGTCTAATGAAATCACGCGAGTTCGCTATTCAGGTTGTTCAAAAACTTCAGCAAGCGGGGTTTCAGGCTCTGTGGGCCGGCGGCTGCGTTCGCGATCAGCTGTTGGGTTTGCCCCCCAAGGACTACGACGTGGCAACCGCGGCAACGCCGGAGCAAGTCCGTGAAGTTTTTGGGTACAAGCGGACGCTGCCCATTGGAGCGTCGTTCGGTGTGATTACCGTACTGGGGCCCCGAAACGCCGACCCGATTGAAGTGGCTACCTTCAGGCGAGACGGTGGGTACTCCGATGGTCGGCGCCCCGACACCGTTCAATACACAGACGCCCGCGAAGACGCGCTGCGCCGAGATTTTACAATCAACGGCATGTTCTTTGATCCGATCGAAGACAAGGTACTGGATTTCGTCGGCGGTCAAGCAGATCTAAAATTGCGTCAGATTCGTGCGATTGGTGTTGCTGAAAAGCGGATTGAGGAGGACAAGCTGCGAATGCTACGTGGCGTGCGGTTCGCGGCAAAGTACGGTTTTGAAATCGAGGACAAAACGTTGGAGGCGATCCGCGATCGGGCGGTTGACCTGACCGTCGTTAGCAACGAGCGAATTGGCGCGGAGATGCAGCGGATGCTGGCCGATCCCAATCGGGCCATTGCCGTGGGGTTGCTGCGGAAGGCTAATTTGCTGACCCAGGTCGTTCTTGATGAAAATCCGATTGTCGAAGATCAAGTCAATTGGAAGCGAACTTTGTCAGATTTGGCGAGGCTTGAGTCGCAAAATTTTTGTGCGGCGGCGGTGATTTTACTCGAGCCCATCTTGCGATTGAGGGGGGCCGATGCGATCGCAGTTCATTGGAAGCTTTCCAATCAACAAAAGAAAACGATCGATTTCGCGATGGCTCACAAGTCAACTTTGGCGGGTGCTTTGCGGCAACCTTGGTCCGTGATTCAGCCGTTGCTCTTGTCACCGTTTGTTGGGACGGCCGTTGCGGTGTTAGGCGTTTCCGAGGAGGCTCAAACGGTTCGGAGCGTGCAGTTGATTCGCGAGCGTCTTGCTTGGCCGAATGAGCAACTCGACCCGCCGCCGCTGCTGACGGGGAAGGATTTAATCGCGGGCGGGATTGAACCGGGGCCAGACTTCAAGCGATTTTTAGATGCTTGCCGCGCAAAACAACTCGACGGTGAATTCAAGTCGAAGCGGGATGCAATGGAGTATCTTGAAGCAGAAATTTGAAGAAAAAAATTGGCGGAGCGTCCGCGGTTGTTTTAGCGTGATCGCCAGAAATCCCAAGTTTCATTGACTTCATCGTGTTCGATGGTTTCGTGCGTCAACAGTAAATCGGCGATGGCAGCTGTGGCCGCCCATGTGTTTTGGTTATCGAAAAAATCCCAAATTTGACTTTCGACCGAAGACAATAACGTTTGTTGTTTTGTCAGCGGCGTAAGGCGACTTGCCGCTCCGACCGCTCGTTGCCAATCCGCCGCGAATTCTGGAAATTCGTGGATTGCGACTCGGCTGCCGTCGAAAGTCAATTCTGCAATGGGCCCTGCCAGAGAGACTTTAAGTTCGGCCAACTCGATCTCTTTGGTTGCTGCCGAGGGCCATTGGACAATGGATTCGCCAAACCGGGCTAAATTGTCGTCATCGGGTGGGGTGATTGAGACATGAACGATTTGCCCGCCGCAAGCGACGGCCATCAAGGCGTGGCCGGCTTCGTGGTAGGCCGTCAATGTTTCTACGTCTGGCTCTGGCATGGTGTCTTGAAGTCCCGTTTTGTTCGCATCGCAACCGACCTACAATAGGCGTATTATCGATCCTTAATTTAGTCTTTCCTCCATGTCGCAAGCTACCCAACAACCTTGGACGATCAAACGATTGCTCGAATGGACCGTTGAGCACTTCAAAAGCGCCAACAGTCCCGGTTCCCGTCTGGACGCCGAAATCCTGCTGGCCGAGTCGCTCGAGTGTCCTCGCATCAGCCTTTACACTCGGTTTGACGAGGTACCGGATGAGCCTTCAGTGGCTAAGTTTCGCGAATGGGTGAAGCGTCGTGCTGCCGGGGAGCCGGTCGCCTATTTAGTGGGGCACAAAGAATTTTATTCGCTCAAGTTTCTGGTGAATGGCCATGTGCTGATCCCTCGACCGGAAACTGAGCACGTGGTGATGGCGGCATTGGAGGCGGCCAAGCAAATTCCAGATCGACCGATGCGTTTGGTCGACGTCGGAACCGGTTCGGGGTGCGTGGCGATCACGCTCGCGAAGCAACTGTTGGAGACTGCTAAGATTGACGAAATCGCGATCGCCGCCACCGACGTATCGAATGACGCGCTGGAGGTGGCTCGGGGAAATGCGGCGGCCCATGAGGTTCAGAGTCGCGTTCGGTTCTTTGCCGGTGATTTGCTGGAAGCTCTGCCAACAGGGAGCAAGCCCGTCAACATGATCGTCAGTAACCCGCCCTACATCGGGACTGGGGAAATTAATACGGTCGATGAAAGTGTCAAAGATCATGAGCCTCACGTGGCGCTGTTCGGCGGCCACGATGGCACGGAAATTATCCAGCGGCTGGTGAAGCAAGCAATTCCGATGTTGCTTCCGGGCGGCTTTTTGATCTTTGAGACAAGCCCCGTCAATATCGATCGGTGTGTTGATCTGGTTGCGGCCAACTCTGAATTTGAATCGGTGAATGTTGATAAAGATTTTTCGGGGCACAAACGAGTTGTGGTGGCAAGAACAAAGGCCTGAAGGTGAACGAGGCGACTGAGGCCCGATTGACGCGGCGTTTAAACAAGCAATTTCAAGAAAAAACATCAATTGTTTGGAAATCAACTTGCAGGAAATGAAAAGTTCCTTGTAACATCTAGGGCCTTGGTCATCGATATTGACCGAGACTTCTGACTACATAATCGCAGCAAGCAATTAAGGCGTTACCGGAACGCCTCTCGCCAGCCACGCAAGTAGTTCGCCGAATGATTTCGGCGATTCGTCCGTGGATTCTTAAGCTGTGGGTTTTGCCCCCAAATACAAATCGAGCATGCGTGTGTTCGTTTGGCAAAGAGTTCCGTTTTGACTTGCCTCGCGGTAAACCAGTCAACGTTTGAGCGACTTAAAGCTAGGAGGCAGCGTTGAAAAAACCAACTTATTGGGAATGGATTACAAAAAACGTTATCGTTGTTAGTGCTTTGTGACTTCTAAAAATTTGGGTTGGCCGACGATGAAAGTCACTGGATCGCCACAGTTTCCGCAAGTTGACAACCCGGACGTTAAGGTGTGACCAAGCACAAGGCGGATGAAAGACATTCCGACGGACTATTCAACAAGCAAAAAAGTAGCCTACGGCAAACAGGAGAAGTGATATGAAGAAAAGTAATTACGTTTCGATCGCCATGATCGCCTTGTTGCAGTTTGTTTTATCTGCAACAGCCAGTGCTCATTTTATCTACGTCTACAGTCATGACGGCAAGGCGAAGGTGGTCTTCGGCGAAGGGCTTGAGCCAGACCAAGCCAGATTCTTGGCAGGCCTAAAATCGATGAAGGCCTATAAAGTCGAAGACGGCAAACGAGTTCCGATCGAGTTGTCGCAGCAAACCGAAGATGAAGCGGGATGGTTTGAAGCGTCTCTGGAATCATCAGGGCACATCGTTGATATTCATTGCCCCTACGGAGTATTCGGCAAGGGCGAAAAAAAGATGCTGCTGGACTACAGTGCCAAGTACATTAACTTAAATGCCGGCCAGCCAGCCACTGCCAATAGCCAGCTGGTGTTGGATTTGGTTCCTGCCATGACCAATGGTCGCTTAAGCGTGACCGCCTATTTCAATGGTGCGCCGGTTAAGGACATCGAACTGGAAGTGACACGCCAGGAAGGCGACACGTACGCACAAACGGATGCCGACGGGCGAGCGGTTTTGAATCCCTTCAGCCGTTACGTGGTGCGGGGCAAGCATTCGGTCAGTGAATCCGGCGAGCTGGACGGAAAAAAGTACAGCGAAAAAAAGTACTATTGCACGCTGGTGATTGACACCGACCCGCTGCCCAAAAAAGCAAACGACGTGGCTGCGAAGGTCGCGACTTCCGATGTTGCTGGTGCCGATGCTGCCGAGGTCGCTGCCGTCTCTGTTGCCAAGGTCGATGCCGGACTGGCTGACTTTCCTAAAGGGATGACCAGTTTCGGGGCGACTGTTGCTGAAGGGCAAATTTTTGTAATCGGTGGGAAATCAGGTCGAGCCCACCGCTACGCCAAGTCATTTCAAAACCGCGATGTGTTGTGCTTGTCGGTCGATGGAAGTCAGGCTGACTGGGAAGCGGTTGGCGAAAACTTGGGGCTGCAAGGTTTGGCAATCGTCGCGCATGGTGGAAAAGTCTTCCGTATCGGCGGTTTAGAAGCCAAGAATGCAGAAGGCGATAAGCAAGATTTGCATTCGGTGTCGGATTTTGTTCAGTTTGATCCGGCCACCAAAAAGTGGAAGCAGCTGCCCGCGTTGCCCGCAGGTCGATCTTCGATTGACGCTTGCGTTGTCGGCGATCAAGTGTTCGTGGTCGGCGGTTGGTGCATGGGTGAAGGAGCGCCAAAGTGGGCGACGACGATGCTGAAATTCGATCTATCAGATCTTGATGGCCAGTGGAAAAAAATTGATGCGCCGTTTAAGACTCGAGCGATGGCCGTGCGGCACCACGACAATAAATTGTTTGCCATCGGTGGTATTCAAGAAAGCGGCGGCCCGACGAATTTGGTTCACGTCTACGATTTGGCGACCGGGAAATGGTCGCAAGGTCCCGAGATGCCGACCAATGGACCGATGAAAGCATTTGGCTGTTCGGCCGTTTCAACGCAGGGCCATCTATTGGCCAGCACCTACGATGGTGGAATTTATGCTTTGAACGCGGATCACAGCGGTTGGGCCAAGATTCACGAATTGGATGACGGGCGATTTTTCCACCAGATGCTCCCGGTTGCAGAAAATCGCTTTGCGTTGGTCGGCGGTTCGCATATGGAATCCGGAAGCCACTTTGAGGTCGAGGTTTTTGAAGTGACTGATACGGTGACTGCGACCGCGACGAAGTAAGAGTCGCGACGAAGCATTTGGATAAAAAGGTTGGCTGGATGACAAAAGACGAAAAAGATCAGACGCAAGGAGTTGACGCTTCGTCGTTGCATCCGGCCCTGCCTAAAATCATCAGTTTTGATGAGCTTAGCTGGTGTTCAAAAATAACTTGTCCATTTGTAGAATCGCGTAGTAGGCGTT
>CAZROJ010000251.1:0-6002 GCA_964601665.1 uncultured Pirellulaceae bacterium
TAGAGAAATCATGCTAGCATCTTAAATTCGTACACAATTCCGGTTTCCGGCACTATGCCGCTCGTTGTTCTCGCGTCGCGTCGATCAATACCGATCCCAGTGCTGTTTGGTCTCGGAAAAAATGAATTTCGGCGTCGCCTTCATGCCATTTGGCAACGAATGCCCCGGCCGTTATTTTGACGCCGCACACGTGGTCGTTCCTGAACAAATAAGACTCACGAAAGTCGGGGGATTTGTCCCGCAAAAACACCATTAAGCGTTGCTTGGCCAGCACGCTGACTCGGTTAAAAGCTGACTGGATCGAGGTTTCGTCGTGCATGGGGCACCGGGCGGTTGTCGAGAACTAAAAAAGCTTGCAATGCTTTAGTGGGTTATCGACCGACTTCGATTAGGCGGGCCTCAATTGGTACGCGACCGGAAAAGCTTTCGCAGTTTTCCTATCTTGACCGCTTGGTTGGAGCGTTGATTGGGTCTTGCTGCGGCGTTTTTCGAGCGTTGTTGGAACCTTGTCCAGCGAATTGCCTCGAACATTACTTGCGCCGGCGCACAAAAAAAGCCCCGTGAGCACACGGAGCTAATTCTTGTTTCAAGCGGCAGCAGAGGCCCGTTGGACTACTTTTCTTCGTCTTCTTTCTTGACCTTTTTCTTTTTCTTCATCGAGATCTTGGCCACGCGGACCTTGGGGATTCCGAAAACCGGATCGCCTTCTTCCCAACGATCGTCACTCTTGAGCTTTGCAATTCTTTCAGGCCGAGTCAAAACGTTGCGGGTTTTGGCGGCTCCAGCTTTAATTTTCAGGCTTTTGTCGATCGTCATGGTATCTGATTTGGGTTAGCTAGTTTTTGTTTCTCAGGCCGCAACATCGTCCGGTTGCGATTGCTCCGCGATTTACGAACGGTCCGTTTCGACGTCCGTTCGAGCCGCGAATTGTAGGTTGGCTGGATTTGATCAGCAAGAGCTAAAATCGGCCCGCTTTTTCGAATTCTCCAGTAAAAAAAGAGGCCAACGTGCATTGTGCTGGCCAAGCTGAGCTGCGAGTTCATTCGGGGATTGAATCGATCCGCTGTCTTGCCTCTTCCGCCCACGGCCCGTCGGGGGTCAATTCTAAAAATTTGGCCCAGTGTTTCCAAGCTTTGGTTGGTTGGTTTTGGTCGTCCAACAGTCGCGCCAGATGAAAGTGGACGTCGGGGTATTCGGGGTGATGTTCGAGCGCTCCCGCAAACGCCGCCATGGCCAAGTCCACTTGCCCAAGCTCAACCAAAACGCAACCCAAGTTCGCTCGCGCTTCGACAAAGCCCGCTTCAAACTCCACCGCCATCGAATACCTTTCCCGCGCGGCCGGCAGATCGTTTATTTGGTACAACAACTCGGCCATCCGAAAGCACACGTCGGCCGTCGGTCCGAGCGACAACGACATCGACCGGTAAACGTCGATCGCCGTTTGAATCTCGTTGTCGTCTTCGAGTTCGACCGCGAGTCGCAAAAAATCCTGTCGGCTCCAGTTTTCACTGGCCTGGAAACTCTGGACGTCGAATGATCCGTCCAGCAAGCCTTCGTCTGAATTTCCATGCGAGCCAGCGATCGAAATGGTTGCCGGGCCGATCATGGTTTCTTGAGCGTCACTGGATTCATCGCCAAAATCGATTCGCTTTTGGCCACCAGGTTCGACCAGTCCCGCTCCATCACGCAGCAAAACTTTGCGGCCTTCGACGATAATCGACAGCTGCAGCAGGGGCCGCTGAACGTCAGGATAAAGGTCGGTCAGCTGTGATAGTTGGTTTTCGATCTGTTTTGGGTTTGCGCCCGAAGCAACCATTCCGGCGATGCGTCGGGCCGAAGCCACTTCTTGGAAATCGAAATAAGGCAACTTTTTTACTTGCCGCGACGGTGAGATCAGGCCTCGGCGGTGCCAGCGGCGAATGGTCGAAATTGGGATCTGCAGCAGCTCGGCCAACATCGCGGGCGTGTAGAGTTGTTCGACGTCGGTTTCAGATTCTACGACGCCAGTAAGCTGCCAAAAACGAGTCTCGCTGATCACCGAGATTTTTTGTTCGGCGACCGCTTGTTGAACTTGGTCATCGAGCAATTGACCGGTGTCATCCAGCGAAACAACGTCTGCACCGATCACGATCATGTCGACCGATTCGTCGATGCGATCGACCATGATCCCGCCCAGTCGACGAACCACTCGCCGAGCCTCTTTGCGATTGACGCCGCCCAGCTTCCCCACAAACGCGATTCGGCGTTCGGCAATCGAATCGTCAGCCAGCGCAGCCGCTCCCTCGTCGTTTTCTATTTCTGGCTGTGAGTTGGTGGTTTCGGGCAATCTAATACCGGAGTGGAAATCTGCCGACGGTTGGCTCGGCGTGCTACAATTTCGATGCAGTTTCTAGAACGCCGCGTCAAAAGTCAACGAACGATCTTGCGTTTCTGATGCCGGCTCTAATGCCGTCATCTTTACCGGCCGAAGTTGTTGACATATTTTGCACATTCGTCACTCTCACCCGCAGGTAGCCCAACAGCCATGAACGAACAAACTTACCCGCTGGACGTCATCGCCGTGGGGGCTCATCCGGACGACTGCGAGATCGGTTGCGGAGGGACTTTGGCGACGTTGGTCAAGCAGGGATTTTCAGTCGGGATTATCGATTTGACCGATGGCGAGCCCACGCCCGGTTGCGATGATCCGGCGATTCGTTTGCAAGAGGCTCAAGCGGCGGCCAAGGCGTTGGGCGTGCAAAAGCGGATCGTGCTGGACCTGCCCAATCGGCGGCTGTTTGACAGTTTCGAAGCACGAGTCGAACTGGCCAAGCAGTTTCGCATTTACCAGCCCAAAATTGTACTTGGGCTGGGCGGCAAAACGCCGATGGCTTCGCCTGATCATTGGCAAGCGGCTCAAATTACCGACGCGGCGGTATTTTACAGTCGGTTGTGCAAGTGGGATGATTTTTTCGACGGCTTGCCCGTGCACACGGTGGCTCGGCAGTTGCATTACCATTTATTTTTTGAATCCGATTGGTCGGGGATCGGAGCCAAGCAGTTCGTGCACGATGTGAGTGAATCGATCGAGTTAAAGCTGGCCGCCGTTCGTTGTTACGAGACTCAATTTCCGCCGGCCAAAGGCTACGTTTTTGAGCGAGTGAGATCGATCGCGGCCGCGGTGGGAGCTTCGGCTGGCTTTGAGTTTGGCGAAGTTCTGACGTCCACGCGATCAATCGGCTCAACGAATTTATTTGACACGCTACAATTGCCCGGCGGATAAGTTTTTTTTCAAGCTCAGGAATTTTCAAATCGTATTTTGAGTTTCACGACTAGCGGTCAGAAACCAAAGATGAAGGCGATCGGCAGTTGCACTTCTATCGCTGATGTTTGCAACGATTGCGAATCTTGGGCCTATTGCCCGGTAGTTTCTCAATCGCCTTTCGTTTAAAGATATGAGTTTTGGAATCACGCGTCTGCAGACTTTGAGCTTCTGAAAATCCAAGTCAAAATCAAACCCAGCTAACTTTCGGCGAAAGACCAAGATGTCTTGGAATCAAATCGTTGGCCATCAAGGCCCGCTACATCGCTTCAAAAAAAGCGTCGCTCGCAATAAGCTGGCCAGCACTTATTTGCTGGTCGGGCCAGAGGGGATCGGCAAACGCACGTTCGCACTAAAGCTGGCTCAAGCGGTCTTCTGCGAAACCAACCCGATCGAACAACTCGAACCCTGCGGTCATTGTTCGGCTTGTGTACAAGTAGAAAAACGCACGCACCCGGATCTGATTCTGGTTTCCAAGCCCAATGATAAATCGATCTTGCCGGTCGAACTATTTATCGGCAAAGGTGACAAACGGCGGAGGCAAGGGCTGGTTTACGAAATCGGTTTGAAGCCGTTTTGTGGCGGATACCGAATTGCGATCGTCGACGACGCCGATTATTTCAATGCCGAAAGCGCTAACTGCCTGCTGAAAACGCTGGAAGAACCACCGCCGAATTCCTTGTTGATTTTGCTGGGCACCAGCGAACAGCGGCAGTTGCAAACGATTGTCTCACGCAGCCAAGTTATCCGCTTTGACCCGCTGAAAGATGAACAAGTCAAGCAGGTGATCGCTGGTTCCGGGCTGTTGTCCGGCGACGAGGATCAGCCGCGCGTGGACGTGGCGGCGTTGGCTCAGGCGGCAGGCGGTTCGGTCGCACGCGCGTTGCAGCTGGCCGATCCGGAAGTGTTTCAGTTTCGACAAACGCTGTTTGGGCAATTATCGACAGGCGACCCGCACGCCGGCGAATTCGCGAAACAGTTGACCGGTTTCGCGGAAACCGCCGGCAAAGAAAACTATCGCAAACGCCGCCAAATGGGGCTCGCTGCGGACCTGGCAATCGATTTTTACCGAGCCTGTTTTTTGAGTTTATCGGGCGCCGATGGATCCTCGGACGCAGTCCTGGCGGCAGCAGTTGAACACTTTGTCCAACGCTACGCCGGTAACGAAGCCGCGGGAGCAGAATTCGCGTGCGACTGTATCGATCGCTGCGGCCAGTTTCGCTATCAAGTCTTTGCGAACGCCGGTCTGCCCAATGCCGTCGATTCATGGCTGGTCGACCTCGGCCGGCTCGGACGCGGTGAACTGGTAACCACCGGTCGATCGCTATTTGGGGCGTACTAGCGTTCTTCAAATAATCGCGGTGTCGCGATGGCGGAAACTTATCGCCTACAGCGAAACTTGCCGCTGCAGTTCTAGCAGCGATTCCGGCACCCGGCGATGAGACTTAATCGCCTCGGCCAGTGGCGTCAAAACAGACCGGTCGTCGATCGTGCCGGCCATCAAGCCTGTTTTGCCTTCGTCGATCGCATTCACTGCCGCAACGCCCATGTGCATCGCTCGACGCCGATCTTCCGGGGTAGGGCGGCCGCCACGCTGGAGATGGCCCAGCACCACCGTTCGAGTCGGAAACGGGCATTGGTGCTGGATCAATTGTTGGTTGATCACGTCAGCGCCGCCTTTTTCATCGCCTTCGGCCACGATCATGATCGACATCATTCGGCCTTTGTCTTTCAAACGATTCAAGTGCGAAACGATCTGGTTAAAATCGGTATCCGTCTCCGGAATCGCCACCGCGTCCGCTCCACTGGCCAGCGCCGTGTGCAACGCAATGTACCCGCTGTGCCGCCCCATCACCTCAACCAAAAACATTCGGTCATGGCTCGACGCGGTGTCACGGATTCGATCGACCGCTTCGACGGCCGTTTCAACCGCCGTCGAAAATCCAATTGTATAGTCGGTGCCAAAAAGGTCGTTATCGATCGTGCCCGGACAAGCGATAATTTGTCCGTCCCAGTTTTCCGCTAGTGCCAAGGCTCCGGCAATCGTGCCGTTACCGCCGATCGGCACCAATGCTTGAATGTCGTTTTCCCGCAGCACCTCGACCGCGCGCTGTCGACCGGCGAGCGTTCGAAAATCCGCACAACGGCTACTGCGCAAATGAGCACCACCGTGACCGGCCCAGTGAGCGACTCGGAACGGCGTCAAACGCTCGCTGCCATCGGGGTCGCGCCAAAACTTCCGCTGGATCAGTCCATGGTAGCCTCGCATAATTCCCACGACTTCATGTCCAAGATCGCTCGCACCACGAACGACTCCGCGAACACACGCGTTCATTCCCGGGGCATCCCCGCCGCTACAAAAGACTCCAATTCTCATCAGCTAAAGCTCGTTTTAAAAGGCACGGGTAGTCAATAAGCCGCGTATTTTGTCCAATCGCTGCAAGGTTGTAAATTGCCCAGATTGTGCTCGTCCAACAAGAGGCAGGCTGGACATTCTGGCTGGGATCGGCCCACTTCCATCCGGTGATTGAAAAAACAAAACCAACTTGAAAACCCACTTGCAGTGCTTGCGGCGGCGAGTTGGAGTTGCTGCGTATCACCAACGAGCAAGGCCGCACGATCTGGCGGCGCGGGTTACCCAAACGAGGGCGATTCCTGCGAGCGGGTGTATTGGTCGAGGGCGCGGTTCAACCGACCGAGC
>CAZROJ010000252.1:0-2288 GCA_964601665.1 uncultured Pirellulaceae bacterium
TTGGTAAAGGTGCTGGCACGAAGAA
The DNA here is from genome assembly GCA_964601665.1 of uncultured Pirellulaceae bacterium. Classification (GTDB taxonomy): domain Bacteria; phylum Planctomycetota; class Planctomycetia; order Pirellulales; family Pirellulaceae; genus Mariniblastus. Next base: position 26 of record CAZROJ010000252.1, read on the forward strand.
CCACACGGAATTGAGATTCACAGCACTAGATCAAGGTTTTTGATTGCGGATCCAAACCGATGCCGTCACAGATCTTGTTCAGTTTTTCTAAAATCAAAAACAAGCCACCCGGATCGATCATATCGGGCTCTTCGCTGTCGGACGTTTCTTCAAAGTGAAACACGTCCAGCCTCGCATTGGCGTTGGCCACTTGCTTTAGCTTGGCGAAGTCCTCTCCTTCGAGCGAGATCTGGCGGAATTCATCGACCACTTCGACGACCTGCTCTTTCACTTCATCGCCGCTAACAAAAACAATGTCCATTCCCGAACTATCGTGAGGCGAGCGTACGGTGATCGACTTGAATGCTCCGTCGGCTTCGGCTCGTGGGTCACTCAGCTTGTACTTCTCACTCCCTGAAGTAATCGCGGCTCTCACTTGCTCTTCGGACGGTCGATTGTCGGCGTCCAGATACACAAAAAAAGTATCGCAATACATGTATCGGTCATCTTCAAAAAGTGACATCGATGTCTCCGCTTTGTACTAAATATTGAAAGGAGATAAATTGGAATCGGTTAAACGACACGTTTGGGGCGACTCCGGTAACCCGCTAAAAATATTGTCGCAGATGCAATGCCTGAATCCGTCTGCTAACACACCGCGACACGGCGAAAAGCGGAAATCCGTCAACACGAGTCGTTAGTTTACCTGAAATCGCTTTGGGAACAAAACGCGGCGTTAAGTTTTTCGAACTCTGCCATACACTGAATGCATGTCATGGAAAGTTCGACGCAGAACACATTGCAAAAAAACAGCACGGTCGAGTGATCGATCGTGCTGTTTAGGCTTTTAAAAAACTAAATTAGGCTGGATTCAGGCCATCACTAATTTAGACCACGGCTGAACCTACATGTTGCCAAGCTTCCCGCTAATCAGCATGATAAATTCATCGTTATTTTTCCGTTTACCAAGCTGCTTGGTCAACTGCTCCATAGCATCAACTGGATGCATCGTGGACAGCGTTCGACGTAGCATCGTGACCGCCTCGAGCGTTTCTGGCTTGAGCAGCAGTTCTTCACGTCGAGTTCCCGATTGCGAAATGTCGATCGCCGGCCAAACGCGTCGGTCGGCGAGTTTTCGATCGAGGACGAGTTCCATGTTGCCCGTGCCTTTGAATTCTTGAAAAATCAATTCATCCATGCGACTGCCCGTGTCAATCAAGGCAGTACCCACGATCGTCAATGAACCACCTTCTTCGAACGCACGAGCGGAACTGAATAACTTTTTCGGGATGTCCATCGCTTTAATGTCGACACCACCGGACATGGTTCGGCCGGTGTTCCCCACCCATTTGTTGAACGCTCTTGCCAAGCGGGTGATAGAATCCATCAACAAGAAAACATCTTGTCCCATTTCAGCCAAACGCTTGCAACGCTGGATAACCAATTGCGAAAGCCGCACATGGCTTTCAATGTCTTCGTCCAAACTACTGGCAATCACTTCGCCATTTACGTTTCGACGCATGTCCGTGACTTCCTCGGGACGTTCGTCGATCAGCAAAACGATCAACTTGGAACCAGGATGGTTCGTCGCGATCCCGTGGGCGATATGCTGCATCATGATCGTTTTACCACTGCGTGGCGGCGCGACGATCAAGGCACGTTGACCTTTGCCAAGCGGAGTCAGCAAGTCCATCACTCGGGTGGTGAGTGGTTCGGGGCCAGTTTCCAGTTGGTACCATTGCTCGGGATTGATCGGTGTCAATTGGTCGAAATTTTTGACTTCCAAATATTCTTCGGGCGTCAAACCGTCAACATCGATTAGTTCACGAACGCGTGGTCCTTGTTGGCGTCGTGCGGGTTGGACTTTGGCATTGATCAGCACGCCTGGTCGCAGCGCAAACTTTTCGATCATGGTGCCTGGAACAAACGGATCGCTGCGTTCACGCGAGAAATTGTTTTCAGGCGAGCGCAAGAAACCGTAGCCGTTGGGGTGCATCTCCAACATGCCGATGCCTTCGGTCAATTCGACATCATCAAATTCAACCGGATCGCTATGTCGCTTTTGTCGACGTCCGCCGCCGCCGCTATTGCCACCGCGACTTTTGGAATTGTTGTTTGAGTTGTTACCGCGAGCGTTGCGACCGCCACCGTTGTTATTATTGTTGCCGTTATTGTTTCCACCGCGGCGACGCCGTCCGCGAGCACCTCGCCCGCCCCCACCTTCGCCTCGGGAGTTGCCGTCGTTACGTGAGTTTCCTTCGTTACGAGAATTGCCGTCGTTACG
>CAZROJ010000252.1:2388-5979 GCA_964601665.1 uncultured Pirellulaceae bacterium
TCGTTACGAGAATTGCCGTCGTTACGCGAGTTGTTTTCGTTCCGTACGTTATTATCGCCGCCGCTGTCATTGCTGGCCGAGCGACTGTTTTGGGATCGCCGGCCTCGGGCTCGGCCGCGACCACCGGAGGAGCCGGACCGTTCGCTGGAGGAACCCGACCGTTCGTCGCGACTGTCGCTATTACTCTCCTTTTTTTGGCGCACTCGTTCGGCGCTGCGGCCTTCTTTGGCGCCCGACTTTTTGTCGTTGGAAGCGTCAGTGCCCCAATCGATATCGAGTTCGTCGGGAGAGCCAACAAACTCATTTTCGATCGATTCAACGGCTGAATCGTCATTTTTTTTACGGGAGCGAGTTCTTTTTTTTGCCATAGATAGAAACCTGAAAGCTAAACGCCTTTGTCAAAGATGGCGTCGCACGAAGCCTATTGCGAAACTGAAAACTTGGTCAACTTACGTGCAGACACTTCAAGACTTTGAAACAAATACACAATCGCGAACTGAAGTTCAAACTGAACTTAGGGTCGGCTAACTCGTTGAGCTGCAGTCCCTCCAGAGGCCATCTTGCATTTGCAAACGGTGAGATGATTTAGCCACATCAGCATCGATGCGGCCAGCCAGTTAAACTCAAACACGCCTGAGAACTCGTCTACAGTGCAGATTTGGCGGGGCCAAAATTCCAGTTCTTTTGCTTACTGATCAAGAAAACTTACGAGATCAATTCAAGCAAAGAAGACGTTCACGAGTGAACTTCGGGATTCTGAATCGAAAGCCGAGAAAGGCATTCGTTCTGAAAGACCCTGCTGGGATGAGCCTATGTGTGACTTGAGCCGACACCGTCGACTTTTAATTCACATCACAGCGTTACCCACAAACAGGCGAAAACTTGATCTGCTCAAGTCTCTGCAAACCAAGGGGTCATGTCAAGCGGAAAATGATGTTTTAAAAACTTTTCCAATCGACAGTTTCTTCGACATTTCCAGTTTCAAAAATTGACCTTTATCCCCCAAAACATGCCAGACGGCTAATCTTTGACTGTTCGGTGGAACCGGATTTGCCGATTTAACCGATAGCACCGCGCAAACTTACCTCCAGAAACTCCGGCGAAAAAATGGACTCTTTGCTGCACTCCAAGCCTCTTTACAAAACGCTTATTCAGCCTCTGACAACCGCTTTTTTGGTGGTCTGTTGTAGCATGATCTCGCTGGGGCAGTCGATCGAGTGGGAAACCGACATCGAAAAAGCCAGCAAGGCGGCCTTGGATACAAAGCGGCTGGTGTGGTTGCATTTTGAAGCGGACTGGTGCGTGCCTTGCCAGCGTTTGGATACGTTTGTTTTTTCAAGCACGGGCGTGATTCGTGCGGTTGATCAAAACGTCGTTGCTGTCAAAATCGATGTCGATCAAGCCGACCAGTTGGTCAAAAAAATGGGCGTTCACCGTGTACCACACGACATTGTGATGACTCCCGCCGGTCGGGTGATCATGAGCCGCCCGAGCCCTAAATCAACGTCTGGCTATCGGAAGTTCTTTAGCGATTTGGATCGCCCATTGCAGCAATTGAATTCAGGCGACCGCGACGCAATCAATTTCGGCATTGATCAAATTCAACGAATCGCTCGCGGGACAGCTGCCCTCAAATCAGAATCACCCGCCAAAGGATTCGCTGCCGAGGCACCCGAGCACAAAATGGCGGCTCAAACGGTTGAGGGACAACGATTGGCCCGCGGATTCGAAAGTGCCAAGCGTGCTGCCGAATTCAGATCTAAACAAGCAACTGACATGAAACAGAAGGCCGAGTTGTTTATCGCTTCGGAAGAACGCAAAAACGAGACGCCACGGTTTGCTGAAAATCCTTTTTTTCCCCACCGAAAGGACACGCCGCCAAAAGCTTTTAAAAAGCCTTTGATGCTGAAACGCGATATTGATTCGGCAACCAAAAACACCCAATCCTTCCAGTCTCTGGACGGCAAATCGTCTGTTAGAACGTTGGCAGACAAAAGGTCGTCGTTGAAATCCAATCTGTTCTTTGGCGATGCGGCAAAAAAACGAGTTGTGACAACCTCGGGCGTCGAGGCCGACGACCAACAATTCTTGCCACCGCCGCCACCAAATTTTAACAAAACAGTTTCCGCTTCCGTTAAACCGGCAAAACCTGAACTGAATGCGAACGCGTTCGGTGGTCCCGAGACTTTATCAATTCCACAAGACGGACGAGGACTCTCGTTAGGAAATCAATCGGCCTCTGTGGCGTCAAAAACGCGTTTGCCAAGTGCTGGCGTCGAAAGCGCCGCGACAAACGTCAATTCGATTGAGAAGGCGGGAGGTAAGTTTTCGGTGGAACTGGAAGACAACTCATTTGACGGCCGCATGTTTAGCTTGTCCGACAGGCCTGCATCGAATGAAGAAACTGAAAGTACACCAGCTCCCGCTTTTATTCCATCAAACGCAAACGCGAGTAAACCAGCCCAAATACCCGCCAAACCAACAGCCTTAACTTTTGGCCAGCTCAACGAACAGGCTGCCCAAACAACGACCTCGCCAACGACCTTTCAAACGCCAAAAGTCGTCCATGGTTTTGTCACACCAAACGTCACACCAAAACAAACCCAGCCAAGTCAAAAAACAAAAGACGTTGCGATTGAAGGGCAACTGGTTGCCAAGTCAAAATCGGCAACAAAATCATTTGCAAAAGCAAATGCAAAACCGGAACCAAGGTCAAAACCGGAATTGAATTCTCATTTTGAAAAAACAATCGAGGGAACGATTACTCGTCCGCAATACGCGATTCGCCCATCGCCTAAATCAACGAATGGTTGGCCGCAAAAACAAACGCCCGAACCAACTGTAAAGCCGACCAAAGAAAAATTTTCTTCGTCGCCGCAATTCTCGCGAGCGCTGCAGATTTTGTCAGAGGACGACCGCATGAAAAATGAGCTGGAAGTTGCCAGAAGTATGGCTGAGAACATTGCGGCACCGCGGCACCAAGCCAAGGTGGTTTTGCCGCAAGCCAAGGAGCAAGTCCACGATTCTGCCGAGTCAAAAATCGAACGAGGTATCGATCGGGCGGCCGATTTTGCATTAAAAGGGAAATGCCCCGTGACTCTGATGACGGAATCGCGATGGGTCGATGGACAACCGGACGTTGGGTGTGTTCATCGCAATCGCGTCTACTTGTTCGCCAGTGTCAAGCACCGCGAGGTTTTCCAAAAAAACCCCGATGAATTTAGCCCGTTGTTGGCGGGCTACGACCCGGTAACTTATGAACGCACCAAGAAGTTGGTCGATGGCGATGAAAAGCACGGCGTGTTCATGGGCAAGTCGCCAAACATGCGGGTCGTGCTCTTTGAAAACGCTGAAAACCGTGAGATCTTCCAAACAACTCCCGGCCGGTTTATAAATTTAATTCGCCAAGCGATGACAGACACGGCTCCCAAAGCTACGAAGCTTCGCTAACGAATGTGTAAATTTGTTGTCAGAGACGATCAAGTTTGGAAGGACTAGCCAAGGTGGAGGCGGCGAATCCGAGTTTTCGTTATACTTAGTTGGACAGCGCCACTTTCGGCATTTCATTAGTAAAAACCTTGGTTTTCCGTC
>CAZROJ010000253.1:0-5975 GCA_964601665.1 uncultured Pirellulaceae bacterium
CAAAACTTTGTTTTGAAATGCGATTGACAAATACTTAGACCGTCGCTGACCCTACAGCGTCAGCCGCCCGCCTGACCCTACGGCGTCAGCCGCCCCCCCCAAAAAATTAATAACTTTTTCCTCAAATCCGCTCGATTGCGGAATAAATTCAGGGGCTTCCAAACTTGGGAGATATACCAACAAGAACGGCCCCTTCGTTTTGGCAAGATCTGAGACATATTCATTTTTTGAAAAATCGGCTTCTGAAAATTTCATCAAGTCGTACCCCTGTTGACTCACGATAGATTTGAATTCGTGAGAATTTATGAGGTTGATGATTCCATAATTGCTCGTTGTCCATTCTGCTTCATAGCAAACAATAGTTCCAGTTCCTTTGTTGAGATTTTGGACGATTATCTGATGGTCAAATTTTTGCCAAGTGTTTTTTTCGTTTGAGGTTTTTCTTTTGCACGAAAATGAGAGCATCACGATCACCGCAACTAAAAGGACCATTGTCGTAGTTCTTAAATTCGACATTGCTTGTAGGCTCTAAAGCAGTTTTCTCGTTTTACAGAAGTTTAGCTTAACTCGATCCTTAGTAAAGTTTTTTAGAATCGGTAGGCTTTTAGTTTTCATGATGAATTCACACAAACTCGATGGCAATCCGTCCGCCGATAAAATAATTGCTACGGACAACAATTGATCCGAATCGAAAAGACGCAATTTTTTTCCTCGGGAAAGTAATCCTTAATTTCTCCGCTATCTCCGTAAAGTCCACGGTTGGGAAGGCTAACTGTTTTGATATGCCCAATGAAACATGCGTCGAACTTAGATTTGCCGTTCAAGATGTCCCTACGTAGTTTTTTTATATAATCACAAGATCCCGCAATAGTGACAACACCGTTCGGTTCAGTTATTCGATTGATCTCGTCGACGGAACGTGGCCAAAGTGGAGAAGATCGAACCGAAACGTGACTGACGGTACCAATAGATATATCCGTAGTGTTAGGACGTGGCGTTGGTAAAAACCACGGATCATCAGTCTTGCCGGGATCCAATGGGGCATAATCCGTAAACACAGGATTATCATTCTCTCCCCATATTGAAACGTTTCCGCCGCCGCCTTTGGGGTTTTCGGGAGTGCCATTACGCGGGTCTTCTCCGCCTCCCGTTCCGTGAACAGAAGGCCAAGCAGCGCTACAAACTGCATGGCATTGCCTGCCGACTTCGCCCTGGTTTGCCCAGTCCTTGGGGGAGACCTTTGGGCCAAACAATCTTGATTGAATACAGTCAAAAACGCACTGGTAATACTCTTTTAGCCCCAGTGGGTCCACCCCTCCTGGTACGAAGTAAGCCCGATATTGGCTCATTCCATCGACGTATTCCAGCGGGTCTTGGCTGATAAACTCACCCGTTGCCGTATCGTAGTATCTGGCGCGATAGTACGTCAGGCCTGAATCATCGTGTCTACGAGAAGTATAGCCATGGTTAACTTGCCTGTCTTTTAAGCCGCACTTTTTAGCCGCACTCATGCTTCATTCGACGGCGACAATATCGCGATCGTCAGCATGAGCGTCGACGAAGATTTTGAGGCGGCAAAAACGATCGCCTTGCAACAGCAAATCGACTGGACCGTCGGCTTCGCTGGCAAATCAGCTGGTGAAGGCTCAACCGCCAACGCACTCGGCGTCAGTGCGGTCCCGACCTACTTGGTGCTCGACCCGACAGGCAAAATCATCTACCGTGGATTCGATCTCGCAGCAGCGGCGAAGGCACTGCCCAAGCAAGACGAATGATCGGGCGGAACGGCGTAAAATTCAAAGCAACACCCATCTGTAATAAAAATGTAACTCGTCAGTCTTCGTCAGTCCTCATCGCCCACAAAGATAAACGGCACCTTCGCGTCTTGGATCGCCGTGTTGTAAGCGGCAACGTCTTCCTCGAATAGCGTCGCCAACTGTTCAAGGTTCGAGTCGATCTCCGCAACGACCATGTCGTGAACTTCGATCGCTTGGGCCGTTGGAGCACCGTCGGCAGAAGCGACCACGCCAACCAAGGCACTCAAGCGATTGTTCAAGCGGATCGGAAAGTTCAACGGATCCTGACCGCTCTTCGATTTCGTTTGGTACAGCGTTTCTTCAATCGCCTTCATCTGCTCAACCAGCTCGTCGCCGCGTTTTACCAATTCGGCAAACGCTTCGTCATCGCCGAGCCGTTTCTTCAGCGTCTGAATTTGATCGCGAACGTCACGGATTTTCTTGATCGCCTCATGCGTCTCGGTCAACTTGTCGCGAATGCCAAGCAAGAACTGAAACTGCGTTTCGTACTCTTGGTCGGCGATTTCAAGCCGAGGATCTTTTTGAATTTCGAATTCGCTCGTCGCCGTTTCGTCGCCGACTTTCAGCGAGACCGAATACTTGCCCGGACGCGCCGCTGGACCTTGAGTTCCGCCGGCCCACAACACCATGCCGTCAAACGTTTCGGCCGCCGCGTAACGCGTGTTCCAAAAAAGCTCATTCATTCCGGATTCCAATTTCAATTCGGCCTCGTCCTTGTTCTTATCCGGCTTGGTCGCATACCGTTTCACCAGCTGGCCATCGGCGTCTGAAATTTCCAGCGTCGCTGCTATGTCCTTGTCGACATCGCGGAGCATAAACCGCAACGGCACGCCACCACGCGGATTGGCTCCGGCAGTCGCTCCCGCCACACCGCTGCCACCGGACAGCCCACGGATCGTCGGACGTGACGCAAACAGATGCAAATCCGCTTTTGCCAAATCGTCGTTCCACTGATGCAGCAACGTCAAATCATCCAGCACCCAAAACGATCGCCCTTGCGTCGCGACAACCAAATCCTGATCCTTGATCGTCATATCCGTGATTGGCACGATCGGCAAATTCAATTGCATCGGCTGCCAGTTTTCACCATCGTCAAACGAAACGTAAATACCGCGTTCGGTGCCCGCGTAAAGCAATCCGTCGCGATCCGGATCGGCACGGATGACGCGAGTAAAATGAGTCGCATCGATGCCGTTGTTGATCATGGTCCAAGTCTGTCCGTAGTCTTCTGTTTTCAGCAGGTACGGTTTGTAGTCGTCCAACTTGTACCGCGTGCCGGCCACGTACAAGCTACCTTTTTTCGTCGGATGCACTTCGATGCTGTTGATCTGCGTCCATTCAGGCAACTGCGGCGGTGTCACGTTTTCCCAATTCGCTCCGGCGTCTTTGGAAACATGAATCAGCCCATCATCGCTGCCGGTCCATAACAGCCCCGGCTCCAGCGGGCTTTCAGCTGCCGCAAAAATCGTGCAGTAAACTTCGACGCCAGTGTTATCTTTCGTGATCGGTCCGCCGGAAGCTCCTTGCTTCGATTTGTCGTCGCGCGTCAAGTCCGGGCTGATCGGTTCCCAGCTCTGACCTTCGTTGGTGGACTTAAACAACACCTGAGCCGCCGAGTACAGCGTCTTCGAATCGTGCGGTGAAAAGAAGATCGGGAAGTTCCATTGGAACCGATACTTGACTTCGCTGATCGGACGCCCGATCGGATTGTCGGGCCAAATGTTGATGTTTCGATTTTCGCCAGTGCGATGATCTCGCCGCCCAAGATAGCCGCCGTACGAACCGCCATAAACGATCTCGGGATCCGTCGGATCGACCGCAATGTGACCGCTCTCGCCGCCGGCCGTCGGTTCCCAATCGCGTTCGCCGATCGACCCGCGAGCTCCGCGACTGGAAATCCTGACCGTCGAATTATCTTGTTGAGCTCCGTAGATTCGATACGGAAAATGGTTGTCGGTGGTGACACGATAGAACTGAGCCGTCGGCTGGTTCATGTAAGTCGAAAAGTTCACACCGTCGTTGTAGGTCACCTGTGCTCCGCCGTCATCGGCAACAATAAACCGCTGCGGTTCGTCAGGATCAATCCACAAATCGTGATGGTCACCGTGCGGCGTGCGAATTGAGCCGAACGTTTTTCCGCCGTCGTTCGAGCGATGAAACTGCACGTTCAACACGTAGACTTTGTCACGGTTTTGCGTATCGGCATAAACCCGCGTGTAATACCAAGCTCGCTGTCGCAGTTTTCTTTCGTCGTTAATTTTTGTCCACGACTTGCCCGCATCGTCGCTGCGAAAGAGCCCTCCATCGCTGGCTTCGACCATCGCCCAGAGCCGATTCGAATCGACCGGAGAAACCGTCACGCCGATGATCCCCAGCGTCGAATCTTGTGGCAGCCCTTTGCTGCGGGAGATATCGTTCCACGTGTCGCCGCCGTCGGTACTCTTCCACAAGCCGCTGCCTTCGCCGCCGCTTTCGAGCGTAAAGTGATTCCGTTTCACGCGCCAAGTCGACGCGTAGAGCACGCGCGGATTGTTCGGATCCATGATCAGATCAACCGCACCGGCTTCGTCGTTAGCAAACAGAACTCGTTTCCAATTCTCGCCGCCATCGGTTGAGCGAAACACGCCGCGTTGCTGATTCGGTCCGGACGCGTGCCCGAGCACTGCCGCGAAGACGACGTCCGGATTTTTTGGATGGATGCGAATTCGCGGGACTTGTCGGCTGTCTTCCAACCCGGAAAATTTCCAAGTCTCACCACCGTCGACCGATTTCCAAATTCCGTCGCCGTGCGAGAAGTTTCCGCGCAGCGTTTTTTCGCCGCCGCCGACATAGATCACGTTGGGATCCGAGGGAGCGAGTGCAATGGATCCGACCGAGCCGCCGAAGAATCCGTCTGAGATATTTCGCCATGTCGAGCCGCCATCGTCGGTTCGCCACACGCCGCCGCCGGTGGCTCCGAAGTAAAACGTCATCGGTTTTCCGGGCACGCCCGTCACGGCACAAGAACGTCCGCCACGAAACGGACCGATCGAGCGAAATTTCAGCGCGTCGAACAGCGGTTGCCGCGGACTTGTTTTCGCATCGTCTTGAGCCGACGCGTTGCTGATCTGGAACGGACCGGGGCCAACGGACGCGAATGTAAACACAATAAATAAAACGACGAGCCAACGTGAGGCATTCGAAAGCATGGAATTTTCCGTAGGAGATAGGCGACCTGAATCGGATTCCAGTTTAATCCATTTGCCGCTGCCATCGAACTCTTTTTTTCGATTGAATTGTTCCCTGATGTTGCGACCGCGATCGCAACGGCTCGAAAATGGTAAACTGCGGTCCGGCGATTCCTTTGTCCTCTACACAATGACGGGTCTCTCTGTGCCACTGCTGAACGACTGACCACAAAAAAAAGTTGTCTCAATGTCGTTGACACATTCCGCTGACCCTAGCGAAGCTAGTTAGGTTGTTGAGCCCCCAACGAAGTTCTCGCCCCGAGCTACCTTGGGCCATAAAAAACTAAAAAGCAAGGCTGACCCTACGGCGTCAGCCGCCACCTCAAACTCGACACATTTCGTCAAGGGTGACCTGTTGCAAAGGTGCAGCCCGATGCGCAATCACGTTAACTGACCTGTCATCAAGATCTACAGTTAACGGTCTGCCACGTTGATGTCGATCAATGTCAGCCGCTCCAGACACGGCGTAGTCTTCGAAGACTGGTGCCTCTCGGTCGCCCCAGAGGTTCATATTTCCTCCGCCTGACCAAGGAAAGGGATGCAAAAACGGATCATCTGGCGCGGGAGCTCCCCCGCCGTCCTGGATGATAGGCGGAAACCTTGGACGTGGAGGTTGTTTCGGACAAGGGACGATTTTATTAACCGGGTTTCCATTTTCGTCTTTGGTTTCTACGAAGCATCGATTACCGATTTTATAAATTGGAAGTCCGTCAGCTGTGTTTACGCCCGTGTCAGTAACTTGGAAACCCATCGGATCCACGCGCCCGGGTACGAAGTAAGCTCGATATTGGCTCATCCCATCGACGTGCTCCAGCGGATCTTGGGAGATAAACTCGCCGGTTGCCGGATCGTAATATCTGGCGCGATAGTATGTTGAACTGGTTGCTCCAACTAATCATTCTTGTAAAACTGATTCAGATCGATACTTCCG
>CAZROJ010000254.1:0-5966 GCA_964601665.1 uncultured Pirellulaceae bacterium
TAGAGTAAAACCGATTTGCAAAAGGGGCGGATCGCCAAAACATTCACCCATGCGATTGTGATGATTTGCTCCGAACGTTTCTGGTTCTAGCTTGGAAGAGGTCGATGTCGGCCCGCAACGACTCGATGCCTCTTGCTGGAGATTTCGCGACTTATATTGAGTCGATCGTATGCTATTTGCGCGACGGAAAATACATTAAAAATTTGCACAATCGAATTTGATCATTGGGCTGAATGGGCTCGCGATGCCGACAAAAACGCCAGCTGATCAACAGAAATCTGACATCGCGGGAGAACTCACCGGTCGACTTCCGCGGAGTTGATCCCGGCGGCTTGGGTTTGAAGCCAGCAGATTAAAGCCCCCGTTAATGCGACTGGAATTCCTTCCAGGGCCGTCCACCACCAAGGCATGCTCGACATCAAATCAATCACCAGCATGATTAAACCAATGCCAATGTGCAGGTAGCCAACGAGCCGGACCAGTTCGATGTACTTTAATACGTTTGCCGACAAGCCAATCATCACCACGCCGTGGACACCGTAAAGCAAGGAAGTTGAACGGGCTAAATACTCGGCAACCGGTTGGCCGGGAAAGTCGCCGAGCCCTAACCAAGAATGAATCGATTCCAGAAAAGACTTTGGCAAGAGTACGAAAGCGAAGGCCAGCATTAGTCCGAAGCCGACGATTTTTAGCAGGCAGGACAACCATCTCGCGGCAGCGGGCGGAGTCAACTTCATGGCATCTCCTTTCGCCTGCGATTTGATCAAGAGATCTAGCGGAGGCTATTTTGGGCTCGCCGACATGATCAGCTGAGCAAAATTTTCGCAATAAGTCGCGTTAGGCAAGCCCGTTGTCAAGTCACTGCCGATCGCACTTCCACCTAAGATTACTCTTTGGTTAAAAGATAAGCGATGGCAAAAATCGGTAAGTTTTCGCTTGAAGACTTCGACATCAACAATGTGTGAAACGGAAATCCAGATCAACGAAGCGTTCTTGGCCGTCGCGGCCCTCTCGAGAGATTCAATCGGAATGTTGGCTCCAAGCGACTGCGCGTTCCACCCGAAATTGCGGAGGCAAAGTTCGACGCCCGTGGACGCCAATTGATACTGGTCTCCTTCCAGCGTTGCACCGACGGCAACAGGGGCGTTTTCGGGGACTTGTGGTATTAGCGATTCGATGTCGACTAGCGCCTTGAAACAAATCTGGCAGGCCACTCGTTCTTCGTAGACTTCAAGATTTCCGCACCGCCAAAGATTTCCAATCTCGCTGAACACAGGACTGATCACGCGGTCAAAAATTTCGGCTAAGTTTCGTCCTTCAACAAACAGCGTCACGGCAATCTTTCGTGCTGCCAGTTCATCCCCTGACTTCAAAGCCAACAGCAACTGACGTTGTGCGTCTTGAATGCCGTCGAGATTAACGCTGCGTATATCGGGCAGACCAATTGACTGTGGATTTTTAAGCTTGATCTTTTTACGCTTCAGGAAGGCGATCACTTCCGACCGCGAAACCCGTCGATGTCCGCCAGCGGTCTTGGACGCCTTTACGTAACCGGCATCACACCATCTTTTTAGAGAAGACTCGCTAACTCCGATGGCTGTCGCGACCTTTTTCGGGCTGTAAAACTTTTGGTCTGTGCTAGGCTGCCGGTCGGCTTTTGAAACACCGTTTGAATTTGTTGCAACTATTTGTTGCTTAAAAATTTTACCCACTGGGTTGCCCTCGATCATCGACCGAATCCTTCCAAAAACGTTGAATCCCCGCACTTGTAGTGGAAAACCCGATTGTTAATCAGCCAGTTAACGTTCGGTTTCCACGATTGAACGATTTGGCCGTTTTTTTAGTTCGAAGCAGCCCAAGCCTGCCGTAATTTTTGGAATTCTTGTCGTGAATACAATTTGCAAAAACCAATTCGAGGTGTTTTACGACGGCGATTGCCCGCTGTGCAAACGCGAGATCGACATGATTCGTCGCAAGGACCGCGGTGGACAATTGAAGCTGACTGACATTGCCGATGAGAATTTCGTTGCCGAGGGTCGCACACTAAAAGAGTTGATGCGAGAGATTCATGGCCGGACGGCCAAGGGCGATTTCGTGACGGGCGTGGATGTGTTCCGAGAGATTTACCGCTGCTTGGGCTTTGGATTCTTAGTCAATATTTCAAGCTTGCCCGTTATCCGCCAAGCACTCGACCTTGGGTATCGGCTCTTTGCTTATTTTCGCTACCGTCACGCGATGCATCGGATGAAAAAACAAGGTCGGGATTGCGAAAGTTGCCAAGTGAAGAAAAACTCGACGCTGGGAACGCCATCGTGAGAATTGCAATTGTTGGCGGCGGCATTTCTGGTCTGACCGCCGGTTATCGGCTGAGCAAAAAGTTCGACGTGACTTTGTTCGAAGCCAATCATTATATCGGCGGCCACACGAACACCATTGAAGTCAACACCGGTACTGACAACATCGCTGTCGACACAGGTTTCATCGTTTTCAATGACCGCACGTATCCAAACTTCATCAGTTTACTGACAGAGTTAAACGTCGATTTTCAAAAGACGCAGATGAGCTTCAGCGTTAGTTGCCAACGGACGGGGCTCGAGTATTCGGGCACGGGACTTAACGGACTTTTCGCTCAGCGAAAAAACATCATGAGTCCCTGGTTTTATCGATTGCTGTTAGATTTTGGTCGCTTCAAAAAGGATGCTTACGAAATTCTTGGCTCCGACGGAAAACCTGAATCCGTGAGAGATTTTTTCAATCGCAAAAAATATTCGAAGCAGTTCGTCGAACAATATTTCCTCCCCATGGGCGCTGCCATTTGGTCGTCGTCGTTTGAGGCTTTTCGAGAGTTTCCGATTCAGTTCATTGCCGAGTTCTACAAGAATCATGGTTTACTGGGAATTCGCGACCGTCCGCAGTGGTACGTGGTTAAAGGCGGTTCATACCAGTACGTAAAACCGCTGACTGAAAGTTGGAAGGAAAACATTCACGTCAACAGCCCGGTGGAATGGGTCGACCGAATGGGTGGCAAGGTGTCGGTAAAGGTTTCCAATCGAGGAGCGATCGAATTCGACCACGTCATTTTTGCTTGCCACAGTGACCAAGCACTTAAAATTCTAGGCGACGGTGCAACGAGCACAGAAAGAGACGTTCTTTCGGCATTTCCGTATCAGAAAAACACGGCCGTCTTGCACACCGACACTCGACTGTTGCCTTCCAATCGCCGAGCATGGGCCTGTTGGAATTATTTTAATCCGAAAGGTCATTCGGATTCGGCGACGCTGACATACAATATGAACATGCTGCAGACACTCGATACCGAAAAGACCTACTGCGTGACGCTCAACGACGAACAACGGATCCGACCTGAGCACATGATTCGAAGCTTCGAGTATGCGCATCCAACGTTCAGCATTAATCGCAACGCGATGCAGTCAAAGCATACTTCGCTGATCGATGAAAACGATACATCCTTTTGCGGCGCGTATTGGGGCAACGGCTTTCATGAGGACGGGGTCAAGAGTGCCCTTGCGGTTGTCAAGCGATTGGTCGAGGTGCCTTTTGAGGTCTAGTGCAACGGCTGAACGATCGGCTAAACGGTCCATTCAAAGTGCAATTTACGAAGGCAGCGTTCGGCATCGTCGTAATTTGCCTCGAAAGCACGAATTCGATTTCCGCTTCTTCATGCTGTTGATCGATTTGGACGAATTGGATTTGGTGTTTCAAAAGAACCCGTTTTGGTCGACGCGCGGTCGGGCTTTGTGTAGATTGAATCAGTCAGATCATTTGAAAAAACATTTGCCGGAACCGAATCTGAAGAAACGGGTTTACGAAGAACTGAAGGCCCACGGTATCTCGGCGTCAATTGGTTCAATTCGATTGTTGACTCAATTGTCCTATTTCGGTTTTCGAATGAATCCGGTTAGTTTTTACTACTGCTATAGCCAAGACGGCGAAACAATCGAGGCGGTCATCGCGGAAGTTAACAACACGCCTTGGGGAGAGCAGCATACTTATCTGATCAAGGGGGACCAGATCGAGTCGTCGTCGGCCATTCGATCGGAATCCATCAAAAAGGATTTTCACGTCTCTCCGTTTTTTGATTTGGCGATGAACTATCGCATGGCGTTCTCGCCCCCTGGAAAAACGTTGGCCGTGAAAATCGAAAATCATTTGATCGATCCAACCTTGCAACGGCCGAAATGTCTGGACGTTACGTTGGCACTGAGAAAACGCGATTTAAATTTTTGGAGTTTAAACGGTCTGCTGTTACGGTATCCGGCGATTAGTTTTCGCGTGTTTGCTGGAATTTATTTTCAAGCTCTGCTGCTGTACCTGAAAAAAATCCCCTTTGTGCCCCATCCGGATAAAACAGCAAACGCCAAGGCGACAAACTAGACATGAGTTCGTGATTGGCTCTGGAAGCTTTCACTAAAACACACAGGATTAAAAGTTGATGGATGGAATTTTAGCCAAACTGGATTTGTCTCCCAATCAGGTGC
This sequence comes from uncultured Pirellulaceae bacterium, assembly GCA_964601665.1. Classification (GTDB taxonomy): domain Bacteria; phylum Planctomycetota; class Planctomycetia; order Pirellulales; family Pirellulaceae; genus Mariniblastus. The sequence continues at coordinate 4,500 of CAZROJ010000254.1, forward strand.
CTTTGATTGAGAGCATGGAGTGTTCGGACGCTCCGGCGAGGGGCAGTGATTTTTTTGCCAGGCAAGTTCTTAAGCGATTTGGTACTTTGATTGGTGGCGAGATCGAGATCCATGATGCTCAGCAAAGCCGAGTGCTTTCGTCGCCACCGGCTGACAAAGATCCTTACGCCGAAGATTTATTGCGGGCCAAAGTCTTTGTCGGTCAGCCAGAGATGTATCGACGGATCATGTTTGGTGGAACGATCGGTGCTGCCGAATCTTACATGCAAAAGCAATGGTCCACGGACAGCCTGACGAACCTGATTCGCATCATGATTCGTAACTTGGATGACTTTACTCGACTGGAAAAAGGGTGGGCTCGGATCAAAAATTCCATTCACTATCTTCAGCATGCGTGGCGGCATAATTCAATTCGCAACAGCCGAAAAAACATTTACGAACACTACGATCTAGGCAACGACTTCTATCGTTTGTTTTTGGACCCGACGCTGAATTACAGTTCTGGCTTGTTCGCTGACCTGTCGCCGACTTCGGAAACGGTCGAGCCCATGCTGTCGGCTTCGGTTCGCAAGATGGATGCGATTTGCAACAAGCTGCAACTCAGTTCGCTGGACCATGTCTTGGAAATTGGAACCGGCTGGGGGGCGATGGCAATTCACATGGCCAGCAAATACCGTTGCCGAGTGACCACGACGACGATTTCGAAACAGCAGCACGACGTTGCGGTCCAACGGGTTCGCGAAGCAGGTCTCGAGAATTTGGTCACTGTGTTAAGGCAAGACTATCGCGAGCTGGAAGGGCAGTTTGACAAAATTGTCTCGATTGAAATGATTGAAGCAGTTGGGCATCAGTACTACGACGCGTTTTTTGAAAAATGCAACCGCCTGCTGCGAGACGACGGAGCGATGCTGCTTCAGGCGATCACGATTGGCGAACAGAATTACGAGTACCACATTCGCCATGTTGACTTCATTGGCAAGTACATTTTTCCAGGTGGATCGCTGCCGTCGATTTCTGCTTTGTCGCGTTCGGTTGGGCGAGTGTCGAAGATGCGGCTACTGCAGCAAACTGATATGACTCGCCACTACGAGCGGACGATGCTGCGATGGCGAGAGAAGTTTTTTGAAAACATTGACGCAATTCGCGATCTTGACTACGACGAAGCGTTTTTGCGGCGATGGCATTTCTATTTGTGTTATTGCGAAGCTGCGTTTGCCGAACGAAGAGTCCACTGCACGCATTTGACATTCGCCAAGCCGAACTGCAAATTGGATTTGGACATCCAACATGGTGAATCGTCAAGCGTGACGCAGAGCGCTGCCGACCAAGCCGATCTTTCTGCACTATGGGTGCTGTCGGACCAGCCAAACTAGAAAACTAGTGTTGAATCTGTTGGAGTGAATCTGTTGGAGTGAATCTGTTGGAGTGAATCTGTTGGAGTGAATCTGTTGGAGTGAATCTGTTGGA
>CAZROJ010000255.1:0-1857 GCA_964601665.1 uncultured Pirellulaceae bacterium
TGGGAAACAAAGGAAACGGACTGTTCACCGTATGCGGCCAAAACACAAAAGCAGCGCGGCCGATCATCATGTCTCGGCAAACGTAGTGCCGATCCGTCCAAAATCGACCGTCCAAACTGTTAGGACTATTATCGCCCATAGGCAAAAACTGATCTCCCGCCGGCGATTGCCCACGCTTCAAATAAAACATCGGTTCGGGCAAGTCTTTTCGAGCACCAAAGTAATCTTTGGCTCGCTGCGACTCCCAAGTTTCCGGATTCTGCAGAAATCGGTAGATCTCGGCAAAATTGGGCCAGCGAGCTTCATTATCGATGAACGCTTTATCTTCGGTCGATGTGTAGTAAATATCTCTTAACACTTTCAACCGATTAACTGTCAACTTGGCCCCTTCGCTCCCGATGCCAAGCGGTTCCGCGTCGCCAGCATCCGTCGAAGAAAAATAGGGCAGGGCGACATCGTTGCGAACATAAGCGGCCGCGTCAAATTCGACGACATGCCCATCGACCCATAAATGCAATTGGTCGTCCGCATTGACAAACATCAAACGATGCGAGCCTTGCCCAACCGCCGTTGCAGCGGTTGGCTCGGCGACGACCGTTCCGTCTTCGGTCTTGAATTCAATTTTTGATTCTAACTCCGACCGCGTTCGCAGTGACGCTTTACCGCTGGCAACATCGATCGAACACTCGAAATGCACGCCGCCTTCAACGACATCTAAAACAATCTGCCCCGAGCTTGATTCGATATCGACTTCGCATTCCAACCCAATATCTCCGACCCAGTGACAGCCCGCGTTGCGACTGGAGTAACCGTCATTGGACAAGTCGTTGTATGAGTACTGGTCAGTAATCAACTGGCCCAAGGGAAGTTCCTTGCCCTTCATTCGTCGAGGCAAAACGCCATTGCCGTCATCGATCTGCGACCATTCGATTTTTCGCGGTTGAAAATGGCGATAACGCAGCCAAGCATTTGCACTGCCGTCGGTTTTGTATATTGGATGACCGGCCCCTTCGGCCACCGACCATTGATCCGCCCCCGTGAAGTCCTGCCAACGCAGCGGCCAGCCGACGCTTTTTAAATAGTCGCCGACGTGATGCGAATCGTCCACGATCTGCAAGACGTGTTCTAATTTGTGCGGCGGTTTGCGAGCGGTTCGCTTGTTCCAAGTCTCTCCGTCTTTTTCAAACAGCTTGATGTCGCCGCCTTCGATCGCCAATTTATCGCCCGGCAATCCAATCAAACGCTTGATGTAATTTTGTTTTCCATTGTTCGGGTTTTTAAAGACAATCACGTCGAACCGTTCGGGCTCAGCGAAATCATAAATAAACTTGTTGACCAAAATCCGATCGCCATTGTTTGACACGTGGTCGGGAAACTCGGCAACGTTGATCGAAAGCCGAGTCGGATACTGGCATACCGGGCAGAACGTACTGTGGTCTCTCTGATCGGGCCGGCGATTTTGTGGCGTGACCGTGCCGCTGTGATACCGAAAATCGCAATTTTTACATTCAAGATCGTAGTGCTGACCGTTGAGCGACGGTGCCATCGATCCCGTTGGAATGATAAACGCTTCGCTCTCGAAAGCCCGAAACATCAACGCCAACAAAACCGCCAACAGCAGCGACTCGATCGTTTCCCGAACACCAATTTCACGAAAGAAACCAAACACGCCCGGTGATGGCATGTCCGCATCCCATTGCTCTCGATAAACCTCGGCACTCGGCGCAGCGGAACGGCGCCCCTGTTCCGGGAAAGTGTTTCTGCGTTTCTTCGTTTTTTTTGACATCAGGCAGGCTTCGGACGTCGCAAGACGCCATTAAGTTGGCAGATAATAATTTCGGATAACGTCGTTCGGAT
>CAZROJ010000255.1:1957-4367 GCA_964601665.1 uncultured Pirellulaceae bacterium
GTCGCAAGACGCCATTAAGTTGGCAGATAATAATTTCGGATAACGTCGTTCGGATTGGCTCCCACGAACCTCTTAAGAACTGATCCCACAACGAGCTAGCCGACGGCCCTAGCCGAAAGCATTTTGAGTTTTGGGATAGATGCTAAGTATATCAGGACCACGATTGCGAGCCTACGCGACTCCGACAAAGATGTTCGAGCAATTCTCGCATTTTGCTGGCGTTTATACCGCCGAGAAGTCGTTGCTTTTGAAACCTTGCCAGTGCGACCGCGGCCCAAAGAGCTATTTCAAAAATCGCCCCAGCCAACGCACTATTTCTTAAAAACGCGTCCCAATATCTGCGATTGGGGCACGCTGGGCCGTTTCCATTGCCGGCTGTCGCCCGAAACAGGAACGTTGTCACCGACCAAAAAGTAACCTGACTCGGATGTCGCTTGACTGTGTTGCCGCGCGATCAAACTTTCCTTAAGCCCTCCCGAAAAATAATACAAGTCGCGCCACAACCGGATTCGCAAATCACTTTCCGCTGCCGTCGCTGGTGTCGCAACAAACAGTTCGGCCGACCCACCGCCGCTTGGAAAATCTGCAATCCTGATTGATTCTAAAACTTGATCGTTCACACTCACCAATAGCTGATGGTCCATATTGGAAACTTGACATACGACTCTCTGGCCGGCCGCGACCGCCACACGCTCGCTAACAAAGGGCGCCCCGCCATGCTGCGACCCAGCAAAAATTCGCTCGGCAACCATCCCTTTTTCTGTGCGGGCAAAACGAACAATTACAACCTGCGGATCAGCCGCAATCACCATCAACATTTCCGCTTTTGGATTCGGGGGCAATTCACATTCGAGCATTACTTCGTTGACCGGGTTTAGCTGTCGAGCCAAGCCTTGATTGAAACCATAATTGTCTTCCAGCGACGGGCTCCAACCGCTGCGTGCCGAATGCGCGTAGCAACGTTTGGCCACAAATTTTCGCCATTCAAACGAGCCACTTTTTAAACGCTGCGACACGTCGTTTGAATTCGCCAGCACAGCCAGCGGTGCATTATCAACCGCAGCCCAGCGTGGCGAATCTGTTCGAAAGCGATTGTCGTGAACGAGCACGCGGGTCATCAATTGATCCGCCAGCGATTTTTTTAAGACGCGGTCTTTACCACTTTTCTGACAAACAACATTTCCTCGATCGAACCAGATCGTTTCGCCCGGCAAACCAACGACTCGTTTGACTCCCGCCGACGACTGATCGCCGCGTTTGAACGCCACAACACTCCAACGCTCGATCGCTGCGGCAGGATCAATCAACACAGAATCCGCCAAAATGGAGCGAACCGCCGAGCGAGAATCGTTCTTCGTATTTTCGCCACAGTTTGGACAGAACAAGCCTTCAGCAGCCACCGAATCGGGATCGAAAGCGATTTCGAAGCCACACTTCCCGCATTGGACCTGTTGATGCTGGCCCATAAAGTGCGGCGCCATCGAGCTACCGACGATCACGCCGTCGAGCCGTTTTTGTTGGGCTGATTTTTGATTTGACGAATCCGAAACCGAATCCGAATCCGAATCCTTAACGCACCCCACCCAAAACGACACCAGCCCGGCCAAAGCAGCGAACACGCAAACTTTTGCCATCCAAGCGTCAACACGCGGGTTCAATTGTTTCAGGTTTGGTTTTATCATTGGATCAATAGGATAGCCGACAATTTATTTCGATGAGCACCAATGAGCCAAGTAATCACTTTGAACCACCCGTTGGTTGACTGCCACCTGACCAAGCTCCGACAAAAAGAAACTTCCCCCGCTTTGTTCCGACAATCGGTACGACAATTGTCGCAGCTATTGGCTTTTCGGGCGACTGAAAACTTGGAGACCGAAGGCTTTCAGATCGAAACGCCCATCCAGCCGGCCACCGGCAATAAGCTGAGCCCCTCCATTGGCGTGATCCCAATTTTACGAGCCGGAATCTCGATGGTCGATCCGGTGTTGGACTTGATCCCTAGCAGCGAAGTTTGGCACTTGGGATTTTATCGCGACGAAGAAACCGCGAAGCCAGTGCATTACTACAGCAAGCTCCCACAAACCGCCGCTGTCGACATCGCGATGATCGTCGATCCAATGCTGGCGACGGGCGGATCGGCCGTGATGGCGATGGAAGAGATCAAGGCGTGGGGAGCGAAGAAAATCAAAATGCTGTCGATCATTTCGGCCCCCGAAGGCATTGCTCATGTTCAGAGCAATTTCCCCGACGCCGAAATTTACACGTGCGTTGTCGACGAGCGTTTAAACGAAAACAAATTTATCGTTCCCGGCTTGGGCGACGCCGGTGACAGAATCTTCAATACGTTGCGTTAGACTGGATCAACCGCAAACTGTTTATCGTTGGGCGATTTCGGCCAGCGTTTGCCAGC
>CAZROJ010000255.1:4467-5950 GCA_964601665.1 uncultured Pirellulaceae bacterium
CCAGCGTTTACCAGCATTTGCCAGTTCTTCGACAATCTTTCCATTGCCCATTCACGCGCTGCGGCGGTTACTACAATGGGCGTTTACCGTCTCGCGAACCTCTAGCTTTCAAACACCTTCATGCCCGACTCGAATTCGTCAAAAAAGAAATCTGGCGTTTGCCCCAAGTGCAAACAAAAGTTTTCGTTTGATCTCAAACCGGGATTAGCGTCGGTCGAGTGCCCGCATTGCCAAGCGAAAATAAAACTCAAGCCGAAAGCACAAAAGAAACCGCAGTCCAACGAAATCACTCAACCACCCGCCGCAGCCAAAAAGAAAAGTGCCGCGTTTCCGCCAAACCTGCCACACCTTGATTCAGTTGGCGACGCTCCAACCAATTCTGACAACGGCGACGCGGCGATCGCCGAACAGCTTGACGCGATCGCACAACCGCCACAGATCGACTCTTTGCCAACCGCCTCGCCCCCGCCTGTCGCTTCTTTGCCGACAATCAAACTGGCCAAAGATTCGGCCACTGACGACCAAGAAATTCCGCCGGAAGCAATTGCTCAATTGGTGCCAGAAAAAGATTTGCTACCGCCCAAATTTATCGTCGACCAAGCCAGTGCCAACGTCATCATTTTGCCATCGGCCGACGGAGGAACGCAGGTGATTGACCCCAATGTCGTCCACGTCAAACACGGCAATCAAACAATTTCCTTGACCGCGCTAACGCCGGCTCAAAGAGCGAGACGACAAGTGATCCAAAATTCCGTGATCCTGCTGCTGGCCGCCTTAATGCTGGCAGCCGCGATTTGGATTCTGCTCTAATCGTCGGCTGATTCATTGAAAGACGATTCATTGAAAGAATAAACGCGTTGCTTTTTGTCCGTCAAATCGGCCGCCAATCGCTCGCGATTAATCTCTTCGGCCAACGCATTAAAATCCTGGGCCAGTTCTGCCCAATGATCGCCTTCACGAAATTTCAACGTCGATAGCGTGTCGCCGTTGTTCAGCTTTTTCATGTCCGCCTGCAGACGAGTAATTGGACCGGCCAGCTGATTGGTTGCCTTCAATCGGTCGAAAATAAAACAGGGCAATAGTAACAAGCTCGCGACCACGAACGGCAAGCAGCCCCAGAAATTATCAGCCAAATGGACCCACACCCAATCGCTCGGCTTCATCCAAACGCTCGCCGCCGTGACGAAGATCAATACAGCGACGACACAGATGAGCCATTGCTTTACGCAGCAGCAAATGATGGAGATTTTATTCGTCGGGTTCACGATGGCAGGATCCAAAAACATTTCGCCAGTTCGAAGCGGTCGGTTAACGGTCAACGGGATGATATCGAAGCGGCCGGGCCAAATTCTGGCTTTACCCAAGAGCTTATCCCACAACAATTGAACCGACGGCGCTAGCCGCGGGCATTTTGAGTTTTGGGATGATCACTAATTGGACAGCGCCACTTTCCGCATTTCATTAGTAAAAACCTTGGTTTTCC
>CAZROJ010000256.1:0-1520 GCA_964601665.1 uncultured Pirellulaceae bacterium
GCCAAGATATCTTTCATCACATTGCCATGCACGTCCGTCAACCTAAAATCACGACCGGCGTAGCGGTAGGTCAGCTGAGTGTGATCAAGTCCCAGCAAGTGCAAGATGGTTGCGTGCCAATCGTGAATATGGCATTTACCTTCGACGGCTTCGCGGCCGATATCATCAGTTGCCCCAAAACTAAAACCGCCTTTGACACCGCCACCGGCCATCCACGAAGTATAGCCTTTGTTGTTATGATCGCGGCCATTTCCATTTTGAGCGTAAGGCGTTCGACCAAATTCACCGGACCATACAACCAGCGTATCCTCGAGTAACCCTCGTCGTTTCAAGTCGGTCAACAGGCCGGCGATCGGTTTGTCAATTTGTTCGCAAAGCTGCGGTAACCGGTTTTCCATTGAAAAGTGCGTGTCCCAACCGCTATGGTTGATTTCGACAAATCGCACGCCCGACTCCGACATCCGTCTGGCTAACAAGCACTGCCGACCAAACGCAGCGGAGGCACTGTCGTCGATTCCGTACAAATCCAAAGTGGCCTGATCCTCGTCGGCAATATCCATCAACTCGGGCATCGCCGATTGCATGCGAAACGCCAATTCGTAACTTTCAATGACGCCCTCAACACCAGGCTGCTGCTGATCGCGAGCCAATTTTTCTTGGTTCAGCTTTTGAATAAAGTCCAACTGGTCTCGCTGTTGGCTTTTAGAAAAGTTGGCACTTTTAATATCGGGGACAACCGACGAATTACCTTGAAGTCGACGACGAAGCCCGCCCGAACCACTCCCGCGTCGACCGGCAACTTTGGTTCCGGCATAGACCGAAGGTAAAAACGCACTGCCAATGTCTTGCGTCGCCCCAGCCGGATTATCGATGGAAACAAAACCTGGCATACTTGAGTTTTCGCTGCCCAGCCCATACAAAGTCCATGCACCCAGCGATGGACGAACGAACTGAGTGGCCCCCGTGTGCATTTGAGTCATCGCTCGCGGATGCACTGGCAAATCCGTATTCATCCCGCGCAACAGACACAACTCGTCGGCCACCGAACCGATCTGGGGAAGCAAATCAGAAATCCACAGGCCACTTTGACCGCGTTGTCTAAATTCCCACGGCGACTTCAACAAAGAACCGCGAAAGTCGCCCGTCTTACCGTGGCTTTTGATCAATTCTGGTTTGTAGTCGAACGTGTCCAGATGCGATGGCCCGCCTCGCATGCAAAGAAAAATCACTCGCTTGGCCCGAGCGGGAAACTGAGGCGGTTTGGCCGCCAGCGGGTTCGTGTTTTTGCCATCTTGCGGTCCAGCCGTCGCCGACGAAGCCAGCGACGAAAACGCTAAATAGCCAAATCCCGATGACATTGTTTGGAGCATCTGTCGGCGTGAAAACATTCTAGATCCCTCGTCTTAAAATATTACTGAAGTGCTGGCCGTTTCCTGAACGCAGGCAATCAGGCAAAGTCGCCACAGCCATTTAACTCTTTCATTCGCTCCGTGCAGCGGCTTTGACCGCGCCAACCGCTA
>CAZROJ010000256.1:1620-5874 GCA_964601665.1 uncultured Pirellulaceae bacterium
GCCATTTAACTCTTTCATTCGCTCCGTGCAGCGGCTTTGACCGCGCCAACCGCTAATTCAAAAACCGAAACTCAGCCGAAGCAAAAATGCCCTGGCACAGCGCACTCAACTTCTTCAAAGCCGTCTCGTCCCTTGACCTTCCACGCGAAAAACGCGAACCCGAGACAGAAAAATTTTCATAAAATTCGCGGGCCGCGGCGAGTTCATTCTCGGTCGACTCGCGACCGTAAGCCAACAAAAACGCCTGCTTGATCTGGTCGCTTGGCTCATTGCTTTCGGCCATCAACCGCCTAGCAAACGCTTCGCTTTGATCAACCACAAACTGGTTGTTTAGAAAGTACAAACCCTGGTCCGGTGTATTTGACGTTTCGCGAGTCCCGATCACCATGCTAGATTCCGCAAAATCAAACACGCCCATCGATCGAGTGACATTGTCGCGGACGACTGGCAAGTAAACGCTGCGAAACTTCGCCGGTTGATCAATCCGAGTGATGGACCCGCGATCACTTGACATGCTCATCATCCCGTTGCCGCCCGAACTTCGATTTCTTTTACGGCGGTCTCCACGAGTCGCCTTTGTTGGCGTCGGTTGGCTGGCAGCCAGGATGATTCCATCCCGAACCAATCCCTGTCCGGCCACGTTGACCAGTGACGCGTACGGTCGCTGCGTATCCAATTCGCCTGCGATCGCTAACATGGCATCTCGAATCGCTTCGGCATCCAATCGCTTTGGCTGATAACGCCAAAGCAACTCGTTGGTCGGATCGGCCGTAAATGCATTTTCATTGAACGTACTACCGGATCGAAAGATTCTAGAAACCGCGATTTCTCGAATTAACTTTTTGACACTCCAATTTTCCTCGACAAATTTGACAGCCAGCCAATCCAGCAGGGCAGGGTGGGTCGGCGATTGACCAGTTGCACCGAAGTTTTCTGGCGTGCGAACGATGGCTTGCCCCATCATGTGTTGCCAAATTCGATTGACCATCACCCGAGCGGTCAGCGAATTTTGATCGCTGCCCAACCAAGCCGCCAGCTCGGCGCGGCCGCTGCTTCGTTTGTCAAATTTACCCCCGGTCGAGCAAAGCACCTGCGGCACGCCACGATCGACCACTTGCCCCGGCTGATCAAACTCGCCCCGTCCCAACAAACGCGTGGGCTGAAGTTTATCCACTTCTTGCACGCCCATCACCTGTGTTACCCGGTTACCAGCTTCGTCATATGAATTTAACTGCGACTCCAAAGCAGCCGACATCGAGGAAAGTCGTGCCACGTTTAAGAAAGCATTGGGTTGGCCGCTATTGCCGGCCGTTCCCTTGCGCCTCTGCTGGATTCGCTGCCGCTGCGCCTCTGCTAAATCATCCTGAGTTGTTTCAAGCTTGGCTCGAATCGCGGCGAGCTCTTTTGAAGAAATCTTTTGAGCCGCCAATTTTGGATCGGCAATAGGAAGCTGCAACAGGTTACTGGGACGCCGATTTTGAAGCGTATCGATCGTGCCATAGTGCGTCGATGTATTTTCGAAGATCCCCGACATGGCATAGTAGTCCGTTTGAGGAATCGGATCGAACTTGTGATCGTGGCAGCGTGCACACGCAACCGAAACTCCCAAGATCACTCGCGAGGTAACATCAACCTGTTCGTCGACCAAGTCCAAACGAAATTGCCGCCCGTTTTGTTCGCTTAATGTTTTTGGGCCGAGTGCAAGAAAGCCTGTCGCCGTTAAATTCTCAGCCCACTGCTGATCCGTTTTGACCGGCAACAAATCACCGGCAATCTGTTCTTGAATAAATCGATCGTAAGGCTTGTCGTTGTTGAAAGAATCGATCACGTAGTCGCGGTACCGCCACGCGTTCGGGAATGTCAAATTGACCTCGCGCCCCGAAGACTCACCATACCTCGCCACGTCCAACCAATGGCGTCCCCAGCGTTCGCCAAACTGCGGCGAATCCAGCAATTCGTCAACCAGCATCGCGATCGCCTGTTGCGGATTTCGTGCGTAGCTTTCTTTTATCCAATTGATTTGCTCGGCGGTCGGTGGCAACCCAGTCAAGGCAAACGTGGTTCTTCGCAACACTGCTTCCGCTGTGGCATCATCGGCGGGGCTCAGGTTTTTCTCTTCTAGCTTTGCCAAAACGAACCGATCAATTTCGCTCTGCGGCCACGCTGCATTGGTTACCCTCGGCAACTCTGGCTTTTCCGGATGCTTGAAGGCCCAAAACTCCCGCCCGTTTTCGATATCCTTGGCGGAAATCTCAGATCGAATGTCTTCAATTTTCATGACTCGCGGATCAGGCGCTCCCATTTCAATCCACGTTTTGAAATCCGCCAAAACTTTTGCGGACAACATTTTGCCCGGCGGCATGTTGTAATCTTCATGGTTGATCGCTGACCACAGCAGGCTTTCATCCAAGTTTCCAGCAACAACCGCTGGACCGCTGTCTCCGCCCAATCCTAGTGCCTCTTTCGAGTCGACCATCAGCCCGCCTTTGGTCGCTCCAGTTTTCGCACTATGGCAACCATAACATTCCTTGATCAGAACAGGACGAATCTTTGCTTCAAAGAAGTTCAGCTGCTCGGTCGACAATTCTTGTGCCGCAACGGTGAATCCTGTGGTGATAAAGATCACATTGGCAATCACCAAACTCAAAACGTTTCGGATTGCAGTCCGCTTGAAAAGTCGTTGGTTCAGCGACTGACTGTCGGTCAATTCAATATTCATATTTCTGGCCATGATTGAAATCTTTCCAAAGTCTTTAAAAAAACAACCGCCCGCCCTCGAAAGCAGGGCAGGGCGGTCAGTTCGTTTTAGAGCTTATCCCACAACTAGTGAGCCGCTGGCATTAGCCGCTGGCATTTTGAGTTTTAGGACAAGCACTTCGAATCAATCGGCCGAGCAAATTTTTTGCCAAGGCCGGTCAGCGCCCGCCGCCCCCACGACCACGTCGTCGCTTGGTCGCTTGATCAACTACGACAGGTCGTCACCGAAAGGAGGTCGCTTTGGCTTTTGCGGCGACTTGTTTTTTCCTTCGCCCGCTTTGTTCCGCCCTTTGGCCTTACCCTTACCACCGCGTTGCCGCATTTTTTCCATTCCATTTTTCAACTCGTCCGCCGTTATCGTTCCGCTGCTGTCGGCATCCAAGCGATCGAAACTCTTCTTCATTCGCTCGGGTGCTTCGTCAACTGAAATCATTCCGTCTTTGTTGGCATCGAGTCTTTCGATCAGCTTGGCCGGATCCATCTGGGGACCGCCTCGCCCTTGACGACCTTCCGGCCCACCTTTCTGCCCACCTTTGCCGCGACCTTGGCCATTACCCTGTTGACCACGTCCGCCCCGCATCTTGGCAAACGCCGCTTCAAACTCAGCTTTCGAAATTGATTTATCATTGTTGCTGTCCATCTGAGCAAATCGTTGCTTCATTCGCTGAGGCGCTTCTGCTTGCGAGATCGAGCCGTTTTTATCAACATCCACTCGTTCAAAAAGCTTAGCGATCATCTCTGGGCCACCGCGACCTTGTCGACCGTCCTGGCCGGGGCCTCCACGGCGACCGCCCTCGCCTCGCTGACCCTTGCCACCTCGAGGGCCTTTTTCGCCACGAGCCCCTTGGCCTGGTCGCTGTCTTTTTCCACCACTGCCTGCCCCTTGACCGTCCAACTGACCTTGGGCTTGGCTGCCATCGTTGCCAGCAACCTGAGCTTCAGTGTTGTCGGCGGTCCAAACTGCGAAGCAGGCCGCTGCGATAAATGCTAGTGTTTTCATCAAAATATCCGTTCAAAAGCGAGTTGATTTTAGTTTTACCGGCAGCCGTTGGTGGCTGCCTGAACTACTACACGCAGTGCCGGACAAGCGAGGACATTTTTTTCAGAATTTTTTCACGCCAGCTTGGATGAGTTTTTCAGCCGCATCAACGAGGGCAGGGCGGGCGGTCGAAAAATCTAGGGCCTCAAGCCATACTTGCGGAATGCAGAATAAATCGCCGTTGTGATTTTCCCCGGATCGGCGTGGTTGCAATTGCACATCACCACGATCCCATGGCGTTGCTTTGGAAAGATGACCATCCGCGTTCGCGTTTCATCCTGACTACCGTTGTGAGACACCTTGAGAGTTTTGCCTTTACCTGAAACGTAGATTCCTAACCCCATTTCAGTTTCTTTTCCGTCGTTGGTAGTTTGGCGTTTTCGCATTTTCGCCATGGTCGTGCGTTTCATGAGTTTCGTTTTCATCAATGATGCGGCAAAGGTCGCGAAGTCTTTGAC
>CAZROJ010000257.1:0-5855 GCA_964601665.1 uncultured Pirellulaceae bacterium
GGGATGCTGATGTCAAATTCTTCTTCCAACTCCATCACCAATTCAACGGTGTCCAACGAGTCAGCACCCAAGTCGTTTACAAAATTCGACTCGCGAGAGATTTTGTCTTTTTCAACCCCAAGTTGCTCAGAGACAATGTTTTTTACTTGATCTTCGACCGACGACATGTATCGGCCTCCTTTTTAAAATAACTTCTTGATTGTTGAATTAGTTTCTCGGATGGCCGAGATTTCGGCCAACCCTTGTGAGTTGGCCGATTCCAAGTGTTCCGAAAATTTTTCAGAACCAAAACCTTAACTTGGAGCCCAGATGTAGGTTTGGGCAAGTGTCAAAGAATAGATGATTGGATCGTCGGGGGTCAAGCCAAACCAAGCGTTTTAGCCTGTTTTTTAGTTGGTTTGGCTTGGATTTTAACCCGATTAACCTGACTTTTCCTTCGTTTTTTGTGACTTGGCAAAATCCAAGGAATCAAGGCGTTGCCGAGCGGCGGACATTCGCGATTGCTTCTGCCGCGAAAAACGAAAACCGGCCTGCCAAGTTCCGCGATTGAGCCGACGTTCGTCTGTTTCAAAGCTGAGCCCTCTATCGTGACAAGGCCGAGTCGAAGTCGGAACCAAGCTGACGCTAGGCGGTCATGCCGCCGTCGACGGTCAGGGTTTGGCCGGTGATGTAGGACGCCGCCGGGCTGGCCAAAAACAAGACACAAGCCGAAACGTCGTCCGGGTGTCCGATTCGTTTGGCCGGAATGCTCTTTTTGATTTCGGCCAAAATCGCATCGCCCAACTTGCCGCTCATCTCCGATTCAATGAAGCCCGGCGCCACGCAATTGACGGTGACTTTTCGCTTGGCCAGTTCTTTGGCCAGCGATCGAGACATGCCGATCAAGCCAGCTTTTGATGCCGAGTAATTCGTTTGTCCAGCGTTTCCGATCAAACCGGAAACGCTGGAAATGTTGATGATGCGTCCGGAGCGTTTCTTCATCATTTTGATCGACGCCGCGCGGCTGAACATGAACGCACCGCGAAGGTTCACGTTGATCACGTCATCCCATTGCTCGTCGGTCATCACAGGCATCAACGTGTCACGCGTGATGCCTGCATTGTTGACCATGATGTCCAGCTGCCCCCATTCGTCAGCGACGGTGTCGACGATCTTTTCGACAGCATCTTTTTGACCTACGTCGCCGGCCATGACTTCGCATTGGCCGCCAACCTCATTGATCATAGCGGCGGTTTCTTGGAGCTTGGTTTCGTTACGAGCGACCAAAGCAACCTTCGCACCGGCTGCGGCCAAAGCAACGGCCATGTGACGGCCAAGGCCTTGGGAAGCGCCAGTGACGATCGCGTTTTGACCTGATAGGTCGACTTTAAGTGATTCGAGGCTCATGTTTTCTTTCGGTAAGGAATGACCGTTAATGTTTTTGATCGTGGATAGCCGAAGCTGATTTGAAAGACGTCGTTTTAGTCCAGCACACCGAGGCAGGCTGTTTTGCGATTGATTCGTTTCATCAAGCCACGCAGCACGCGGCCAACGCCAACTTCGTAAAAGGTATCGTAGCCATCGGCCAGCATTCGTTCGATGGAATCCTGCCACAGGACCGGTCCGCAGACTTGTTCAACCAGCAGTTTTTGAAAGTCGGCTGGCGATTGATGCGGGGCGGCATCAACGTTCGAGTAGACAGGAATTCGAGTTTCAGCGACTTGGATTTGTTCGAGAGCGCTGGCTAGTTTGGGGACCGCCGATTGCATGATAGGCGTGTGAAATGCTCCTGCGACGGCCAGAGGAATGGATTTCATCGCGCCTGCTTCGGCGGCGACTTCTTCGACCTGTTGGCAGCTGGCCAAATTTCCTGAAACCGCGATATTGCCTTTGCACAGAAGATTGGCGATCTGCAAAATTTCGCCGTCGACTCGGGCACCGTCGCAGACTTCTTGGACCTTTTCGCGATCCAAACCTAAAACGCTGACCATCGAACTGGGCGTTTCATCGGAGGCCTCTTGCATCGCTTGGCCGCGTCGCTGTACCAACCGCAGCCCGTCTTCGAAGCTCAGCCCGCCAGCAAACGCGATTGCCGTGTACTCGCCAAGGCTCAGCCCGGCCGCGCCTTCGCACTGTTGGTAAACTTCTGGCGAATCCAGTTTAAGTTTTTCCAAGACCGCCATGCTGCTGACGTACAACGCCGGCTGGCTAACATCGGTGGCGTTGAGTTTTTCAGCGGGGCCGTTAAAGCAAATGTCGGCCAAGTCATAACCTAGGATTTCGTTGGCTTGATCGAAGAGCGCCTTGGCAGCGGGAAGTTCTTGGCAGAGCGACTGGCACATGCCGACGGTTTGGGCGCCTTGTCCAGGAAATAGAAATGCGGTTTTGCTCACGTTGTTTCGCCAATTTGGTCGGGGTTCAAACGGGCAAGATACTATGAATCAGGGTGCCAAATGTCAACCGAATCCAATGTTTTTGCCCCCAAGAAGATCGGAAATGATCAATCGAACCTTCCAAAGCGGCTCGGCCTGGCCAATCGGAATCGGGCGTCGGGGCTGGGCCGTGAACGATCCGTTTTCAGCTCCCATGTTGCCGGTCGTGTGCTGGTATTTTGCCAGATCTAAAAGTTACTGTTGGGCCGATCGGGCTAGTCGAACAACCCCGGTTGCCCGTCACCGGCTACCGGCGGCTTGAAGTTCATGTGCTCAAACGCTTTGGGCGTGGCAATCCGTCCGCGCGGTGTCCGCAAGATTAATTCACTACGCAACAAAAACGGTTCGACTTCGTCCTCCAGCGTGTCAGTGACCGTATTCATGGTCGCCGCGATCGTACCAATGCCCGTCGGCCCGCCCAAGCAAACTCGAATCAGAGTCTCGAGGTATCTGCGGTCTTGTCGGTCCAAACCAAGGCTGTCGATTTCTGCCATCTCCAGCGCCGCTTTGGCAACGTCCATCGTGATCACGCCTTGGGCTCGTGACTGAGCATAATCGCGCACCCAGCGAAGACGGTTGTTGGCAACACGCGGCGTGCTGCGACTTCGCAAGGCAACTTCGGTCGCCGCATCGTCGGCAATTTCGACGGAGAGTATTTTTGCGTTTCGTTTGACGATTTCGGTAAGGTCCGCCAGCGAATAAAAATCAAGATGCTCGCGGATTTGAAATCGATCGCGCAAAGGCCCCGTTAGCATGCCCGAACGCGTGGTCGCGCCGATCAACGTAAAGGGTTTTAATTTGAAGTTGTGCGTTCGGGCGTTGATGCCTTCGCCCAAAATCAAATCGATACGGAAATCCTCCATCGCCGTGTACATGTACTCTTCGACCGCTTTGGGAACGCGATGGATTTCATCGATAAACAGGACTTGGCGAGCCGTCAAGTTGGTCAAACTGGGAACCAAGTCTTTCGGTGCTTTGAGCGTCGGTCCCGAGAGGAACTCGACCGACACGCCCAGTTCCGCTGGAATACAATGGGCAAAAGTCGTTTTGCCCAGCCCCGGAGGTCCGTCGAACAAAACGTGGCCCAGGACGTCGTCGCGTTTTTTGGCCGCTTCGATCGCCACCAGTAGCCGTTCGATCACGTCGCGTTGTCCGACCATGTCCGCCATGCGGGCTGGCCGTAAATTTGGATCGTCATCATCCTCGTTAGGCGTGTTGGAATAAATAGGTTCCCGAGTCATGGGCGGTAAACTCTTGTCTTGGCGGCGGTGAATGTTGGCTGTTGGCTGAACCGAAGTATACCGGATCTCAACCGTTTCGCGTACGTCAGGTTATAATGCGGTTTGTCGGTCCGCCGTTGCCAATAAAATCCTTTTATCGGCACGTTTTTTTATTCACAGTTATCGGGATACATGGCCAAGCAAATCGCCAAAACGATCAATCGAATCGTCGATCGAACCAGTTGTTTGGTTTACGTCGTGGATCTGGACAGCAAAATTGTGTTCGCCAATCAAGCGGTGTCGGATTGGACTGGGGTAGACGGCGATCGGATCCGTGACGCTGCGCTGAATGACGACCATGGCGACCCAAGTAAGACCGTCGGCTTGGCAGGGCTCGCTCCGCCGGCCGAACTGCTCGCTTGGGCTCGACCTTCGCTGAACAAGTCGAGCGATCCGGGCAGTCGGGCTCAGTTTTGGCTTTGGAAAACGAAAACAGATTCGTCTGAAACCCTGTTTTGCCCAGCCGTCGCTCAGCTACTGTTCGAAGACGGACAGGCCGTCGGAATTTTGGTCACCGGGCAACCCGAACTGGAGACCGATATTCTGCCGCTGGCATCGCACGCCACGATTGACGTTCGAGCTGTTTTGGCACAGTCTCGCAATGAAGTCAGGGCCAGTTTTTCGATTGAAAGCTTGGTCGGCAAAAGCTTGTTCGTGCAACGTGTTCGGCGGCAAGCCAAAATTGCGGCCTTGGCCAAGTCGAGCGTGCTGATTGCCGGTCCCAGCGGCAGCGGCAAAGAACATCTGGCGCGAACGCTGTTTGAGTCTTGTTACGATGACGACGGCCCGTGGCTGACGCCCATTCATTGTTCGATTGCCGACCCTCAATTGATTCAGCAGGCGATCGTGGATGCCAAAGAGTTTGATCATCGGCATCGAGATCGTGAGATCGTGTTGTTGCTGTTGGATGTCGATCAGTTGTCGCCGAGTTCGCAAGCGGAGTTGAATGGTTTTTTAACGCTGCCAAATTTTCCCGTACGCACTTTCGCGACATCGAATTTGCCGCTGCTAAGTCTGGCCCAAGGCGGCCAATTTTTACCGAGTCTTGGGTACCGGCTGAGCCCCTTGGTGATTGAGACGGTGCCGTTGGTCGATCGTCGTGAAGACATACCTGTTTTAGCTCAAGCGTTTCTTGAAAATCGAAACGATCGAATGTCCAGTTTGCCTGGCAAGCGAAGCAAGTTCAGTGACAAAGCGGCCGAGTGTTTGATGGAGTTCGATTGGCCCGGGAACCTGACGCAGCTGCGCCAGACGGTTGAACGAGCGGCTGAAAATTGTGTTGGAGCGGTGATCACCGAAAGCGATTTGCCGGATGATTTCCAGCAGGCCGTTGCCGCAATGCGAATTGGTCGCCCAGAGTCAGTCGAGATCGATCTGGATACTTATTTGGCCAGCATCGAAAAAGAATTGATCGTGCGGGCGATCGGGCAAGCCAAAGGAAACAAAACACAGGCGGCCAAATCTTTAAACATCAGCCGGCCCAAACTATTGCGGCGGCTGCAGTTTTTCCAGCTGGATGAATTCCTTTCGCCGACAAGTTCCAGCGATACGCAGACGATCGATTCGTCGGCCTTTGAGGAGTTAGAAGAATGACGCGGCCTAAGTCGGATTTTGAAAACCAAACGCGTCTGCCAAAAACCGATGTAGTCGTGACGGCCATCGTCTCGTTGGCGTGGGCGTCTACGGTTTCACGCGTGTTGGTCGAGGGAAACTCGAGCCGGCGGTTGGAAGCTTGTCTGGCGGTCGACGATTTGCGGGTTGCGCTGGCGGTCGCCAAACGTCATGTGGCGATCATCGAAGTGAACGACGACAATTTCAAATCGTGCTGCGAGTTGGGTCAGGTCAATACGAGTGCGGCATCGCCCGCATTATTGATCGGTTTGATCGACGGAGTCGGCGGCGATATTCGTCATGCTTTGCGCACGTCCGGCTTTGGTATGACTTGCGAATCGTTCGCGGACCTAAGCAGGTTGACCCGCGTTGTGGACAAGTTTTTTGCCAGTCTGTCGCCGATTAATTTATCGATTGAAGCATCAGCTGAACTTGCTTTGCCGTGGTCGAGATAATCGGGCAGCAGTAAAGCGACGGCTATTTGAAACTCGATAACTACCGAGTTGGTTGAAAAATTGCTCGGTCGCCGGTAGGCTTTAGCTGCTCTGCTGTT
>CAZROJ010000258.1:0-5848 GCA_964601665.1 uncultured Pirellulaceae bacterium
GATTGAACTTATAAAACCACAGCTCGAAGAACGGCCCCACTGTGCCGATCGACCTTTTGAAGCGGCGAGCCCAACCGGCTGCGAGCTTGCTTGGCTTGGATCATCGATTTCAATCGGCTATTCCGCGTAGCATTTGTGAGTTTGCCCCTAAAGGTTCTCCAGCACAAAATCCGTCATTAACTTGCGAAGATGCCCTGCCTGTTTTTTGTCAGTCACCGCATGACGATTGCTCGGATAAAACATGACTTCGAACTGCTTGCCCGCGTATTGCAATTGCTTCATAAACTGCAAACTGTTGTTCAGGTGCACGTTGTCGTCGATCGTGCCGTGGATCAAAAGTAACTTGCCGCTTAGACTTTCGGCTTTGTTGTACAGCACCGACGAAGATTCATAACCGGCGGCATTGGTCTGCGGCAGTCCCATGTAGCGCTCGGTGTAGATTGAATCGTAGTTCTTCCAATCGGTCACGGGTGCTCCGGAGATTCCCATTTTGAAACGCTTCGAATTGGTGAGTGCGTACGCCGTCATGTAGCCGCCGTAGCTCCAGCCCCAAATCCCAATTCGCTGCTCGTCGACCCAAGCCTGACTCTGCAACCAATCCACTCCACGCTCGATGTCGGCCAACTCGTTTTCAGCCAAGTTCCGATGGATGGGCCAAACGTTCTTCACGCTGCGATAACTCGCCGACTGATTGTCGCACATCCAGACAATGTAACCTTGCTGAGCCAACATTTGGTGCCACAAATATTGAACGCCACGCCAACGGTTTAATACTCGAGGTGCCTGTGGACCGGCGTAGATGTGGACCAGCACCGGATACTTTTTTGCTGGGTCAAAATCGGTGGGTTTAAAAACCACCGCATCCAATGGTTGATCGTTGCTCGAGTCGATCGTCAAAAATTCTGGGCTCGCAATGTCCAGCTCTGCCAAACGATTGTCGGCTTCGTTGAATTTTCGAACTCGCTTTCCATCCGCTTTGTGCAGCGAATAGGTCGGCAGCGTCGAAATGGTGCTCGCGTTGTCGATAAACAGCGATAGATCATCGCTGAAGGTCAACGAATGAAACTTACCAAGTTCCGTCAAGCGTTCGATCGTTCCGTCGTTTATATTCGCGCGATAACCGTGCACTTCCAACGGCCCGTCCTTCGTTGCCGTGAAGTAAACAAAATCGTTGTTGGCATCCACACCCACCAAAGACCTCACCTCCCAATCGCCGGAAGTAATCGCCGCGAGCTGCTTTCCGTTTTTATCGTAGCGGTAAAGATGACTGTAGCCAGTTCTCGGGCTGCGCCAGATAAAGTCACCGTCGTCGAGCAAAACTGGATCGCCGGGCGATTCAATCCATGCCGGCGTGCTGTCGCGGAATAGCGTTCTCGGATTTTCGCCGTTGGCATCCGCAGCGACTAAATCCAACCAAGTTTGTTCGCGGTTTTGAACCTGCAGCAACAACTGGGATCCGTCTTCGGACCAACTCACACCACTGACCAAAATCTCTTCGTCTTGGTATTTTGACAAATCCACCCAACGCACGTCAGAAGGGTTATCGCTGGACAAAACACCTACTTCGACCAGCGGATTGGGATCGCCCGCTTTGGGGTAATTGGTTTGTTCCGATTCGCCGTGAACTGGCAAATGGTCCATCACGGTGAAAGGAACCAAAGGCGATTGATCAAGCTTTAAGAACGCAATTTGATTCCCCGTCGGTTGCCACCAAAAACCTTTGAAGTTGCCTCGACCATAAAGTTCCTCTTGGTAGACCCAATCAAACTTGCCCAACAGATGTTTGGGGTTTTCGGCCAACAGCGATTGGGTCTTCTTTGTTTGCAAATTGAAAACGTGAAACCCTTTCGGCGTCACGAATGCCAGTCGTTTTTCATTTTCGTTAAAAGTGAACAATTCCGCTTTGCTGTCGGGTTCACCCAAGATCGAAATCGCGGCCTTTGTTTTGCCGGCGTTTTGAGTCCAATAAACGACCGAGTAATCGGCTTTTTCAAAAACAGCCACTTCGTTGGTCGTTGGGATCAAAGGCGTCGATTCGGCGATCTTGGCGGCCGCTTGCGGGTCGATGCCGCTATCGACCAAGGCCGCGACGACGTTGTCGGTTTCGTAAGGCTTGGCTGGCATATCGACTTCTTTGCCGGTGAGCGCGTCGACCAAAGTTGTTTTCTCACCATCGACGATTCGCAGCCAGTTTTTATCACCAAACCAGCGAGGAGCCCGCGGCAGGTCTTTCAAAATTCGATCAGGCCCATCCAACATCGCCAGCGTGATTTTTTGTTTTTCACTTGAACCGTGATCCGAGCTATCTTTGTTTTGTGCATTTGCGGAACGGTCGGGCGAGTCGCTTGGTGAGGCCAAAACGGACAGCACGAATACAAAAATAAAGAGCAACGTGATTTTCATTCAAACAAATACTGTTAAGCTGAAACTGATCGTGAAATTGGCGTTCAATCTCGAACGTCGCCAAGAACTCGAGTATAACATCCAAACAATTTGACTCCTACCTTGCTGCTTCGGCGACCGCAAACATGAATGAGACAACGAACTCCCATCCTGCCGGCCACCGATGGATTGGAATCGGCGCGATCTTTGGATTCCTGTCGGTGGGCATGGGCGCATTTGGTGCCCACGGCTTGCAAGACTATCTGCAAGAGATGTCGACAACAGATCCAGATTTGGCTGTCAAACGGCTCGCAAATTGGAACACCGCCGCTCAATACCAGATGTACCACGCGATCGCTATCGTGATCACCGGGCTAATTATGCTGCAAACGAGTTTGGCATCTACTAAATTATTGTCCGCCGCGGCGTCTTGTTTCACCGTCGGGACTCTCGTTTTCAGCGGCCTTCTGTACAGCCTTGTTTTGCTGGAAATGCCAATCTTGGGAGCAATCGTGCCCATCGGCGGAGTGAGCTTCATGGTCGGCTGGATCCTGCTGACCATTGCCGCGTTCAGCCTCAGTCGTCGCAACTTCGGACGGCAGAATTAATTATGCCAGTCGACCACCACACCGATTCGCAGATGCAAATTGGGTACTGCACGAACGTTCATGCCGGGGTCAGCCTGGAGCAAGTCAAAAAAAACTTGGCATCGCATGCGTCGGAGGTTCGCAAGCAAACTGCTTCCGATCGTTCGCTGCCAGTCGGACTGTGGCTCAGCGATCAAGCCTCGCGAGAACTGGATTCGGAAACCTTAAAGCACTGGCAATCTTGGCTGGCCGAAAAGGAACTGCTTCCCTTCACAATTAACGGATTCCCGTTCAGCGACTTTCACCAAGACGTCGTCAAACAAGACGTCTACTTGCCGACTTGGGCGGAGAAGCCTCGATTGGATTTCACCGTTCGACTGGCCAAAATTTTGGATGCAATTTTGCCCGCTGGTCAGGTTGGCTCGATATCGACATTGCCGCTCGGATGGCCGAGCCACCCCAAAGACCGTTCTCAAACCAGCCTGTTGAATGCGCTGCACCCCGACGACCACGCAATGGTGATCCGGACCGCAAAACACCTGAAACAGTTGGCCATTGAACTCGGCCGCATCCACCAGCAGACGGGCCGAATTGTCAAAGTTTGCCTCGAACCCGAACCGGGTTGTATTTTGGATACCGCCGCTGACGTGGCGTGGTTCTTTCAAGAAATGTTGTTTGATGACACCTCAACCCGATCGCTCGTTCAACAGCATTTGGGTGTTTGTCACGACGTGTGTCATTCGGCTGTTATGTTCGAACCGCAGCAGGAAGCGATTCAAACGTATCATCAGGCGGGCATCGACATCGGCAAAATCCAAGTCTCGTCGGCCGTCGAATTACCCTATGATTCCGACGCGGCGATGGCTGAACTTCAAACTTTTGACGAACCGCGTTACCTGCACCAGACGGTTGTTGCCGGTAAATTGCAGAATCACTTTTACGAAGACCTTTCTTTGGCGATGTCAAACCGAGACGTACATCGAGGCGTTGACGGTGCCTGGCGAGTCCACTTTCATGTTCCTATTTTCTTGGCAGACCTCGGCCACTTAGCGACAACTCAAAACGAAATCCGACGTTGCATGGACGCTATCAAAGGGCTGCCAAGCGAGAGTCGCCCGACGCATTTCGAGATTGAAACGTACGCTTGGAATGTGCTGCCGGCGAAATATGGGCAGCCGAGTTTGTCGATGGGGATCGCGAAAGAGATCGAGTGGTTTAAGCAGCTAGTTGCGAGTGCTTTGTGACTTTTAAAAACTCGGGTTGGCCCACGATGAAAGTCACTGGATCGGCACACTTTCGGCAAGTTGAAAACCCGAACATCAAGGTGTGACAAAGCACTAGTGATACTCGATCGCCAGCCGAATCTGGCGAGTGAATTCAGGGCATCGGCCTGCCATGGTCAGACCGATTTACGTTATAGTGTTCCAAAACATTGCTCTGGCCATCGCCTGTTAAATCGAACAAGTTCATGCTCTACCAAAACACTTTAAACGCCTTCACATTGCTGGCCGCTGCTGATCCAGAATCTGTCTTGAGCTTCCCGATCAAGAACCCGGCGGTCGTTTTGGGCCTGCTGTTTTTGATTTTGGCGTTGATCTTTTGGACCAACTCGTTGCCTCAATTTAAATCGTTCTACAAATACGTTCCAGCGCTGCTTCTTTGTTACTTCTTGCCGTCGCTACTGACCTTGTTCGGTCTGACGGACGCAAAAGATAATTCGCTCTACCATGTCGCCACGCGATACTTGCTGCCAGCGACGTTGGTTTATTTGACGTTGTGCATTGATCTAAAAGAAATTTTTAAACTGGGCCCCAAAGCGTTAATCATGTTTTTGACGGGAACGGTCGGAGTTGTTTTGGGCGGGCCGCTGGCGATTTTGATCGTTTCCTTTACCGCGCCGGGCTACATCGACTACATCAACGGCGAAGGCTACGACGCGAAGTACCGAGGCTACGCGACGGTGGCGGGAAGCTGGATTGGTGGCGGGGCGAATCAAACCGCGATGAAGGAACTCTACCTGCCCGAAGACAAAATGACCGACGCCGAAAAAGACCGCGCGGGCAAGCTCTTCAGCAGCATGATCGCGGTCGATGTGATCGTGGCGGAACTGTGGATGGTCTTTTTGCTACTGGGCGTGGGGCAAGCCGATGCGATTGATCGATGGACCAAAGCCGATTCCTCCAGCGTCAAAAGGCTGCGAGAGAAGATGGATGAATTCAGTCAAAAAACGGCCCGAATTCCGACAACGACCGACCTAATGATTATTGGTGGGATTGGTTTTGGGGCCACGGCGATTGGCCATTTTGGCGGTGGCTTGATTGCCGAGGGGCTTACCAATCTGGGCGAGAGTACTGGCACGATCGACCTTTTGAAAAAGATAAGCCTGACCAGTAAATTCTTTTGGTTGATCGTCCTCAGCACCGCGATCGGCGTGGGGCTTTCGTTCACCAAAGCCAGAAACTTCGAGGGGGCAGGGGCCTCCAAAATCGGCACCGTGTTTATCTTTTTGCTGGTCGCAGTGATTGGCTTGAAGATGGACGTCACGGCGATCGTTGAAAAGCCAGGGTACTTTCTTGTCGGCGGTATTTGGATGTCAATCCACGTTGGTTTATTGTTTGTCGTGGGTTACCTAATTCGAGCACCCTACTTCTTTTTGGCGGTTGGCAGTAAAGCGAACATCGGTGGAGCAGCAAGTGCTCCGGTTGTCGCGGCGGCGTTTCACCCGTCGCTTGCGCCGGTCGGCGTATTGTTAGCGGTCCTTGGCTACGCCTTGGGCACCTTCGGCGCGTGGTTGGCAGCGAACCTGATGAGAATCGTCTCGCCGCTGTAATCGCTGTGCACGCAAAAAACGTCAAACCGAGGTTTCACTCAGAGTCTCT
>CAZROJ010000259.1:0-5802 GCA_964601665.1 uncultured Pirellulaceae bacterium
ATGAACCTTGAAGACAAATTCGCGGCACTCGAAGCCGAAAATGCGCCCGGGCAAGAAGCTCGCAGTAGCAGCTCGCTGGTCGAATCTCTAATGCGAGGCGAAAAACTGGTTGGCGCTGCGGTCGATTTTTCGCACGGCGACGTTGACGCATTCGAGCCCACTCCTGGTGCACGTGAAGCGTGGCAGGCAGGGTATCAACGCGGTGGAGAACAAGCCTACACTCAATACCGAGGTGCGGCGGAGATTAGAGAATCGCTGGCCGAGCGATTGGCCAATTTTACGGGCCGCGAAATCGATGCCGACAGCGAACTGATTATCACGCCGGGAACTCAAGGAGCCCTTTTTCTGGCGTTGGGTGCGACGGTCACCAATGGCACCAAAGCGGCGGTGATGGAGCCAGATTATTTCGCCAACCGTAAACTGGTCAAATTTTTCGGCGGCCAAATGTTTCCGGTTAAGTTGCATTATGGGCAAGGCGATTCCCAAGGCGGTCCCGATTTGCAACAGCTTGAATCCGCTTTCAAACAAGGCGTTGAAGTGTTTGTTTTTTCTAATCCGAACAATCCAACGGGCGTCGTTTATTCGCAAGATACGATCAACACGATTGCAAACTTGGCGGCCAAGTATGGCGTGACCTTGATTGTCGATCAACTCTATTCGCGTTTGCTTTACTCGGGTGAATCGTACGCGCATTTGCGAGCTTGCGACGATGCGCCGGAAAATTTGATCACGATCATGGGGCCTTCCAAAACGGAATCACTGAGCGGCTTTCGACTGGGGGTGGCGTTTGGGTCGGCGGCGTTGATTGAAAGAATGGAGCGTTTGCAGGCGATCGTCTCGCTGCGAGCGGCCGGTTACAGTCAGGCGGCACTGGCGACTTGGTTCAATGAGCCCCGTGGCTGGCTGGAGCAGCGAATTGAGGACCACGAAAAAATTCGCGACGACTTGCTGCATATTTTTCGCCAAGCTGGATTTCCAACGGCGACTCCGCAAGCGGGCAGTTATCTGTTTCCTGAATTGCCCAAGTTGGCCTATGCCAACCATCTGTTTGTTAAGCTGTTGCGACATCAAGCCGGAGTCACGGTCACGCCGGGGACGGAATTCGATCCCTTGGCTGGCAACAGTATTCGGCTGAACTATTCCCAAGATCATGCGGCAGCGGTCGCGGCGGCTAAACGAATTGTTGAAATGGTCGAACGATACAAGTCATGAATAATCTCACGCAGCAACCTATTCCTCAGGGCCGATATGTTCCTGCGGTTCGCCATGCGGATCTGATCTACACGTCCGGTATGACGCCTCGAATCGATGGCGATCTTCAGTACGTTGGAAAGGTCGGCGTCGACGACTCGTTAGAACAGCACCGAGCGGCAGTTGGCTTGGCCGCGACCAATGCGTTGATCGCGATTGAAAGTTTGCTCAGCGATGGCGAAGCGGTCGGTATGGTTTTGCAGCTGAATGTTTTTATTAACGCTGAGGCTGGCTTCACGAGCCATGCGGCGCTCGCAAATTTCGCGTCCGATCAGATCGCGGACCGATGGGGGGAATCGTGTATCGGCAGTCGAGCGGCGATCGGGGTCGCGACGTTGCCGGGTGATGCCACCGTCGAGATCACCATGGTCGCTGCGGTCCAAAGCTGACCGCCGGCCAAGGCACTCGTTTTTCATTTTAAATCAATTGCATTCGTTAGTCTTTTATTTTTAAAACCTCAATGAACATTCCCAATCGCTTCGTCACATTCATATTCGCTGCTGTCCTGACGATTACATTTTTGTCGACGGACTGTTTTTCTCAGCAGCAGGCAAGTCGCCTCCTTCGCCCGATCGCCGGATCGCGAATGATTGTTGGTGATGGAGACGTGCCGGACTACGTCGTCGATTGCTTTCTTCATCTGAGCGGTAACGCCTCGCCTCATGTTGTCGTAATTAACCTTAATGGAAAAACCCGCATCGACAGTGAACGCTGGGAAAATCGAGGTGCGGATTCGGTGACGGTGTTGAGCAGCCTGCCGAAAGATTTCCAGGCGTTGACGATGCAGTTGCTGAACGCCGATGGCGTTTGGGTTCAAGGGAATCCAGAAGCCATCGCGAAAAACCCGCTGCTGCTGTCGCTGTTGAAGAACACTGCCAAGCGAAGCGGAGTGATCGCGGTTGATTCGTCTACCGTGTCATTGCTGAGCAAACTGGACGATCGCGATGAAGCCAAGCGACTGGAGTCTCCGTTTGCCAAGTGCGAGTTTCATTTTGGCGAAGCCTGGTCGGCGAAGAACAACGAGGATCTGGGCTCGCCGCGAAAGGTCCATTGGTCGATCCCCGATTCGTCGGCAGCTGTCGTGCATGCGGGCAGGCGGATTGCCGGTTATGGTGACAGGGATATTAGCTTAATGGTTGAAAAGGCCAACGGTTTACCGAAACGCGAAGTTACTTTTGAATGTCTGGATGTGTTTGGGCCCGGTGGTTATCCCAGCTACAGCCAAGATCTTTTTGCTTGGGTTCGTGCGGCAAACGATCGCGGACGTCCGGCATTCCCGCCCACAGATGCGGGAACGTCGATCGTGGAAAATGGCACGCTGTTTTTGCATGGTGGGTCGCGACTGAATCAAGACGTGCTGCAGGAATTTGTGAAGCTGACCGGCGGTAAAGATGCTTCGTTTGTTTGTATTCCCAGTGCAAAAAGTTTCGATCGTTTTGAAGAGCCTGATTCGTACATGGCCGAAAAACTGCGAGAGTTTGATTGCAACAACGTGACGATCTTGCACGCCGCCGATCCGTTTGTGGCTGACCAGAGCAAAGCGTTCGCCCGGATTTTGAAAAACGCGGATGGCGTCTGGATCGACGGCGGACGAACATTTCGATTTATGGACAGTTACGAAGGTACTCAAGTGCCAAAGCTGCTGGCTCAAGTGCTCGATCGCGGCGGCGTGGTGGGTGGCAGTTCTGCAGGTTGCCAAGTGCCCAGCGATTTCCTTGTGCGAGGAAATCCGACCTCGAATCGCGATATTGAGTATGACGGATACACGCGAGGCATGGCATTGTTGAAAGGCGTTATCATTGATGCACACTTTTTGCAACGCGAACGTCATGAACCGTTTTTGGGTTTGATGAAAAAGTATCCTCAAATGCTGGGTATCGGCATTGATGAAAGCACGGCTTTGATCGTCAAAGGCTCCAAGGGGCGTGTGGTCGGAAACGCGGCCGTTTCGTTTTATGACCTGCAGGCAGACGCAACAGACGAATTCAAGCCCGTGATTCTGAAAGCTGGCCAGTCTTACGATTTGAAATCGCGAAAATCCGAAGGTGAGTAAAAGAGTGAGGGCATTCGAGCTATCATGTTGGCTGGCTACGGTTTGAAATAAGCTGGCATTCAAACAGCTGGGACAACGACGTCAGTTCACGCGGATCATCAATGAGAAATGCGACACCTTCACTCAACGCGATTCGAGCCTTCGAGGCGGCGGCCAGACATGAGAGTTTTGCCAAATCGGCCCAAGAGCTGGGTGTTTCTGCGAGCGCGGTTAGTCAGCAGGTGTCGCAGCTGGAATCCGATTTGGGCATCCGGCTGTTCGAACGAATTAAGCAGCGGCTTCGTCTTACTGAGGCAGGTCGCACTTATCAGGATTCGCTGTCGTCGGCGTTGGATCGCATCGAAACGGCAACAACGGATTTGGTCAGTAACAAAGGTGTTCAACAGCTACGCGTTGGTTCGCTACCGTCGCTGGCAAGTTATTGGCTGATCCCGCGATTGTTAAGCTTTGTCCAGCAGCATCCAAAAGTTAAATTGCACGTGGTGACTTTGGAGGTGGATTTTGCTGCACCCGAGCGTTCACCTAATTTGCAAGGCGGCAGGATCGATGTTGGCCTGTTTTATGGAGACGGGCACTGGAGCGGTTTAAAGTCCGAAAAATTCATGGACGAGTATTTGGTGCCGGTCGCGTCGCGGCGTCTGGTCGAGCAGTTCAAAGGCCAAGAAAAAGGCAGCGACTTGGACGCCGACGAACTGATTGGCAGCCTGCCACTGATGCAACATTCGACTCGTCCCCATAGTTGGCAAGAATGGTTTCAATCGAGAAACCAAGAAGCTCGATTTCCCGATGGCCCCAGCTTTGAGCATTTTCATATGCTGGTCGATGCCGCCAAGGCGGGTATCGGCGTTGCGCTTGTGCCGTCGTCGTTTGTTTCATCTGAATTAAAACACGACCGACTTGTCCGGCTCGGGGAAAATGAATTAAAATCCGAACGGGCTTACTATGTAGTTTCCAACCCGCACGACAACCTGAGCCAATCACGCGTGATGTTCACGCGTTGGCTACACCAACAGGTCGATAATAATCCAACCCAAGGACCAGCATGAAGTCCATGCACTCGATTTCAATTTTGTTTTCTCTGATGATCTTTTTTTGCTGTGCCAATGTGCCGTCGGTGCTCGTGGCGCAGGAAGGAAAAGCCAAACCGAATATCGTTTTCTTTATTGCAGATGATTACGGGTGGCAAGATACGTCTGAGCCGATGTGGGATCGGCGAACCAAGCTGAACGACTCGCTACGCACTCCGAATATGGAAAAGCTGGCCAAGCAAGGCGTGAAGTTCACCAACGCCTACACCGCCTGCAGCGTTTGTTCGGCTTCGCGGATTTCGATTTTAACAGGTCAGAATCCAGTCCGGCATGGCACGACTTTTATCACGGGCACGCCAGGTATTAATTCCAATACCATGCGGTCTGCCAAGCAGGACAATGTCGGTATCCAGAAGGAAGACGTTGTACTGCCGGCACTGTTAAAGGAAGTCGGGTACCGAACGATTTGCATTGGTAAGGCTCATGTTGGTACCGAGGAATCGTATGCGGCCGATCCTAAAAATATTTCTTTTGACCGGACTCACTACGCCACTGCCAGCGGTTCGCCGATCGGCAAAAAGTGCGGTGGCAAGGACCCCTACCACGTCGATCGCGATGGCCAGCAAGTGCATCTGACGGAAGCGTTGACTCTCGAGGCGATTGCGGAGATCGATGCGGCGGTGAAGGACGAAAAACCGTTCTTCCTGTACCTGTCGCATTACGCGATTCACACGCCGATTATCGAAGACGAACGCTTTGGCAAAAACTACCCGAACATGAATAAACGCCAGCGTGCCTACGCGACTTTGGTCGAAGGAGCTGACAAGAGTTTGGGCGACGTGATGAAGCACATTGAAAAGCTTGGCATCGCCAAGAATACGCTCGTAATTTGGACCGCGGATAATGGCGGCCTGCGGAATAATGCTCCACTGAAGGGCTTGAAAAATGACGCTTACGAAGGCGGTCACCGTATTCCGAACCTAGTCGCGTGGGGCGAACAAGATGAATCAATGCCACACCAACAACGAATGCCACTGGTTCCAGGTCGAGTCGACGGGACGCCGTTCATTCATCAAGATTGGATGCCAACGCTACTGAGTCTCGCGGGCACAAAACATCCCACACCGGAAGTACTCGACGGCTACGACATCACCGATTTGTTGGCCGGTAAGCGAAAGGATGTTCGACCTGATCTTTTCTTTTGGCACGAGCCTAACTTTTGGGGGCATAGTGGACCGGAATCGTCGATCCGGGAAGGACAGTGGAAGCTGATCTACTTGTACGCCAAGGAAGCATGGGAGCTTTACGATTTGAAAGCGGATATTGGCGAGCGAACGAACGTGCTGAGCAAACATCCCGAAAAAGCCGAAGCGATGGCCAAGAAGTTGATCGATCACTTGGAGAGCAACAAGGCGAACTATCCGACGGATATCAAAACCGGCAAAGAGTTGCCGCCGCAATGGAAGTAGC
>CAZROJ010000260.1:0-5792 GCA_964601665.1 uncultured Pirellulaceae bacterium
TACACCGAACCATTCAAACAACTTCACAGGCGCACTCGCTCAACTTTCCAAGTTGATAGCGTGAACCACAAAGGATTTTGCCTTAAAAAGCGATTATTGAAGTGGTTTGCTTTCTGCCACTTCACGCTTTCGATTCGGAGAATCGAGCGACACTTGCGAATGATCGGACTCCAACCATTGGGTTCCGGCGACGATGCGTTCGTTTAATCCGCCAAACAACAAACAAGTGACTGGAAAGACAAACGGTCCGTCAAGCCAACCCAGCCCCTAGATTTCTTTGCGTCCTTCGCGAGCTTCTGTAAAACAGCAAACTCACTACTTTTTAGCCTGCCCCATAAAGCAGCCCCAGAACTCGCGAAATTAAAGTGTTAGCGTCATTTCAGTCTGCGGCGAGGCTCTGGGACTGGCCCTAATTCATCGATTCCCAAAGTTACCTTTTTAGAGAACAAGCAATCCATCATGCCAGTTGAAATCTTTGACCACGACCGAATTGCGATTTCTCGCGAACTCCCAAAAGCGGATTCGCGACATCAACATTACTATGGAGGCTCTGCTGAGCAATACGGTTTGCGGTTTCGCAACGCTGATCCGCCCTGTCACGTTGTCTACATGCTCGACACGGCCGACGAACTGGTCACAATAAAACTTCCCGGTGTGCGATTCGTGCCGCTGGTTCATGGCTTTCAATACAGTTCCAACGGTGGCGACTTCCTCTACCGCATGCTCAATGAAAAAGAAATCGAAGTGATCGCCCCTGCTCCGCCCGAATTCAATCCTGACTTTCCGTACTCCGATTACCCATCTCACTTCCCGCAATCCGCCGTCTCGTTCGAACAACGGCTTCACGACCAAACGACCGCGGAATCGGCCTTGGAATACCAAGGCGTGTTTGGCATCGACCAGCTATCAAAAACAGAAATGAATCGAGCGGTTGCAATCGCGAGATCGACATGGCACACGGAATATTTTGAAGACAATAATTGGTCGGACGAAGAATCGGTCGTGATCTATGGCTGCGCCCCGTTCATGCAGACAAAACCTGCGACCCATTGCAACAACCCGAACTGTACGGCAGAAATCGTCCGGACGGTCGAAGCCAGCGAAATTGAATTGCCACCCGATGAAACCGGAATCCTGAGTGAATCAACGCTGAAAATCGACGAATATGTGATCCGCGCTCCGACACTGGACGTGATCGCGATTCACCAACCCAGCGAAGGCGATGAAACGCTGTGGGACTGGACCGGTGTTCAATTGATTTGGCAGTTGTGTAGCGTGTGCGGATGCATCACGGTGAACAACCAATGTGACTAACAACCAACAGGCGAGGCAAGCGTTTCCTATTCAGGATTCGCCTTGGCATGCGAAATCGTTTAGAATGTACTATCAAACCATTTCATCGGTATTGGGTTTTGCACGCTCAACCTTTGAACGATCGTCGGCCAGACTCCAACTAACGGTCCTCTTTCTTGAATCAAGATTGCCATGAACGAAATCAATAAAGCCATCTCGACCGCGCAACGTCGGCTTGCGATCGGACAGTTTTTTTCGATCCTGACTTGGGCCGCCTTTATCAGCTTGCTGGTTGCGACCATCGGAGTCGCTCTACCCAAGATTTTTCATTTCGATTTCTTGCAGTCCCAAGACCAAAAAGACGCATGGATCTATTCGTGGGTTTTAGGCGCGATCGTGATCGGATTCATCACCACCGCGCTGCTGACCTGGCGGCAGCTTAAACCTCGTCTGGAGGTCGCCACCGAAGTCGACCGACGATTCCACTTGAAAGAACGACTCTCCAGTGCAATTTCACTGCCTGCCGAAAGCGCCATGGATGAAGTTTCACAGGCCCTGATCCAAGACGCGACGCGTCGAGCGGAAACGATCGAGGTTGCCGAAAAGTTTGAATTGCGGCCGCGACTCTCGGGCTTACTTCCGCTGATCCCAATCGCGATCATTACGATTCTCCTATCGCTGGTTCCCGACGCTCAAAAACCCGTCGCCGCTGCCAGCCCAGAAAAATTAGACAAACAGAAAGCCAAACTGAAAGTCGAAGCCTTTAAAAAGAAGCTGGAACAAACGCGAAAACAGATTGACGCCAAGGGCCTGAAAGATGCCAGCGAAGATGTCAAAGCGATCGCAAAAAAATTCGACAAACTCAACAGCGATAACTTTGAAACCAAAAAACAAGCACTCGTCAAAATCAACGACATCAAAAAAGAGATCGAAGAACGAAAGAAGTCGATCGGCGACAGCAAAAAGTTTCGCGAGAACCTGAACAAGCTCAAGGAAGTGGGAAAAGGCGAAGCCAAGAAAGTCTCCGAGGCACTCGCCGACGGTAAATTCGCCGACGCCGATAAGGCGATCAAACAACTAGCGAAAAAGCTCAAAGAAGGAAAACTTTCCAAGGCCGAAGCCAAAAAGATCGCCAAAGACCTCAAAAATTTGGCCGACCAAATGAAAAAAGCCGCCGAACAACGCCAGAAAAAAATGGAAGAACTGCAGAAGCAAATTGACAAGGCCGTCCAAGAAGGCGACCTGGACAAGGCCGCCAAGCTCCAGCAAAAACTTGACGCACAAAAACAAAATGACGCTCAGCAAAATCAAATGAAAAAACTGGCCGAGCAAATTAAAGAAGCCGCCGAGCAAATGAAAAAAGGCGAAGGCGGCGATCCACAACAGATGAAAGAAGCCCTTGAAAAAGCTGCCGAAGCCCTCGAGGAAATGGGCGGCGACCTGCAAGATCTTGAACAACAAATGCAAGACATGGAAGCCTTGGAAGACCTAGAAGACATGATGGATCAACTAAAACAGCCGGGCGAGGGAGAGGGGCAAAGACAAGGTCAAGGTCAAGGTCAACGTGGCAAAGGAGACGGCGAGGGCGAAGGAAATGGCGAGGGCAAGGGCCTTGGCGAACGCGGCTTTGAAGAAGATGAAACCAGTGGCTTCAAAACTGGCGTTCGAGGCAAAGTTGGCAGAGGCGAAAAGGTCGTCACCGGCAACGCGGACGGCAACAATATCTCGGGACGATCTAGTTCCGAAGTCGCCGAACTGATTCGAGCAACCGAAGCCCGGACGACCGACCCCACCGAAAATCAAAAGCTTTCCAAAAAGCACCGAGAGCACGCCGAACAGTATTTCCGTTCGTTGCGTGATCAGTGATCTTGATACGCCCAACCTAAATCACGAAACGAACGCGATCACCCGGGGCAAGCTGACCCGCCAAGTTAATGGCTTCTTGCCTGACGACGGCAAGCCGAGGATAACCGCCGGTCGTTTGAGCATCTCGCATCAACAAAATTGGCCGCCCCGAAGTGGCCACTTGAACAACCCCCGGCGTCACGCCTGACGAAATCATCGGCGGCAGCGAAAACGCTTTGTCCCAAAAGGAACTTAGCCGGTAGCCCATCCGATTGGATTGCGAACCAATCTTAAATTCGCAGTCCAGAAACGAACGTTGCTGCTCCGGCGAAAACCATTCCCACTCGGGACCACAAACAATCGGAAGTTCAACCGTGCTTCCGGCGACTGGCAACTGCGGGCGACGCTTCCCCGGATAAATCTTTTTGGACAACGGCCTTGAATTGGCAGCCACTTCAAAAACTCGCCCGGCAACCACGCGAGAGTTTGATTGGCCCACGACAACGCTCGGCGGTGCCGGCGAAACGCTGCCGAGCCATCTTGGCGACTCGACCGAGCCGCCGATTGCCAGATAACAACGGCAACCCGACCGGCGACCTTGGAAGCTAAGCTTCGTGCCTTGGGTAACCGTTAGCGTTTCCCACATCGGTGCCGGACAACCGTCGATAACCGGACCAAGATTGGCTCCGGCAACCGAAATCTGGCAGTCGCCATGGAACTCGACAATCGGCCCCAGCAGCGTGATTTCAAAAACAGCCGCCTCATCAGGATTCCCGACCAACCGATTTGCAATCGCCGCCGAAAATCGGTCCATCGCTCCGCCACTGGGAACACCCAAATGCTGAAATCCGCTCCGCCCAAAGTCTTGCAGCGTGGTTTGCAGGCCGGCGTTTTGAAAAGCAATCTTTACTCGTGACACGATTGGATCTCCTGACGAACCATCGCGTCAAACTGGTTCCGGTCGATCGAAAAAAATTCAACTTGATCGCCCGGCGTTATCAAAAACGAATTTTCGCGACCGGCCGAAAACATCTTCAGCGGCGTTCGGCCAATAATTTGCCAGCCGCCGGGAGCCGCCGCCGGATAGATCCCGGTTTGCATTCCAGCCAAACCAACCGAACCCGATGGCACTTCGGTGCGCGGATTTGCCTTGCGATCGATTTGAAGAGCCGCTTCGACGCAGCCCAGATACGCAAACCCCGGCAAAAATCCCAGCATGTAGGCATGATAAATCGGCCGTTGATGAATCCCGACGACCTGATCAATCGACAACGCCAGTCGCTCGGCAACGTAGGCGAGGTCGAGCCCAAATTCTGGATCGTAGCAAACAGGAATGCGAACCAACTTCGAATTCGAGATCGATTCCGTTTCAAGACTTTCGGATAATTCACTCACGCACGCCGACAGCTGTTCAAACGTTGTCTCACCCGGATCAAAACCGATCACCAGCGAACAAAACGCGGGCGTCAAAAACTCGACAGATACATTTTTTTGTGCTTCCAATTGGTCTCGCAGGCTCAGCGTTCGGCGATTGACTTCGACGTCAATCCGTTGCTCAAATTCGACCAAGACAGCCGCATCACCAAGTTTTTTTATCGTCGGTTTCATCAATCAAGTGACTCGGCGCCAAACTACGACTTTCGTTTCAAACAGTTGTCACGAATTTGTTTCGCATTGGCAAACGTTTTGGTGAGCCCCGGCGAGTCTTCGTTTTCGATCAAAGTTCGAATCGTTGCCAGATGATCTTCAAAACGGCCCAGCACATTTAAGATGGCGTCTTTGTTAGTCAAACAAATGTCGCGCCACATGATCGGATCACTGGAAGCGATTCGAGTGAAATCGCGGAAACCGCCAGCGGCAAAGTCGAATATTTTGTCGACATATTCGGTGCCCGCCAAAGTATCCACGGTCGCGTAAGCCAACACATGCGGCAGATGACTGGTCACGCCCAGCACTAAATCATGTTGCTGGACACCTAAACATTTTACGTCGGCACCAATCGACTCCCACATCTCGGTCACCCGCGTGATCGCTGCCGGATCCGTTTGCCGCAACGGCGTCAAAATGATTCGGTGGTCGCGGAACAGCTCGGTTTCTGCAGCCGCGATTCCGCTCTGCTCACGGCCAGCGATCGGATGTCCCGGCACAAACCGATCAAACGCCTCGCCCAGCGACTTCTTGGCCGCCGCGACAACCGCCGCCTTGGAACTACCGACGTCGGTCACGACCGAATCACCGCCCAAGGCGTCTTTAATTTCATCTAAAACCTGGCCGGTCGCCAAAACCGGCACGGCCAAAACGATGATCTCCGAACCCTTAATGGCTTCGACGACGTCAACCGAAAATCGGTCAATGACACCCAATTTTTTCGCCTGCTTCAGTTCGTCTTCATTTCGATCGTAACCGACGACCACATCGGCAAACCCAGATTTCCGGATTGCTTTAGCCAAAGAACCACCGATCAGGCCCGTACCAACAATTGTAACTTGAGTGCTCATTCCCAGATTCTAGTTGCGACACCAAGCAGCCAACAGTGTAGCGGGTGCACGAAATCGCGAGAGTCAAAATTTTCAACTTGGTTTGCCTGCTTCGGCGAATTGCGGATTGGGCAAAAGATTTAGGTCACGTTTTAATTTGCTGCAGCAATCTAATTG
>CAZROJ010000261.1:0-5704 GCA_964601665.1 uncultured Pirellulaceae bacterium
CTTGGTTGCTTGGTAAAGGTGCTGGCACGAAGAACCACACGGAATTGAGATTTGCGGCACTAGCCGCGGGCAGTTTAAGTTTTGGGAAGTTTTGGAATAAGCACTAGACGAATCTCGAAACTAACGAATTCCACCCGAGTTCGCGGCATGCAATCAAAACGTCGCTCGGTTTTTCCGTGCGGCGTTTTTTGTTAACCTATCACGAAGCAGCGTCGCTGTGGCCTCGTGCCATTTTACCATCACTCATTGACAGGACTTAATCGATGTTCAACCGTATTTGCTTTGCCGCTATGGCCTTTTTCATGTTCGCCGCTACGAATTCCGTCGCAGCTCATGAGGTCTTTCAGGATGTATTGAAAGAGCAATACCTGTTGCGTTCGTTCAGCTGCAAAACTTGTCACGCCGAAAAAGATAAAAAACTGCGAACCAAGTTTGCCGAACGTATTCACCAAGAAATGAAACAATTTGGTTATTCGAAAAAGTTCGAGATAGCGACGAAAGCGGACGAAGTGGCCAAGGCCAAGGATCCAAAATCGGTCGGCAAAGATAAAGGGGCCGTTTATGAATTGGAAAAAGAAATGG
Organism: uncultured Pirellulaceae bacterium; assembly: GCA_964601665.1. Taxonomy (GTDB): domain Bacteria; phylum Planctomycetota; class Planctomycetia; order Pirellulales; family Pirellulaceae; genus Mariniblastus. The sequence goes on from CAZROJ010000261.1 coordinate 583, forward strand.
CGGTCGAGTTCAAAAAAGCGTTTGTTGCGGTCGCCAAACAAAAAATGACCATCGGCGAAATGCTCGAACAGGGTTTGCTTGCCGGCGCACGCTTGGACCCCAAAAAGATCAAAGCCGCGAAAAAGGCCAAAGAAGAATCTGGTGAACCTGGCGATGGCCCAGCGGCCGGCGGAGCTAAAAAAGACTAGCGAAAAACTTGGCAAGGCAAAGCCGGTTTGTCATTGCTTGTTTTTTACCGCCGCCGGCTAGCCGGCTCCGGCGGTGTCCAAGTACGGATCCTGTCCCATTTCGATTTGCATTTCATGACGAAGTTTTTCGTGATGCAGCAGCATTTGCCGGCCGCGAAAATGTTGTTGTTCCACTTTTCGTTGGGCCTGTTTGAACAGTTTAGAAAATCGTGCGAGTGTCTGCGGCGAATCGGCCCGCAGACCTTGCAACTTCGCGGCTCGTTTTTTTCCAATGCCGTTTTCTAGAATCTCATCCGTCATCGAAACGAATTGTCGATAAGATCCTGGATCACCTTGGCGACCACAGCGGCCAATCAGTTGCCGGTCGATTCGAGCCGAATCGTGGACTTCGGTGCAGATCACGTGAAGCCCGCCGCAAGCCAACGCTTCCTCGCAGACCTTGATATCGGTGCCGCGGCCGGCCATGTTGGTTGCGACGACGACGCGCCCTTTTTGACCCGCGTTTTTTACAATTTCGGCCTCTTTGGCCAAATTGCGAGCATTCAACACTTCATGCGGGACCCCGCGTTCATGCAGTAACTCTGACAGCCGTTCGGATTTATCGATCGAGCGGGTGCCGATCAGAACGGGACGGCCTTGGTCGCGAACGGTAGCCACTTCGTCGACGACCGCCAGCCATTTCTTTTCTTCCGTCGCGAAAACCAGATCCGGCCAACGCTTTCTTTTTGGCGGGCGGTTGGTTGGAACATCGACGACCGGGGTACGGTAAATTTTCTTTAGTTCGGTCGAGCTATTGGCGGCGGTTCCCGTCATGCCTGCCAAGCGGTCATATTTCAAAAACAAGTCTTGGATCGTAACGCGAGCCGATTCACCGGTCTCAACACTGACCTCGAGTCCTTCCTTGGCTTCGATCGCCTGATGCAAACCCGACCGCCACTTGCGACCTTCGGCCAGTCGGCCTGTAAACTCATCGACGATCACCACTTCGCCGTCACGGATTACGTATTGGCGACCACGGAAATAATTTTCGTCCACAAAAATCGCTTGCTCGACTTGCTGATAAATATCCAGCAGCGGCGTCATCGCCAGTAGTTTTGGTTTTGGAAGTGTTCGCGAAAACTGTCTGCCCTCGGTCGTCAGTTCGATTTGTTTCGTTTTTTCATCCGCGGTGAAATGTTGGTCAGGCTTGAATTGTTCGGCGACTGACGAACACCAGCGATAGAGTTCGATTTTGGCTTTTGCGACTTCATCAGGCAGGCTGCTAACGATCAGCGGCGTCCGCGCTTCATCGATCAAAATACTATCCGCTTCGTCGACGAGCATAAAATTTAAACCGCGTTGGACGATGGCGATGTCATCGCCGTTTGGCTGATTTTCCACAAGTCCGGCCAAGTGATGGGTGCTTTCGTCTTGGCGATGTCGTTTGGCCAAGCGGTCGCGAAGAAAATCAAATCCAATTTCCTTGGCCGTCGAATACGTAATGTCGGCTTGATAGGCGACGGCTCGTTCAACGCGATTGGACTGTGATTCAATCACGCCAATCGACATTCCCAGCACCGAAAATATCGGTCGAATCAATTCAGCGTCTCGAGCCGCCAAATAGTCATTGGCCGTAGCAAGATGGGCTCCTCGGCCGGTCAACGAAGCCAAGTACAGCGGCAAGGTGGCGGTCAATGTTTTGCCTTCGCCGGTTTGCATCACCGCGATCGCGCCCGAGTGCATGGCGAAACCGCCCAATAGCTGCACCGGGTAATGTTGCATGCCGATCGTTCGCCGACTGGCTTCGCGAACCAGAGCAAACGCTTCGACTGCCAACAAGTCCAGCGGTTTGCCGCTTTGAGCGTCGTATCGAAGTTCGAGGCTTTTGCTGAGCAGTTCCTCGTCCGAGCGACTTTGGAATTCTCTATCCAGCGATTGGACTCGGCTGACTTTTCGCCAATAACGCTGCAGGTTTTTCGTTGAAAGAAGTTTTTGAAGTGCAGAGTTCAACGACACGTTTGACTTTCGATAACTCGACTTGAACTTTTAAACGAGTGATTGGCACCGGCGGCGGGTCGTTTGGCTTGCCGCATCGCAAACGTGAGACAGAGCAACCAGTGTAGCCTATCTCGCTTGCGAACCGAGTTCGCGTCCGCGCCAGCCGACGGCGTTATTGGCGGCAGCGGAATAGCTGGCGGTGTTATTAGGTTGAATGAAAGTTTGAGCGGCAAAGGCTTGGGGTTGGCTGGGGACAATGTAGCCATTGGCGGTGTAAGCGGTTTGCACGGGTCGAACGACTGGCTGAGCGGCAAAGGTTTGCTGAGGCTGTGTTGCAAAGGTTGGCTGATTTCGCATTGGTTGCCGCATTCCTGCGAAGTTTGGGTTTGGTTGAGTCGGCGCGGCTGCGATGAAGGTCTGAGCGGTGGCCCGGACTTGCGTTGCGTCGGTGACGGGAACCCGAGTCGCATCCATTCGTTCGTCGATTTGTGTTGTGGCAAAATTTCGCGAATCGGTAAACGAAACGCCGGTGGCTGGTAGAGGTTGAGTCGCGGCTGCGACGCGAGAGCGATTTTGAACGCCGCCCACCATGACGCTCGATCCGGTATTCACGCCACTGTTGAGTTCGACCAGCCGAGTTCCAGCGGCGGAGTTGTTTTGAGGCTGCGCGGCTGGCGGCTGAGCACCGAAGTTTCCGGTGCCTTCGCCTGAGCGTCGCCATTGAAGGTCTGAATTATTGTTTTGATTGGCATTCGACGCCGGCAGCGGTGCTCGAGCGGTCGTGCTGATCGGGCCGCCGTTGGGGCGGTAGTAAGGCTGGTTTTGGCCGGCTGAGGGAATGTTTAGACTGTAGGTCGGAGCCGGAGCAATCGTGCCGTTGCTTGCAAAAAGTCCGCCGCCGCAAGTGTTGTTGCAGCGGTTCCGGCAACCGGAAAACGAACAAGCAAGACCGGCGACGAGTAGTGCGACAAGCGATGCGTGGGGGATTCGAATCATGATCTCTCCGACCGTAACAGTGACTGTCGATGTTTGAAATGAAAGATGTCCAACGTCAAATTAACTCGCAGCGAATTTGGCGAAGTCGAGTGTTCTGGTTTCCCCCCCAAAGAACGCCCGAAAAAATTGATGCGGTACGGTAGCAGGATGGAAGGGGGTCGCAATATCATTTTTGATAGCAGTAGCACGTTGCGCTGCCAGCAAAGTTGGAAGAGTAAAACATGGGTATCGAAGTCCGGCCAGTCGACTATGCCGACGCCATCCAAGGCCAGCAATTGATTGAATTGATGCAAGCGTACGCAACGGGTTCAATGGGTGGCGGCCAACCGCTCGGCGGCGAAGTAACGTCACGACTGCTTGAAGAGATGCATCGCCGGCCGCACGTCAGCAGCGCGATTGTTTACGTTGATGAACAACCGGCTGGCTTGATTAACTTCGTTGAAGGGTTCTCAACTTTTGCGGCCAAGCCGTTGATTAATATTCATGACGTGATCGTCGTGGCGGAGTTTCGCGGTCGTGGTTTGTCGCGACGGCTATTTGAGTTTGTCGAGACAGAAGCCGTGAATCGCGGTTGCTGCAAAGTGACGTTGGAAGTGCTGGAATTTAACGAAGTTGCCTGCAAAGCGTATTCGAATTTTGGCTACGAACCGTATCGACTTTCAGACGAAGGCGGGATTGCTCAGTTTTGGCAGAAGAAAATTGGTAAATGAAAATTGGGTACGTCCAAGGCTGACCGTCGAAATTATGGAATTTGACAGGCCGCGACACTTTCGTGACGCGATGTTTTCGGGAGCATTTGCTCGATTTGATCACGATCATTGGTTTCAGGAACGCGATGGAAATTCGGTTTTGAAGGCGATTGCCGAATTGGATGGAGCGAAACAGGCTTGGAAAGACTCAGTTTCGCGTTGAAAACACCGGAAATCACTGCTTTTAGCGATTGTTCACGTTTGCGGTTGCCGATAGACTCTGCGGTTCGTTTGATCGGGGAAAAGAGCATATCTCTTTTCGGGCTCGTCGAGCCCCGTTCAAAGATTTTTTAACCCGCCTGCTAAACCGATCCTGATTTAAGGACGGCCCGGATGGTATGCCAACCATCGGAAGTGATCTGCAGGCTTTTGGGAGATTTTTATGGCAAATAAACTCGTTCAAGATTTGATCGACGCTGGAGTTCACTTTGGTCACCGCGCTAGTCGTTGGAACCCGAAGATGGCTCCTTATATTTACGGTCGAAAAAACCAAATCCACATCATGGACATCCGCGAAACCGTTCGCGGCCTATTGCGAGCCAAAAAGTACGTTTCGAACGTGGCCAGCGGTGGAAGTCTGATTCTTTTCGTCGGTACCAAGCGTCAAGCTTCGGCCGCGGTGCAGCGGGAAGCCGATCGTTGCGGCATGCCTTACGTGAGCGAACGTTGGTTGGGTGGCGCGTTGACGAACTTCCGCACCATTCGTAGCCGAATGAGCCGTTTGGAAGAGCTAGAGGATATTCGAAACAGCGACAAAATCGATGGCTACTCGAAGAAGGCCCAGTCGTCTTTGAACCGCGAGTATCGCAAGATCTATCGCAACTTGAACGGCATGCGTTCGATGAATCGCTTGCCAGAGTGCTTGATCATTGTTGATCCAAACAAAGAAAAGAATGCGATCTTGGAAGCCAAGAATCTTGGCATCACAACCGTATCGCTGATTGATACCAACTGCAATCCAGACATGGTGGATTTGCCGATCCCAGGCAACGACGACGGTATTCGCTCGATTGAGCTAATCGTCAGCCACATGGCAGATGCTGTTTTGGCCGGTCGTAAAAACGTCGTAGCCAAAAACGAAGGCAAGGATGGCAAGCCGGGTGCAAAGTCAGCCGCAGCAAAGCCAGCCGCAGCATCTGCAGCTCCAGCCGCAGCTGCTCCCGCCGCAGCGGCGTCGGCTCCAGTAGCGACCGAAGAAACGAAGCCCGCTGA
>CAZROJ010000262.1:0-5668 GCA_964601665.1 uncultured Pirellulaceae bacterium
CCGGAATTGCGGGGAGAGGGGAGTTTGGAATTGCTGGGGATTTCTTGGTTGCTTGCTTGGTAAAGGTGCTGGCACGAAGAACCACACGGAATTGAGATTTGCAGCATTAGCGCGACTTGCAGGAAGCTACTTCACGCTTTCGCTGTGGAGAATCGAGCGACAATCGCGGTGAACGGTTACAATAAAATTAATTGGTGGCCGCCGCATTCGGCCGGCTTTGTCCGAAATCGCTCCACAGGAGCGCATTGGTTCTTTGCCTTAGTCAATTTAGTCAATTGGTAATTTTGGTCAAAATCTTGGGGTTGCGATGGCACTGGAAATGAAAGAACTCTTAAACACGATTCCGCAAGTTGGCCGAGTCGATTGGATTGGGCTTCGGCCGGCTCGTCGCGAACCGCCAGTTTGCGTCCAAGACGTGGTTGCCACGATGACTGGCTTAGAAGGCGATCGTTTTTCGGGCAAACCCGACGCCGAACGGATGATCACGCTGATCCAGCAAGAGCACCTGAACGTGGTGGCAGCGATTTTAAACGAAGAAGCGATTGACCCGTCGCTGCTGCGTCGAAATTTAGTCGTGGCGGGAATCAATCTTCAAGCATTAAAAAACCAACAGTTTCAAATTGGCCAAGCGATCTTTTTGGGAACCGGCAACTGCCCCCCTTGCAGCCGGATGGAAGAAAATTTGGGCGCTGGAGGCTACAATGCGATGCGAGGTCACGGCGGCATCACCGCTTCCGTCGTCCAGCCGGGGAAAATTGCGATCGGTGACAGTGTCAAACTTTTACCGTGACGCTTGGCCAGCAATCAATCTCTGGCCGTCGCTGAATCAATTTCCATCTCGGCTCAATTCTAAAAAGTAAGTGCAACAAACTTGATAACAGAAATTGAATACACCAGAACTTCGCCGCAAGAACGAGTGGCGATCACGTCGCTGGACGAACCGAGCCGACGCCTGCGGCAATTGACGCGTTTGAATCAGTTGCTCGATGCGATCGTCCCCACGAATAAGTTTTACACAACCAAGTTCGCCGCCAAAAAAACAAAGCTTGCTGAAATCGAATCGCTTTCCGATTTACCGTTCACGACCAAGCAAGAGCTCGTCAACGATGACGACTCGGCTGGGTTCGCTCGCAATTTGACGTTTCCCGTCGACGCCTATTCCAGATTCCATCGCACGTCGGGAACCAGCGGCCGCCCGATGATCGTGCTGGACACTCCGAACGACTGGCGCTGGTGGATGGAGGCCTGGCAGTACGTTTTGGATTCCGCAAAAGTTAGCAGCGCGGATCGAGTTTTGATGGCGTTTAGCTTTGGACCGTTTATCGGTTTCTGGAGTGCCTTTGATGCGGCGGTTGAGCGCGGCGCGATGGTTGCTCCAACCGGAGCGATGAGCAGTGCGGCACGACTGGAGCTCATCCATTCGATTGACGCCACCGTTGTGTTTTGCACGCCCAGCTACGCCATTCATTTGGCTCAGCTGGCCAAAGACAGCCAAATCGATCTCACTGGCTCCCAGGTCTCCCGGATCGTCGTCGCGGGTGAACCCGGCGGTTCCATTCCAGCGATCAAATCAAAAATCGAATCCGCTTGGAACGCCGACGTGATTGATCACTGTGGCGCATCGGAGGTCGGGCCATGGGGCGTTGCCGCTCCTGACGGTAGTGGAATTTTTGTGAACGAAGCCGAGTTCATTCCTGAGTTTTTGCCGGTCGGTTCGGACGACGCAATGTTGCATCCGGAAACGCCATCCCGCAACACATCGCTCGATGACGTGGCCCCGGTTTACGAACTGGTCCTGACTTGTCTGGGTCGAGCCGGCAGTCCGGTCATTCGCTACCGCACCGGCGACTTGGTGCGGCCGGTTTGGGACCACGGCCATCGTTGTCAATTCGTCAAACTGGACGGCGGCGTGCTGGGGCGAAGTGACGACATGATGATTATTCGTGGCGTTAATGTTTTTCCCAGTTCGGTCGATCAAATTGTCCGCGCGTTTGACGGGATCGCCGAGTACCGGATGACGGCCTTCAAAGCGGGGGCGATGGATCAACTGCAAGTCGAGATTGAAATTGCGTCCGATTCCCAAACGTCCGATTCCCAAACGACTAATTCCCAAGCCTCTGACCTGGTCACGAAAATTCACCAAGCTTTCGAGACGCGTTTGGGATTTCGAGTCGATGTGCAACCGGTTGAAAATGGTACACTGCCACGGTTTGAAGCCAAGGGAAAACGGTTTATTGACAATCGCCAATGAGCCTCTCGTTTCAAACCCGACCTCGACCTACCTTTGAAGTGCTTATCCCGAAACTCAAATAGGCCCGCGACTACCGCCGTCGGCTCACTCGTTGTGGGATAAGCACCAAATTCGCAACCGCTACCAGGACAGAAAAAACTGTGAACACGACCGACCCGTCCGAACTTTTGCCCATCGGCCTTGAAAGGACCAAGGACCGTCATTTGGTCATTCAATGGCAAGACGGCATGGAGCAGCGGATTCCATTTCGCGTGCTGCGTGACGGCTGCCGCTGCGCCAATTGCACGGAAAAGCACCAGCTGTACAAGCCGGTCGATGGCGAGCAAAAAGAGAAACCCAAGACCGTCAGTCTGCCGGTATTGTCGCTGGCCGAAACGATGCCAGTGGAAATTGTGACCATGCATCCGGCCGGCAACTACGGCTACAAAATTTCGTTTTCCGACGGACACAGCACCGGGATTTACTCGTTCGAGCTTCTGCGGTCGCTGGGTTCAAAAATCCAATAGGCGTTGGAAAATCCGAAGACGCGATAAGCCGGACTCCAGCCATCGCGGCCTTCGTTTTTCAAGCCGCCATTGAAGTCAAATGATTGTTCGGCTTACGTAAGCTGGAGGCTTTCGATTACCCGAACCATCAATCACCGTTGAAATATTCACATAAAATTTCGACCGCCAAGGCGGCGAATTAGCCCAACAAGCCACCTTAAGGTTGCCCAGTGCCACAAACGAGCCAACGCCTGCTGGAAATTACGTTTGAGCAAAAAATTGACCGGCGACAAAGGTCACTTTTCTCCGTAGATTAATCGCCTTGATCACACCCAAAGAGTCATTTTGAACACAGCTTTGGCACGGGAAATGTCGTTTTTCTAGTGATTTGTTTTGGCACAAAAACTGCCTGAGTTACTACGTACAGCGGCGAGCCGAGAGACGGGCCAAGCGGATTGGACCAACGGCTTTCCGGGCTTTTTGATTTTCAGGAGTAAACAATGGTTACTGCAATTCGAAAAATTGGTGCTCGCGGAATTCAACGCTACGCACTCATGTTCGCTTCATTGGTTTTAGGCTTGGTCGCTTGCCAAGTTATCGGCTAGATGCTGGCTGGCGAATCGAGCCAAGGCGAGAGTGAGACCCACATTGCCGCCTCCTTGAAGCTTAAAACTTAAATAAAGTTACTCGGCGGCTTCAACTGCCAATCGCGTAACGCCCCAAACATTTTCAAAGCCGCCATCGTGATCGCGTACGATGGCGGCTTTTTTGTTTTTCTGACGCTCGGTCGATGAACTGTTTCGATTTGAGCTGCGTACAGCATGCCGCCTCCAAGAAGGAGCGCCTCAAAATCGGCACGAAGCCCTCGCGATTCACATTCAGTGGAGGAGCTCTGTCTCATGCTGGCCCAAGCTAGTTCTATTTTTTGCCTTGTTTCTTGCTTGGCATTTCACGTCCTGCCATCCAAAACTTTGGCCGCGGATACTCCGGTGACCTTTGACGTGCCGGCCATCATCGCAGCCGAGGAAGACGCGCCCGATTCGCTCGATTCGCCTGACACGCAGCTCGCCGCCGAGAAGACAATTCAAATCGTCGTTCCTGTTTCAACCGAAATTGCGGTGGGGGCCAAGGAGCAAATTGAAGCGTTTCGCTTTGACGTCTATTGGAATCGAAATGGATTTTTGGTCAGCGATTACGGCCCGCGAAGCGAAACGTTTTCTGAGATTGCCGGCGATGTTTCAGTTGAAACCAGCCAAGAAGATAATGCCGCCGGTGGAGTGCACTTGCAGGGTGGACTTAAATCTACCGTCAGCGGCAATGCCTCGGTCGATGTCGGCATGCGCGAATCGACGCGACAAAAATATTCGCGTCGACCTCAACAAGAAATTTTAGTCGCCAGTGGAACCAGCCACCGCGGCACGGGCGCGTTTTTCCGCTTCCACCGTTCGTCGCAAGAATTGCTCGAAGGCGGGCGAGAACTCACGCTCAAGTTCGAAGTGCCAGCTGCCTGGCGAGCTGGCGTTTTGCGGGTCGATTGCTTGGCCGCCGGCTCGCGAGAAGTCTTTCGCAGCTGGTCGGAACCCTACAAACACTCGCGCACCTTCGTGGTCCCCGTTTTCCTTGCCAATGACGTTCAAGCCAAAGCCGCCGCCACCGACTTTGCTCAAGCCGAACAACGGCTCAGGCTCACCTGGCAGAACTTCCGGTCGAAAAAGCCAAAGCCGAACTTTCCCCCGCTAGCCACCATTTTCGCCCCCAGCCCCGTTAGGCGTGATCCCGAACTACCTGCCCAGTGGGTGCACTATTTGATCCAATCTGGCAACGACGCGTATCTGGAAAAATACCACGCGCGACTTCCCCAAACCGTCGCCTCCAGCGCCGAACAATTCGTCGTCGCTCGACGTTCATTGATGCGGATGCAACAAATCAAATAGAGCCGCAAACTTTGGAAACCGCACCGGCCGGCACATAAGGCGATCGGCAGTTGAATTTCTACCGCTGATGTTGGCAACGATTGCGAATCTTGAGCTTATTGCCCGGTAGTTTCTCAATCGCCCTTCGCCCCAAGGCACTTTCGCCTTTTAGTAACCGTTTGGAAGCGTGGACCCGCGAACTGGCACCGTCGATCCACCGAACGCTGGGCTGCTGAACAGCGAGTTACCAAAACCGCGATCAGGAATCGTGGAACCCGATCTGCCAAAACCACCCAATTGATTCGATCGCATCGGAACGGTTGAACTGCCAAAACCGTTTCTTACTGGCAGAGTTGACGATGATCCAAAATTACGGCCGGCCAATGTGGACCCCGAACCGGACCTCGCCAAGGGCCGCAATCCGCCACCCAAACCATACAGCCCTGGCTTCCCTTGAACCGAACTCATACTTTCTTTTGGTGAGGTATCCCAAATGTCACGACTGTCAATCCTCGGCAGTGGTGGCCTGCTAACACCGGCCCGACCTGCGGGCTGATCAATCGTTCCGCGATTGACCAACGCTCCACGCTGCGGCAACGTCGATCCCCCCAGCGGCAACGTCGATCCACCCAGCGGCAACGCGGACTGTCCAATCGGCAAAGTTCCCATTCGCGCCGGCAGCGTCCCTGAGCCCATCGCTAACGTGCTGCCCATCACCCTGGCTCTACCAGCGGGAAGCGTGCCTGTCATTACATTGCCGCTGCTTGCCGCTTCATCGCCAGCAGCCGGCAAAGTCCCGGTTGCTCCAGCCGGCTTCCAAACCGCCGGCTGGTATCGCTGCTGTTCGCAACCAAGACCAGCTACCAGACAGGCCAGTATCGCGACAAGAAAAATTCGGCGGAGGTGAAGCGGATTCGTCATGGGCGTCATTGGTTTTCGTGTTTGCTTGAATGAAAGCGACGGCATCAATCGACCGAATCAGGTAAATACAACCAAATCGGCTGACCTAAAAAGGATCG
>CAZROJ010000263.1:0-3292 GCA_964601665.1 uncultured Pirellulaceae bacterium
CCCGCGAATTGCATCCCGATGGCAGCCGCCCCCTCGCTTCACTCCAACTTCGCTAGATGCCGGGCAATCCGTCGATGCTGGTCGAGTTATTCCCTTGTTGGTAATCCGACATTTGCTTGGCCGTCAAACTATCACACCACTTCGGCAACGCTCGGCGGTCCTCAACAAATTCATACTTTGGCACGCCGTAACCGCACGAATCCGAAATCCGTTTGAGCTGCACAGAGACAATTCCGCGGAGCGACTCAATCCCAAATTCGGAGTTCAATTGGTCAAACCGCTCCATTCCGGGCTCCAGGTATTCGCCAACGCCATGCAGCCGAACGATCCGCGGCGGACCAGCAAACGCACACATCATGATCAGAATCCGCCCGTTTTCTTTCAGATGAGCCGCCGTCTCGATTCCGCTGCCGTTGAAGTCAGCGTACGCAACCGAGGTCGGCCCGAGAACGCGAAACGAATCCAGACCCTTGGGCGACGAGTTGATATGGCCGTCCGCCGCCAAAGGCGAAGTCGAAACGAAAAACAGCTTTTGCTCACCAATCCAATCTTCCAACCCCTGATCGATCGTTTGAAAGACGTCACCCATTTTTCACTCATCCTGCAAAACGTAAAACTCGATCTCAACGCTATCCTTGGCTAAGAAAATCCGCATCTTGTTTCAGTTGCTTCCGTTGCTTTGGTTGCTTTGGTTGCTTCTTTCGATGGCCCCTTCGCAAAATCAATGGTGGCCGTGGTCGTCGCTGACAAACGGCAGCTTGAAGTCCATTCCTAAAACGTGCTTCGAACGCAACGCAAATTTTTCGCCACTGGTCAGTACCCCGTCCGCATCCAAAATGGAATCTGGATTCAGTTTCATCTTGCTGGCCAGCTTCCAACAAACCGCCAACAACGCGGACAACGATCGACGCCCATCGAAATCCATGCAGCTCACCAATTGCCCGGCGTCCAAGAACATCTTGTCTAGCCGTGAAGTGTACAACCGAACCAAATGACGAAACTCTTGGTTTGGCTTTCGCAGCTTGACCCTTGCCACATCGACCGCGCAGTCTTCCAGATCTTGCTTGGCCAAAAAATAACGATTGTGTTTCATATCGCCGACACAATTGGCCAAAATCTGAGTCAACATGACGACCTTACCGCAGGCGATCGCCGCTTGCCCGTAATCCTGTTTAACGACTCCTAAAACCGGAGCCAAAGCCGCCACCATCGAACCGCCGAACGAATCGCAAAAGGATTCCAATTCCTCAAAAGTCTTAAACCCTCGCTTCACGATCCATTCATCCGCCACCTGAACCGGCTCAAAAACGTGCTGCTTGTCAACGTCGTACCGCTGGCACGCATCCACCAATGCTAACAACTCCGGCTCGGTCGTCTCGCCGGCAAAGGCATTCGAGAGATCCTCCTGGACTTCCTTCCAAACGCTCAACGAACATCCGTCGGGACTATCTAAATCGAACAACTCAAGCGTGTCCAAAAACTGAGCCAGCAACGCGTTGAGGCCTTTTCGGTTATCACCGCCGACATTAGAAATCAGCCAAGCCCAATTCTTCAGCTCTTTTTTGACTCGCCGACGACAAGACTTGTACCCCTGTTCGATTTTTTCGCACTTTACACCTTGGGCGGTGGTTGCTCCTGCATCCAACATCGACTCTCTCCAAATAATTTAACTTCCAGCAACCTACGGCGGCGAGCAGATAAAAATTTACCTGCCAAAGCGACAACTAACCTGACTGAGAAACCGCCCCGAATTTGGGCAAGCTCTCAATTACCTTTCGCTTGCACGCCGACTCCCATGATACGGGATTCAGACAAGGTTGGTAACTACTCAAATTTCCAGCCAGTTCATCGTTTCAATTTGGCCTGCGAACCAACAGTTGACCGCTAAAATAAACAGCCAAAACATGGCTGCGTTTTTGAAAAAAAATCAAAATCAGCTGTCAATCAATCGCAAAAACTTGCGAAGAGTCATTCTGACGGTTGGCTCGCCATTGCTGCCGCAGTTAACTATCATGGTGAGCCTTCCATTTTTGGCAGATAATAGGATTTAGGCCTCACAATTGAAGTGGATTATTTTGAATTGGATTGGTTTGAATTGGATTGGTTTGAATTGGATTGAAGCGAGAGAAAACGTTCCGGCGGGGCTATCACTCCAGCTGGACAGTTGAAATACCGCAGCCGCATCGCTCGCACACTTTCGAATTTGCTGCTGGCGAACGCAATCGAATCGCCCCCGCAATCGAATCACCCCACTTGAATTGACCGCCAAAACGATTCACTGAAAAACAATTCACTGAAAAACGACTCGCAAAAAGTCACCCCACATTCTCAAATTTGATTCCTGGACTTAACTGTGAAAATCTTACTAGCCAGCCCTCGCGGTTTTTGTGCCGGCGTCAACATGGCAATCGAAAGCTTGGACATCACCCTCCGTGAGTTCGGCTCACCGGTTTACGTTTATCACGAAATCGTGCACAACCGCTATGTCGTCGATTCCTTCAAAGCCAAGGGCGCGGTTTTTGTGGACGAACTCGACGAAGTCCCCGAAGGCTCGGTTCTTTTATTTTCGGCGCACGGCGTTTCTCCCGAAATCCGCCAACTCGCACAGACTCGCAACTTAAACGCGATTGATGCCACCTGCCCCTTGGTCACCAAAGTCCATTTGGAAGCCGTCAAATACGCCCGCGAAGGCTACACGATCTTCTTGATCGGCCACGACGGCCACGACGAAGTGATCGGAACGATGGGAGAAGCCCCCGAGTCCATGATCTTGGTCGAAACCGAAGACGACGTGGAAAAGCTGGAAATCCCAGCCGATACAAAAGTGGCCTACCTGACCCAAACGACGCTCTCGGTGGACGACGCCAATCGCATCATCGCCAAACTTCGCAAGCGATACCCGCACATGGTCAATCCCCCCAAAGACGATATTTGCTACGCCACGCAAAACCGCCAAGAAGCTGTCCGAATCATCTGCAAAAACTCGGACCTCTGCTTGGTTCTGGGCAGCCAAAACAGCTCCAACAGCCAACGCCTGCGGCAGCTTGCCGACGAATCCGGCGTGCCCGCCTACTTGATCGACGGCGCAGCGGATATGAAGGAAGAGTGGCTCGAGGGCGTGGAAACAATCTTGGTTACCGCCGGAGCCAGTGCCCCCGAAACCGTGGTCGAAGAATGCATCGCGTGGATCAAAGAACGGCACGAAGCAGATGTCGAACCGGTGATGGTCCGCGAAGAAAACGTGAACTTCCCGTTGCCAAAAAAATTAAGGCAGCTGAAGAAAGGCTAACCG
>CAZROJ010000263.1:3392-5631 GCA_964601665.1 uncultured Pirellulaceae bacterium
GGCTAACCGACCCAACAGTATCAACCTTTCCGCACCTGGAAACAGCAACGTGACCAACAGGCTGAGTCCAACCGAAACCCCGACCAGCACTGCGGCAACGGCATTGCAACGCCACACCCAGCGCCGCTGACGCATTCGGCGGTTTTTAAAAAATTCTGCCAGCGACATCCCCGACGCCGGATCAAATCGCTCGCCCCGGCAATCCATGTCGCTCGGAGGAGCCTCGTAAGGATTTTGTTCGCTTGGCATTTGTTTAAACCTGTCAATCTGGTGGAACAACAAGATTTCGCTATGATTACCGGCATTCGGAGAGCGAAGATAGCGACTGCAACTGCTGTGACCGCGACTGGCTTTCCCCCAACGCCCAATTCCCCAAACGCCATTTTAGCATCCATGACCGACGCTGAAGACAAACCCGTTGATTTTATTCGCAAAGCCGTTTCCGAAGACATCGCCGCCAACAAAAATGACGGCCGGCTTCACACTCGGTTCCCACCCGAACCCAATGGCTATCTGCACTTGGGCCACGCCAAATCGATTTGCCTGAACTTCGGCTTGGCCAAAGAAATGGGCGGTAAATGCAACCTGCGCTTTGACGACACCAATCCAGAAAAAGAAGACACGGAATTTGTCGATTCAATCCGCGAAGACGTTCGCTGGCTGGGCTTTGAATGGGACGGCGAATATTTCGCGTCGGACTATTTTGATCAGCTGTACGAATGGGCCGTTCAACTGATCAAGGACGGCAAGGCCTACGTCTGCGACCAGACCGTCGAAGAAGTTCGCGAGTACCGCGGCGGCTGGAATAAAGAAGGCAAGGCCAGCCCCTTTCGCGATCGCAGCGCCCAAGAAAACTTGGACCTGTTCGAACAAATGAAGAACGGCGATTTCAAGGACGGCGAGAAAACGCTGCGAGCGAAAATCGACATGAACGCGGACAACATGAACCTCCGCGATCCCGCCATGTACCGCATTCGACACGCCACTCACCACCGCACCGGCGACAAATGGTGCATCTACCCCAACTACGACTGGGCTCACGGGCAGAGCGATTCGATCGAAGGCATCACGCATTCGCTGTGCACACTCGAATTTGAAAACCACCGACCGCTGTACGATTGGTACGTCGAACAGCTCGGCATCCACCATCCGCAGCAAATTGAATTTGCCAAGCTGGTGATTTCTCACACGATGATGAGCAAACGAAAGCTCACCGAACTCGTCCAAGGCAACTACGTCGACGGCTGGGACGACCCCCGCATGCCGACACTCTCCGGCATGCGACGCCGAGGAGTCCCGCCGGAAGCACTACGCGATTTTTGCGAACGCGTTGGCATCACCAAGTTCAACAGCATGACCGACCTGGCACTTCTAAACCTGTGCATCCGCGATCACTTGAATAAGTCGACCGACCGCATGATGGTTATTTTGGATCCAATCAAAGTGGTGATCGAAAACTACCCCGAAGGCGAATCGGAAATCCGCAACGTCATCAACAACCCCGAAGACGAAACGCCGACGACGCGGGAAATGAAATTCGGTCGCGAGATTTACATCGAGCGTAGCGACTTTATGGAAGACGCGCCGAAAAAGTTCTTTCGCCTGTCCGTCGGCCGCGAAGTCCGATTGCGTTTCGCTTATTTTTTAAAGTGCAACGAAGTTATCAAAGACGAAAACGGAGAAATCGTCGAACTGCGTTGCACCTACGACCCGGAAACTTCCGGCGGCAAAGCCCCTGATGGTCGCAAAGTAAAAGGCACCATCCACTGGGTCTCTGCCGAAGAAGCCGTCGACGCCGAAGTCCGCTTGTACGACGTTTTATTCGAGAACGAAGACCCCAGCGATGTGCCCGCGGGGAAAGACTGGAAGGACCTGATCAACCCGAACGCCCTGAAAACAACTCAAGCCAAAATCGAAAAGGCCTTGGTGAACGCCAAACCGGGTGAACAGTTCCAGTTTGTTCGCAATGGTTATTTCGTCGTCGATTCCAAAGACTCCCAACCGAGCAACCCTGTTTTCAATCGAACCGTGACACTCAAAGACGCTTGGGCTAAGGTGCAGAAAAAAAAGAAGTAGTAACCAGCGTCTCTCGAGACCGCTCGTAGAACGCGTTTCAAGCGGCTCGCAAGCAATTCACGGCTTTGATTTAAAACTTAGTGCTTATCCCAAAACTCAAAATGCCCGCGGCTAGTGCTGTGAATCTCAATTTCGTGTGGTTCTTCGTGCCAGCACCTTTACC
>CAZROJ010000264.1:0-5574 GCA_964601665.1 uncultured Pirellulaceae bacterium
TGACGACTGGAGCCTTTGACGACTGGAGCCTTTAACTACTGGCGCCTTTGACTAGTCGAGCCCTTCGTAGGAAATCTCGAGGACCTTGAATTGCAAATTGCCTTTGGGCACGTCGATGTCGGCCACTTCGCCGACCTTCTTACCCAGCAAACCTTTGCCGATCGGGCTGGTGATCAGGTACTTGCCGTTGTCGTAGTCTTCATCGCCTTCGCCGACCAGCGTGATGATTTCTTCATCGTCGATATCGGTGTCCAGGACTTTGACCGTCGCACCAAAGGCGACTCGGTCGCGAGGAATCTGTGCGGGGTCGACAATTTGAGCCATCGAAAGCTTGCCGCGCAGCTGATTGATTTTCGCTTGGACCATGCCCTGCTTTTCGCGTTGAGCATGATATTCGGCGTTCTCTTTAAGATCGCCTTCGTCGCGAGCCAACGCGATATCGGTCGCGATTTGGGGCATCGTGACGTTTTCCAGTTCGTCCACTTCAGCCCGAATTCGCGCGTAGGCTTCTTGGGTCATCGGTACACGTTCCACGGTAGGCTCCTGTTGTTTTGAAAACGACCGCGTTGGCGGTTGTGTTCTGCATTGCGATAATGAAACCCGTCAAAAACGAGCTGCCGCAATTTGTCAAATTGCAAAATTGATTTCTAGCTTTACCAAAAAAACTACGACCTGCTCGTCATCGAACAGGCCGTTGCTAGAATGCCTATTATTGCATATCCGAGTCAACAATCAATGTTGATTCAAAGCATGTTAATTTGAGTCGATCGGTGCGGATTCGATCGGTGCGGATTTCGATCGCGATTGTGAGTCTATTTTGTGTTTTGAGAATTCCGTTGGCTCAGCCGGCGCCATTGATCGGGGGCGATCGGTTGCGGGCCTTGCCAAAGGCCGACTCTTTGGGCCTGAGCCTGCTGCTGAAGTTCGCTGAGCACTGGATCGGTGCTGTATTGGGAATAGTGCCACGCGTAGCCCGCTTGGATCATTGCTGCGTTGACGTTCAGGCCGGGTTCGTCCACGATGAAGGCGATCGGACGTCCCCAGCGGTCGATCTTGGTTTGCAGCACGGTTACCAATTGACCGATGTAAGGTTTTAAGACATCCGTCGCTTGGGCACCAAAGGGTTGTCCACGTTCGGGAGCGTCGATGGAAGCCAAACGAACGTTGGGGTGTGAATTGTCGGCCAACAGCAATTCAATCGTGTCACCGTCAACGATTCGAATCACGCGAGCGGGATAAACAGCGTCGATGCGTTGGCTGAAAATAATTTCCGGCCAGTCCTGTAGCGTCGTGCCGTCGGTGGCGGGCGGCAAGTAAATTTGTTGGTAGTTGTCGGCGGCGTTGGTTTTTGCTTTGTCGGCTTTCAATCCCAGTAAAGCACTCAGGATCACAATGGCCAACGCTGCCAAAGCGTGGAGCAACGAAGGCGGTTTTTTGGCTTGAGACATGATGGAATATCGCGATCAAAGAAAATTCGATTGATCGCGATACTACAGATGCATGCGGCTGCAAGGAAATACCGATTGAGGGCGGAGTTCGAAGAAAATGACAACGCTGGCCCAATCTTTCCAGGTCGCCGGCCAGTTGTTTTCGACGGCCGATAAGACAGCCGATGAGCTGCGTCGGGCCACTAATTGCCGTTGGCTGCTTCGGTGTACTTTTCGACCAATTCGCGATAGCGAGCGGGCAGTTTTGATTTCACGGCATTGTTGGCCGCATCGCGGTTTCGGTTCCGCAGTCGACTCCACGGGCTGGCTGGCGAATCGTCGTACGAACGAACCTCGGCCATGCCGTTGGCGTTACTGCTGGAGCCACTCTGGCCTTTGCTCGATTTCTTGGGTTGGCTTTTTGCCTGTTGCTTGTCCTTCTGACCAGAAGGCTTCTTTTTGTTTGCCTGTCAGGTGCCGCCCTTGCTGTTGCTGCATTCCTTTTTTTCTTCTTCCTTGATCAGCTTGCCCAGCATCGCAACGATTTTATCTTGTTGTGCTTGAGTCACGTCGTCCGTTTCGGTTAGGTCCAAACGTCGCCGTGAAAAGTCCATTCGCTGTCGAATGTCGATTAATTTTCCAGGTTCGATTCCCTGCAGCTCTTGAACCTGTCGCCAAGCGTTGACGCGAAGTCGTTCTGCCGCGTTTGGATTGGCCTGCAAAAAATCCATGAACGATTGAATCGCTCGTTTGTTATCCAGCATGCCCGCTTGAGCGACGCCAATGTAATACTGAGCAGCGCCTTGATGAGCCGTGTGTTGGGCCAGCTTGCCGGTCAAGTTTTTCAGTAGTGGCAACGAAGCTTCGTATTGTTCCCCGTTCATCAATGTGCGAGCCAAATAAAAACTGGCGTCTGCTGCCAAAAATTTGTCGCTGGAGTCAACAAACCGAACCAACGCACTGTTGGCTGCGGTTGTGTCGTCAGCGTCCGCGGCGGCCAAGGCGGATTCGTAGCCCGGGGAGATGATCACCAAGGCATCCGTGATCGCCGTCGCAGGATCCGTTTCGTTTTCCTTGATGATGGATTCAATTTGTTGTCTGGTTTGGCGGTCGAGCTCGCGAGAATCCAGCTGTTGGGCGAAGCGTTGCAGAAGGTCGTTGGGCAGAGTCGCCGCAGCAGCGTTTTGCAGATTGACGCAGGCAAACATTGCAAACGCGGTGCAAGCGAAAGTCAGCAACAAGATCGTCCTGTTCATCGATGGCTGAGCCATAAAATTCTCCAAACAGTTTTTTAAAATCCACCGACCACCCAAGGAAGCCGCCGAGCCTTACTTTCGCTGGTTTAAAAATCAGGGCGAAAGACTCGCATACATTATATCTTTAATCCGCCAAAAACCCAATTCGGATCGCAATTAATCGAGTTTTGGAGTACGAAAAGGTACAGATTTTGGAATCTGCTGGCGTTTTGGCTGTGCTAACGCGAACTTGGTCACATTTTGGCTGGCCAACAGTCGTTTAAATTAAAAAATTAGCAACAAAAAAAGCGACTGGACCGTTGCAGGGCAGTCGCTGAAAGTTTCAAGGATGTCGCTTCGAAAGAGTAGACGATCGATCGTCTGCCGCAGTCGAGGCTACTTTTTTCGTCGGCGTTCTCTTTGGATTTCCTGTTCCAAGGCCCCGATGGAAATATTGGTTTCGACCAGTCGACCTTCGCGATCAACCAAAATGATTGACGGTTCGGTTGCGATCCCAAGCTGATGAGCCAGCGGGCTGCTGTCGACGCTGCCGGGGGCATGCAGTTGAATCCAAGTCATCGTTTTGGAATTGAGTTTCAGGAACTTTAAAAATTCCTTGGTGGCGTCGGCAGGGTCGGAGCCAATGCCCATTGCCCCTTCGATGTTGCAGCCGATGACCAAAACGTCATCCTTGTATTTACTCTGCAGTTTCGCCAACGTCTTAATGTCGCTTTCTGGGCAACACCAAGTTTCCCAGAAGTGCAGCACGACAATTTTGCCTCGTGCTCGTTTGATGTCAAAAGTTTTTCCTTGAGCGGTCTTGCCGACAAAGGGGAACGTTTTGCCGAAGCTGCCAAGTCGAATCAGAGCACCTGCCGAACGTTTGCCAAATTTCGTTTTCGGGAAACGCCTAACACACTCGCGATACCACTTCATGGCTTTTTCAGGTTCGTCGCTGTTGGTAACTTCGTTGTGCACGGCGAGTTGCACCAGTGCGTCGGGCGTGAATCTTTCGCTCTTGGCGAACGCTTTTTGAAACGCGATTAATTCTTCAATCAGTTTGTCTTGCGCGGCATCCATTTGTTTACGATTGCCGTTGGTTCCGACCCATGCGTATTCGGCGAAAATGGATCGCCATTTGACGTAGTCGAGCCCTTCGACGTTTTTGTTTTTTGAAATGTAGCGATTTAAGAATTTGATTCCAGCCGTGAAGCGGTCCATTTGGTAGGCACTGGAAACCGAGTCAGCCAAGTTTTCCTGCCAGTTAATGGCGTTTGTTTTGTCGCCTGATTTTCGATACAGCTGGACCAATTTTTCCAAAATCACGGCCTTGGCCTGTTCGCCAGTTTCCATGGCTTTGCCTTTGGCGTCCTTCAAGTCCGTTTCGACTTTTGCCAGATCGTTCAGCAAGCTGGCAAGCGCCCTGTCGCCGGGGTTGGGGCCAGCAGTGGAAGCACCGAATTCTTCGCGGGGGAAAAACACGCCGCCGTTTTCCAAGGGTTTTTTAGGATCAACGACTTCGGGCAATTCGACCAATCGCCAGGCGTTGCCGACTTTGACCATCGACCCCAAAGCAATCTGTTGGGTGGTCGAACCGTTGTCGAAAAAACCGGACGCGTGGTCGTAGATCACCAGATCGTTTTGGTTGCCGTTATCGGCTGCCATGGAAGCGGGTTGGCCATTCCCGGCGTAAACCCATTTTGATTTTGGCCCGATCGTTGATTGGCCGGACGCCATCGAGCTAAATTTAGATCGAGCGACTTGGCAACGTTTGGTCACTTCCGCATTGATTTTTGAGTTCAGCCCGAGCGTTTTAATTTCGGCATCGGTCAAAACTAAACGAGCAAAACGATTTTTGTCGCGAGCCTTCACCGCTTGGAAAGATTCGTAAGCGACCTCTTCGGGCGAAATCAATTTCCAGCGATCGATTTCTCCGTCTTGGTTGCTGTCGATGCCCCAGCGAGTTCCGGCCGGGCCGAGCCATCGATATTGGTCGAGGTTTTCGTCGAAGTTGGAATCGATATCGCGGTAGACCTCAAGCCCGTCTCGGTAGTAGGACCAACGGTCGAGCTTTTCGTCTTTATTGGTGTCGACGAATTTACGCAGGATTCGGCCGGTTTCGTGATAGACAACGAAACCTGGCGGGTTTTTAATGCGTTCGATTTTGCACGCCTTGAGGACCGCAGCGTCAGGTTTTTCGTAGTCGACGTCGGCGGCGTGTTTGGGTTTGAAGCTCATCGCCTGGTCAAGCTGTTTACTTTGACCGTGTGCACTGGCGACAAATAAAACGCCAGCGAATGCGGCGGCTGAACCGGCGGTTAAAACCAGTTTTGTTAATCGAAAAGTCATGCAAAACTGCCTGCTCGAAAGGAAAACTCAAATTCTTTGGTAAAGCGTTAGGGTACTTTTCTTCGCGAATCGCCGGAACCCGAAACGGCTGATTTTTGCGCATGAATTTTGGGGCGGTTTAGGCGAGTTTAACGATTGGAAGGCAGGTTCGAAAATCAGAAATGGATATATACTCGGATACTCGGTGTCCAATCATATCCCCGGCGAGAGCCAGTTTATGCGGAATGGCGGGTTTGGAAGGTGGCTGAGTTTTGGCGGGAAACTGAAATCGTTCGGATTGTGAGATTTTGGCTTCAGACGGCTTTTGAAAAAAACGATAAAACAAGCTCGAAAGCCGTTTGACAGCTGTGGGCTTGTCCCTAGAATATCGCGACGTAATGACGAGGCCAGCGAGTTTATCGCGAACCAGACATTGTTACCCGTTGTCTTTGTTTTGGCAGTTGGCCAGATCGGATTTCGGGATAATTAAGTCATTCGCAGCCCAAATGGGCGTGTAGCTCAGCTGGTTAGAGCGCATCGCTGATAACGATGAGGTCCCAGATTCGAATTCTGGCACGCCCACT
>CAZROJ010000265.1:0-5465 GCA_964601665.1 uncultured Pirellulaceae bacterium
TCCAGATGTGCAAACGCCAGTCGAGTTTGTCTACGCGAGCTGAATTCGAAGGCGAAGGCGAAGGCGAAGGCGAAGGCGAAGGCGAAGGAAGGCGAGCAAATTGCTGAGTGCTGGATCGTTCGGTCGCCTACAGCGCATGAAAAAGTCATAGCACGTCGCTCCATCGCCATGCTATGACTTCTATCCTGATTTTGGAACAGTCCGTGTTCCAGCCTCTCGGCGAATCATTGGATCTGTACTGCTTATCGACGATGTCAAACCGCCGCTTGAGAACAACTTCGAAAAAAAGTCATCTCTGCCAGTTTCCCAGTAAAACCGGAAAACTTTATCCGCGTTGTTTCCGTACAACTGTTGCGAACCTGATAAATTCGCCTTTCGTCCAACCGTGACATCAAAAAACTGTTATTGGTGCTCAGCCGGATTTGGTTCAAAATGGGAACGCGGATTGAGTTGCTGTGCAACGGACCGTCGTTTACAGTCGTTTACAGTCGCTTAAATGAGCCGATGGCTTTAGCTTGGTTGAGCCGATGGCTCTAACCACGAGCATGACGACAATAAACTCGACCGGCGAATACCCGGCGAACACCCCCGTGAAACAGTCAACCCATTCGCCACCGGTGTCTGAGGCTCGACCGCCTGATTTTTCTGGCGAAGCGACCGTTCAAAACACTCAACCAGATCCACTATCAGCCGGCAAGGAAGTCCGCGGATGAGCGACAATCAACGAAGAACCATCTGCCGCCTGCTGTTCTTGTTAACTTGCGCGCTTCCAACGGCCGTTTGTGGCTATTGGATCGGTCACCCGCAGACGGCTTCGGGTTGGGAACGGGCGATTAAAGCCGAAATGGGAGTCGAGGCGGAGATTGGTTTTATCGCCACGCCAAGTCCCTTCAAAACGATTTTGCATGACGTCCGATTTTCGGATCCCGAATATGGTAGCCTGCTGGAGACCGTTGCGATCGAAGTCACGATGGGCGACCAAGTCCAAGTAAAAATTCCGCACCCGGTTAACCACGTTAACAATCGTGGCCTGGCGAGGCTGATTAAAACCATCAACCAGTATCCAATCCGCCGCGCGAGCATCAAGAAGGAGTGGCGGATTAGCTTTGACGAGCCGATCGAAATCAGTCGAGTCGCGGCGGCCGAGTTGTTTGGTGCTGGGGCTTTAAAAAACCAGATCGACACCAATGCATTACTGGATCCCTTGGTCGAATCGATTGTCATCGATCAACTTCGAATTGATGTCGAGCCAAGTTTTGATGGCACTCTGGTGGCGGCTCATTTTGCTTTGCCACAAGATAAGGCTCTGGCGGCGGCCAATCAATCGACCAAAAAAGTTGAGATCCAGCTGAAGAAAGAACGGCGAGGCCAAGCGATTTGGCTACACACTTTTAAGCAACCCCTGCCCTGCTGGCTGACGGCTGAGTTCACGGAAGACATTGCGACTGGTTTGGGGGCCGACGCAACCTTTGCGGGCGAACTCAAGTTAACGACGTTATCGGGCCAGAGCCCAGAAGTGATGCTGAACGGTCAGTTTGATCGTTTGAGCTCGCCAAGTATCGGTTTCAATGCGCCCAACCTATCAGTGGTGCTCGATCGGTGCACTTTTGCCGAGGGCCAATTTAGTGACTGGTCGGCCGCCTTAAGAATTCCGGACGGCCAACGCTATCGTCATTTGGCGATTGACCCGGCGAGTCTTTACACGTCGTCGCGTCGCTTTGTTGTGGGCAACGCCATCCGCTCGGCGATCGCCAACGGCCTGTCGCCTCAAATGGCCGCTGAACCGAATTCAACCGGTACGCTTCGCTAGCGATGGTACGCTTCGTTAGCGAATCAAGTATCTGGGCTGCTGTTGGTACCGCCATCGCTGTTGCACTGTGCCAAGATGTGTCAGTTTGAAATCAATCACCACCATACGAGTCGGTGATTTTGCCATTGGTAACGACGATATTGACTCTGCAGTCAGCACATTCATCGTGACCATGTAAGATATCGAATCCGACAACATAATTACTTTTGTGCTTTGGCTGGGAGTTGCCGATGTGCAGACAAATGATGCTGTCGATTGGCATCGCTCAGCTTAAGCGGCGTCGCGAATCCATGTTTCGATAATCTTGGCTGCCGAATCGGGGTCGTCTTCGATTAGCTGCGAAAGTCGAACTTCGGCCTCGTCGCTGGTTTGTGAATCGGAGCTGGCCGCCGGTGCATGACGCTCGTTGGCGTGCGCGAGTTCTTCTTGAGGAGGCGGCGAAACGGGACGACGCGTGACGATCGTCAATAGAACCAAGCCAATGCCCAGTACCGCGACCGAGGGCCAGTTCTTCGTCAGGAAGTTTTGGATTGCCTGGGAGTTCGATGCCGGCGGCGTGTCGGTAGAATTGACCAGCGGATCAAGTTCGACCGTCAATGAATGCCCGGAGTCGGCGTATTCCTGAGCGTTGGAATTGTTTTGGGGAAACAGTGGCAGCACGCGTTCGACAATGGCGGCTTTGACCTGTTCGAATTTGACTTCGGTTTGCCGAGCAATTTCGGCGGTTTTTTGTTCTTGCGATTGAAAACCGTCTTGGGCGGCGATAACTGGCTTTCCCAGTTTTTCGAAGACCGTTGCCGCGGGAACTTCAATCACCACTTTGAGCTGCTTGTCAAGTTGGACTCGAGTTTCATGAGCGACTTGTTGGACTTGCGATTGGGCGAAATGTTCGGGCGCTGCTTGCCGGTCCGGCGATCGGATTTCCGTTTCGATCGATGCGACGCCATTGGCTCCGGCGGTGGGCAGGATCGTTTTTCGGACGATCGGTTCGAAGGCCTCGGGAATCGGAGTTACCTGCTGAGGCTCCGGAAGTTTTCGCTCTTTAATATCGACGTTGACGCTAATGCTTAAGTCTTGGAAGTCGCTGAGTAACTCGCGCAAGCGACTTTCGTAAAAGCGTTTTTGGTTGAAAGCGATCTCGTGGATGCGTCTTTGCTTGTCCGTCAGTTCGTCCATGCCTGCTTTCAATGCCAAGCCGTTTTCAAGGTCGATAACTAAGATGTTTTCTGCCGAAAGTTCGGCGACGGCGCCGGCGATCATGTTTTTGATGGTGGTGGCTTGATTGTAAGACAGACAAGTATCCGGGGCCGATCGAATGGAAACGACGGCGGATCGGTTGGACGTGTCAAATGCGTGTCGACGTTTTGCTCGGTCCATTTCAAACCACGCTTGATCGACAAACGGCAGCCGAGCGACCATTTCGCGGATTTGATTGGTCCGTCGCGAGTGGTCAATGTTTTCTTGTTGAGCACGAGTCAAAAACGGGTTGGCTGTTTCCCCCTGGTCTTTTGATTGTTGATGACGGTCACCGGGAAGAGCGTCGCCCTGTGCTGCTGCGGCCAGATATTGCTTGTGGCTTGCTTGGGGAACCCAAACGACTCCGCTTTCGACTTTGAATTCGTCTAAGCCAGCGTTGCCGAAGGCCAGTTGTAGCTTTTGGATTTCTCGATTCTGAAGTTTGCATTCTTGCAGCAACTCCTTCATCGGGGCCTCGCTGCGTTGTTGGTTCACATGCAAAACTGCCAAGATGGCAAGGACGATCGCAGCAACCGACAACACGCGAACGCTTGTTTGGGCAAACCACCGAGAAATTGTCGATTGGCCGGATGCTGAAGATTCCATTTCGATGTCCGATGGGTTGTCGTGTTCAAGCTGGCGATGAGGAATGCCGAGTTTTGAAATTTCTTTTTCGCCGAACGCTGTAGCGATTGGAATCGTACTGGCGTCCGCGGCCGATTGGGGTGGCGATTCGATGAATGCGAGTTCCAGAAAGTCGTTCGGTTGACTATGCTTTTAGCGAATTATCGCGGATGATGTCAACGTCGATCGCTAGACGATTGACTGGCAAAATGCTGGAGAGAAACGAGCGAAATCGTTTTTGGCAGATTGGGCAAGCGGCTCGAAATGCCGCGATTCGGTGGCATCCAGTGTCGTGACCGAGCCTAAACGATTGCGGACTGGATTTGCTCCATGATCCACTTGTCGATTTCACGTGGAGCCATCGTTTCGATGTGCTTTTGAGTCGGATACTCGCGGGCAACCAAGTCGGTGAAGCCCCAGGCAAACAGCTTGCGAAAATCGCTGCAGCTATCGTCGGCGTCAATTTGTGGATCGGGCGAATCCGAGTGCTGAGCCCAAAAAATCGGTTTTTGACGTGCCTCACGCCAACGAGCTAACACCATCTGGCCTTCGGGCATCGATCCGCCCAACGTAATGGCGCCGGCGAAGAGTTCGGGATGAGTCAAAGACATTCGCAGTGCCATCGTTCCACCGCTTCCCAAGCCCGCAATGAAGACCCGGTGCGGCGCGATGTTGAAGCGGTCAAAAGCTGCCTTGACGGCGGCGACGATTGATTCTTCGGCAGCACAAATCGAATCGAAATCTTGTTCCCAAAAATAACCGCATTCAAAATTGCCAACGGGAGCCTGAGGCGCAACGCCGACATAATTCCGCATGCTAATGTCGGGCATGATCGTCTGCAGTTGAGCCGATTTTTGGCCGTCAGAATGTAGCCAGACGATCAGCGGATACGAGTAACTTTTTTCGTAATGTAGTGGTCCGAAGAGGCTAAGTTCTTGGTCGGATCGAATCGCCGATTTTTCAAAAGCAAGTCCGGCGTTTTCCGGCT
Organism: uncultured Pirellulaceae bacterium; assembly: GCA_964601665.1. Taxonomy (GTDB): domain Bacteria; phylum Planctomycetota; class Planctomycetia; order Pirellulales; family Pirellulaceae; genus Mariniblastus. The sequence continues at coordinate 4,659 of CAZROJ010000265.1, forward strand.
TCGATATTGAGTCGTCTTTTTTGACGACGGGGGCGGAAGCTAGCGGGCTAAGTTTGATTCGATTCATTCAGCTGCACACTTTTATAAAACGCGAAGACTCGATTTTGCTTGGGCGTTTTTAAATGAACGTGGCAGGCTCGTCAACGTCAGCCAAAGTTCTTGAAACAGTTCGGCTCGCCGTTTCCCGTTCGAGATGATTGCTCCGGTTTGATGCTAGCGATCTTTGCTGCAAAAAAAAACAGCTCAGCCAAAAAATGACTGAGCTGTCTGTCGCTTATGAGTCCATTGATCGCCCAAAGAAAGGCAGTCCAGCAGAGACTAGTTATTGCGAATGATAAAAGCGGTTGGGTCGACTGAAGGGCCCGCGCTTTTTACGTTGTTAGAAACCGGCACGGCAGTAGGTGCGACGATTTGTGTTGGCATCGGCTGAACGATTGGCGAAGTCTCCATCGGAGTTCCGCTGCATGATGAGCAACCTGAGTTGCAGCCAGAGTTCTGACAAGCTGAAACGGTTGTTTCGCAGCCACGATCGCCACGAAGGCGGTTTAGCAAGTTCAAACCACGGCATTCGCTGCGAGGTGCAGGAACACTGCAACCGCAATCGTTGGCTTCAACGGTTCCGCAAGAATTGCAACCGCCACGAGAACCCAGCTTGCTCAGCAAGCCACGAACTTTTCCGCCACAGCCACAGCTTGGTGCACTTTCGCAACCGCAGCTTGGTGCTGGAGCAACAACCGGTGCAGGAGCACTGCAACCGCAATCGTTGGCTTCAACGGTTCCGCAAGGGTTGCTGTTGCCACGAGAACC
>CAZROJ010000266.1:0-5421 GCA_964601665.1 uncultured Pirellulaceae bacterium
CTTCGTTCGTGCCCGTCACGCTGGGGCAACCCATCGATTGTGCAAACGCCACCATCACCACGATCCAGTTCCCCGGCGGCATTCGCATTCGCGTGGAAAATCCAAGTTCGGAGGTAGGCCCATGATCGGATTACCGACCAGCACGCCGATCTATCTGAGCACCGATCCGGTTGTTGAGCTTTTTTTCTTGGCTGCGAAGACGTGCTTAGTTTGCCCGTAATGCAGCGAGCCGAGCGTCAACAAGCCAATGCTGCCCATCCAAAAATTGAGATTGGCGAAAACCCTAACCCTAGTTTTTGCCGCCTGTTGGGGGTGCAAAAGCAACGTTTTTTACGCCACGCTTCTTCCAGTCTTCGTATTCTTTCTCGCTTGGCTCTTTAATGGTTGCACCGGCAAAGCAAACTTGGCGGACACCATCGACCCCTTTAGTTTCGAACACGATTGGCTGTGCCGCCCTCATGGGTTCAATTCGAATGCCCCAACGGACAAAAAATTCTTCGCCGTCTCGTTGACTAACGAAATAGTCTTCAAAATCTTCACGCGAGATATTCATGAAACCGAGATTTTTTTCGATTGTTGAATTGGTAGCGATGAAGTCAATCAGCTCTTGACGTGATTTGACGGCTGCGCCTTTTCGAGCTTGGTAGAGTTCGTACGCGTTCGTGAGTTTTTGAATGTGCGATTTATTGTTCTCAGCAATTCGTTTTGAAATATCTGAATCGCCACAGCCGGCAGCCAAGACAAAAACGAAAAACAAAAAACTTGTTTGGCAAATTGCTTTGTGAATCACGTCCGAGTCCACCCTTTGAAACTATTGTTGTTCGTTAATTGAACGGAAAATACGCGTTGAAACAGCGAATGGTGATCGCTGAAAACTTGCTGCGAGAGGCGGTTTAAGGAGGAGTGCAACATGGCTTGGACAGATTACTGCCAAGCCTTGTTGGACTCGAAATTAGCAGTCTCGAAACTTAGTGCTTATCCCTTAACTCAAAATGCTCGCGGCCAGCGCCGTCGGCTCACTAGTCGCGGGATAGGCTCTTAGACAGTTACATCGCTTCCATATCGACAACCTGCCCATCCGAGCGGTTTCCGATTCGAATGAATGTCAGCCTGTCGACGTCCATGCTGATCGAGTGTGTCGAACCGTCTCCGAAGCATGCTGAAACGGTGCCGGGGTGAGCCGAACCAAAACCAAATTCAAACTCGTTGTCGAAGACACTTCGATCCTGATTGTCCGGCCGAAGTTCGTTCCAGCCTCGGGAATAACTCCAGTCAGCGCCTTCGAAGTAGCCAGGCTTGTCCCACCACGGTGCCCAACCCGACGCAGCGGTCGGAGTCGGGCCGCTGTAGCTACGCGACCAGATTGCCTTCTCTGCGAACATCATTGTATTTGAGGAGCCATCAGTGAGCGAGCCGAAACCGACATCACCGAATCTTTCCAGTCGTTCACCGCCAGAATCTGTAACCACGTTACCTTGACTAGCAATGATGCCCCGCCAGCTTCTTGGGTCATTAAACCCGGGCCAGTTCCAGTCGGGGAAAATGTTGGTATCAGTCCAGATTGGCATGTAAGGAGCGTAGTCACCCTTGGGGAAACTGTCGCCGTTAGTCTCGCTGGTCGCAATTCGCTCGCCACGCGACGGGCAGCTATACATTTGCACACGCTGTCCGTTAAGTTCAAACGAATTCGCGCCGAACGTTGCCCGCATCCTGTGAAGGTTCGTTTGTTCGAGAAAGGGGAGGATCTGAAAATTGTGATTCAAGATTTCTCGGTTGAAAGGAGACTGAGTACCGGGATACCTCCAAGGAGGTGCGCCGCTGACACCTGCCGTTGGGAATCGCATTTGAGCCGATTCAAAATTGTGCACGGCTAGTGCTAACTGGCGCAAATTATTCATGCACTCCGTGCGCCTAGCCGCTTCGCGAACCGACTGGACCGCAGGGAGTAACATCCCGATTAAGATGCCAATAATGGCAATGACAACCAGCAATTCGACGAGCGTGAATCCACGTTTTGAGGATTTCATCCTAAAGCCTCCTTAGACAAAGTTATTAAATGATTGATCGCGAAAGTGAAAACCAAAACGTCCTGTGCTTGGAAAAACTAAGTTTGCTACAACGATTAAGATCGACAGCAGTTCGCGAAACACTGCCACCGACCCATTGTGAGGTTGAGAAACTTTTCGTGAGGTCTTTCCGAATAACTAAGATCAGAACATCCAGGCGATATAAAAAGAATTTAAGCCTGTTTAATTATACACAATTCTTCACTGAGAGAAAGCCGGTTTTAAATTTAACGTGAAAATGACGGTCCAAAACGTCGGTCCATGGTTGCTTAAAATCACATTTCAGGGTCGGCCTTTGGGAAACCGGCTACGTCCAAGGCCGGATCACGGTCAAAACCAACGACACTGCGGCGCCCGCATAGGTGGCCTGGTTCACATTAAGTGGCCTGGCTCACATGGCCCTGCAATCGACCGGCCAGTTGTCTGCGGGCCTTAAAGCAGCGCATTGACTGATCGCGAGTTCTTTGAGTTGATGCTGCGGGGCGAACTGCACGCGCAAACTGCACTCGCGAGCTGGCCGCCAGATCGTTCGCCGGGCCAAGCAAGCAAACTTTCGTGATGTCCACCGACTGGAAGATTTTGATTTCGGATTTAATTCGTCGGTGAACATTCGTCGGTGAACAGAAGCCGATTATTCGTATTAGCGACGAAGAAGTTCGTGCGCAATTCGCGCAGCAGACACCTCTTTCCGTGCAGACACCTCATTCGGCCGGCGGAGCTTCGCGTCGGAACACGGCCACGATGTCTTCGGCGGGCACGACGAACAGCTGGTTGTCCGATTCAAAATCGACCGGGATCGCGTTGCCGGGATGAAACAAAACCTTGTCGTACTGCCGCAGCGGCAGGTCGTCGTCGTGTTCGATGGCTGCGGAGATGGTAACGATTCGACCGGTAATCGTCGGGATTTCAGCGGAATCGGGCAGGGCGATGCCGCCTTTGGTTTCTTTTTTTGGTTCGTCCTTCCGAACGAGCACTCGCAAGCCAATCGGCTCGACATATTCAAATTTTTGAGCACGAGACTTCCTGCTACCGCCAGATTTAGCCATGTTTTCCTGTGGTCCTGTTGCCGAATTTGTATTTAGTCGCCGATAAAGCGTCTTCAATCCGATATTTTCGATCCTGATATTTCAATTCGAACCGAAGAATATAGGTTTGTCGAGCCGATAATTGGAGTTCTCAGGACGCGTCACTTTTGCGGTTGATGGCTGCGAAGCGGTCTTTGTTTTGATGGTTCAAAAACTAAGATAAACAAGAAACTTGGGCTTGTAACCGGTATCATTTCTGTAAGAATACGCCGTCCATAAATAGGTCTAGAGTCGTTGGCGATTCGGAATTGCCCAGCGGCTTTTTTGATGAAGCCGTTGTTTTTGCAAAAGCGGCTTGTAGCTTACGCGGGATTTTGTTCACTCGGCTTTCATCGTTTTGAGCTCACGTTGGCGTCCCCAGCTAGATCGATCAATTAACAATTCGCGATTTGCATTTCCTGCAGTCGCTCAACCGTTTTTGCACAGGTTTTTAAAGTGTCAGATACACTGAACGTACAGCTTCGCGAACAAACCGGTTCCCTTCGCATGAAGCGATTGCGCCAGAGCGGCAATGTCCCGGCGGTTCTTTACGGCCACAAAGAAGGCAACGTTTTGTTGAGCGTTGCGACGAAGGATTTGAATCGTGTGATCAACGACGGTAGTTTCGTTGTCGAATTGGCCGGAGCCGCGACCAGCAGTGCGTTGATTAAGGAAGTCCAGTGGGACGCGTTTGGCATTAATGTCGTTCACGTTGATTTCACTCGAGTTGACGCCAACGAAAAAGTTGAAGTCACGCTTCCGGTTGTGCTAAAGGGCGATGCGATTGGAACGCGTCGTGGTGGCGAAATCAATTTCCACCAGCACGAGTTGACACTTTCGTGTCCGGCTTTGCGGGTTCCTGATAAAATCGAACTGCGAATTGCAGATTTGGAGCTTGACCAGACCATTTCGGCTGCCGATGTGCCGCTGCCCGAAGGTGTTGAACTGGCTGAAGCAGGTACGACTCCAATCGTTTCGTGTGCTCCAAAAGCCGAAGACGATGGCGAGGAAGAAGGCGATACACCAGCCGAAAACGCTGGCGAATAGAAGGCTACGATGAAGATCGTGGTTGGACTGGGGAATCCTGGTCAGAAGTACAAACAGACACGCCACAATGTTGGGTTCGATGTTCTCGCGAGCATTGCCAACCGATATGGCGTGGGGCGGCCGAAGGCAAAATTCAATGCCGAGGTTGCTGAGACGATAATTAATAACCAAAAGACGGTCTTGATTAGCCCGCTGACATTTATGAATCTCAGCGGTCAATCAGTTCGAGCGGCACTGGATTTTTTCAAAGTGCCAGTTGAAGACATTATGATCGTTTGTGATGACATCAATTTGGATGTCGGCCGGATTCGAATTCGGCCCGGCGGATCAGCTGGTGGGCAAAACGGTTTAAAGGATATAATCCAGCGGTCGGGAACTGATAAGATTCCTCGATTAAGGCTGGGAGTGGGTCGAGTACCGGCTCGGTGGGATGCCGCCGATTTTGTGCTTGGCAAGTTTGATGAACACGACCGCCAATTGGTGGATGTGGGGATCGAACGAGCGGCCGATGCGATTGAGCTATGGATTGGTTCCGGAATTCAACCGGCGATGAACCAGTACAATGCCGATCCAAGTCAAAAAAAGAAGCACCCCAAGCCTCGGCTGGATCAAAAATCCGCCGAAGCTTCCAATAAAACAGATACCCCAGACAAAGATTAATAAGGAATTAGACCTGTGGCCCAAAACGTTTACGAATGCATGTTCATCTTTAATGCCAACGCTTACAACCGAAATCCGGCGGGTGTGGCGAAGGCGGTTGAGGATCTCGTAAGCTCGATTGGCGGAGAGATGCTGGCCAGCCGTTTGTGGAACGAGCAAAAATTGGCTTACCCAATCAAAGGCAATCGAAAAGGAGCCTACTGGCTTACTTATTTCCGTGCCGAATCAACGGAAATGTCGAAGTTCAATCGCGGCTGTCAGCTTAACGAATCAATTTTGCGGCACTTGGCCATTAAACTTGATCCTCGTTTGGTCGAACCCATGGTTGCTGTGGCTCAAGGAAAAGCTCCAACGGCTGCGGCTGAAGAGGCCAACGAAGGCGAAGAAAAGAAGCCAGCCGAAGCGGTCGCTGCCGAATAATTTCGAATTTCACTAGTTTTTAGGACAGGTGACCGGACGTGTCTGTTTGGCAACCAAAGATAGATAGCGTAAAATCTTTGTGTTGCGGTTTTCAGCCAATGAAGCCGTACAGTGACTTTTGACGGTCTTTGACAGTCTAATTCTCAGGAGAATCTGATGGCGAG
>CAZROJ010000267.1:0-5351 GCA_964601665.1 uncultured Pirellulaceae bacterium
AATCATGCTGGCATCTTAAATTCGTACACAATTCCGGTTTCCGGCACTAGTGCTTGGTCACACCTTAATGTTCGGGCTGTCAACTTGCGGAAACTCTGGCGATCCAGTGACTTTCGTCGTGAGCCAACCCGAATTGTTAGAAGTCACAAAGCGCTAATGCTTTGTTCCCATTCGATTTTAGGGTTAGCCGGTTTACTTCAGCGTCGTTGTCTCGCCGCCAGCATCCGCCTGACGCGTGGTCCCGCCGACCACGTCTTCGGCCAAGACTTCTTGATCGTTAATCGCCTTGATGCGGCGAACGTCGGTAACATTTTCAAAACTCAGAAGATCCGGCGTCGCGTCGTCGTCGATCTTCATCATCACCCCCGAGATCCGCCACGATTTCTTTTGCCTTTTGACTATCCATGTCAAATCAATTTCGAAAGGATCAGCACCGCCATTGTCAGTGACTTTGCAATCGACCTGAGCGACATTTTGTTGGCTGGTCGCGTAACGAATCTCGCCAACGTGAAACTTGGCAGTCGGTCCACCGATCGATTTAAGTTCCAGTTCTTCCTTGGTTGTGTTCATCTGCGAAAGTCGCGTCAACAGATTTTCTGCAGCCAGCGCTTTGTCGGATTGCAGTAGCTCCATAAACTTTCGGACGAGCCCATCGGGAGTCTGATCGATTTTTCGGCTGGACGCGGCAGGCTTGCTCACGTCGACACTTGCCAGATTCGCCGGCGATCCTTCAGCACCCGATTGACTCGGGATAATCGAAGTCGTTTGGTTTTCGGCATCCTGATTATCGGCAGAGATGACGATCTCGGTGGAAGATCCACCACAGCCGATCATTGAAATCGACGCTGCAGCGAGCACGGCAGCGGCAAAAAATTTGTAGGTGAGATTCTGGGTTGGCATCAAACAATCCTTCCATGGATCTTGCAAATTATGCGGTTGGCTTCTACACGAAAAAAATCACGAGCGCCATGAACTTTAGCCAAAGTTCTTTTCCACGGCCGGAATTGTGAAAATTTCCGAGTTCTAGGTCAAGATCGCTTCTGAACGACAAATCATTTTTCCACATGAAAGACAATTCTCGCGTTTCGTCGAGCCCAACCATCAATCGCAATCGTGGCTCGCCCGCAACACTTCCGTTGCGCCAATAGCTAGCATTTTTAAAGCGGCCCGTTCTCGGCTTCGATTTCACCCGCCTCTTCTGCTACCGTCGCAAAATGATTGGTCCCTGCAAATCATCTTTTTCTCTTTGCCAAATCGCGTGTCTCGTTCTGTTAACGATCGCCCTTGGGCTTTCGGTCACCGGCTGCGCCATTCATCAGGCTCCACCTGTTTTGCCCGAGCAATACACGTTGGACAAGGGGCAGCTGAAAATCCATTCCGATTTTGAACTGGAACCCTCGCATCGCCTGCTAAACGAGTTAACGGTGCAGCGACGCGAGTTAGCAAATCTGCTGGGCATCGAACCGACGGACGAACGAATCCACATTTTTCTTTTTGGCAACGACGAAGACTATCGACAATACATGCAAAACTTGCATCCTGATTTTCCGGCCCGACGTGCCCTTTTCGTACAGACCGATACGCAGCTAAAAATTTACGCCTCATGGCACGAACGAGTCGCAGAAGACCTTCGCCACGAGGTAACTCATGGCTACCTGCACAGCGTCATTCCCGAAATCCCTCTCTGGTTGGACGAGGGCTTGGCTGAATTTTTTGAAACCGGACGCCAAGCCCAAGGGCTGCACAGCGAGCACGTCCATCTGCTCAAAACGCTGCTCCAGCAAGGAAGTTGGACGCCCAATCTCGCTCGGCTAGAAGCACTGGGAGATGCCGAAACCATGGCCAAAATCGACTACGCCGAATCATGGCTGTGGGTCCATTTTTTATTGTTTAACGAATCGTTTCGCGAACAACACTTGATCCAACGCAACCTGATTCAGCTCCGCAAACATGGCTCGGCCTTCCAATTGGCCAAGGCCGTCGATGCACGAGTCGAAAACGTGGAATCGGCTCTGATCGGACACTTGGAGCAACTTTCGCGGAGATAAAACTGCGTTCGCAATCTCCTGAAAACAAGCTTAAATCACCACCAGTGCACGCTCCAGATCCACTAAAGATAAAATAGGCAGTTAGAGCCAACCCTGCGGCCTCTACCGGTCATTCTTATTATAGCTTTCTTATCGACCGATTCAGTTTTGCAGGTATTAAAACTGCGCCTAAATTAGGTCTTTGGAGGCTCCCGTGAGGAAGTTAGCTGTCTTTGCAACGATTGTTGCCATCGTTGTTGCCACCGGCACGTTTTCGAAAACGTGTCAGGCACAAAATCCATGGCAACCATGGTCGTTGAATGAAAACAAGATGTCGATCGAGGTGGGAGCCAAGGTCTTCGATCGCCCTGGAGTCGACGACCAAGCTCCGGTCGTGTTCGATTCGGTGACGAATCAAACGTTAATCAGCAACGAGCAAGCGACCGATTTCGGCAGCACATTCGGCGCAGAAATCAAACTCAACTTCCCCGACCGCTGGGACAACCAGCTTGAGTTCCGAACGGTCTTGGCCAATTGGGACGAAGACCTGCAAGCGGCCGGCCCGGCCTTGGCGTCTGGGTTCTTCCCGGATCCCTTGAATCCACCGCAGACTTTCGACATGGATCTGGAATCAGATTTTTACAGTTTTGAACTGATGCGAAAGCGAGCAATTCGTCCCGGCCTGACGCTCTTCGGCGGACCACGATTTGTTTCCACCAGCGATCGATTGTCAACCGAAAGCTCGCTTACGATCGACTTGGCAACCATCACCGCCAACAACGCCTGGGAAGCATCCAATTCGATGACCGGCCTTCAAGGCGGTTTTGAAGTCTGCCGTCCCTTGGCTCAAGCAGTTTATGTGAGCGGATTTTTCCGCGGCGGTGGCTACCACAACTCCACGAAAGTCACGACCGCTTCCAGCGTTTCAACGTCGCCCTTCACGACCCAAACCAGCCGTCGTCAGTCTTCGCAGAGCTTCATTGGTGAAGTCGGCGGTCGGGTGCACTTCGAAATTTTACCGAACAGCCTGGGGACGTTCGTCGGTTACGAAGCGACTTGGATCGACGGCATCGCATTGACTTCGGCCAACATCGAAAATGTTGGCGGCATCGATACGAACAACACGATTTTCTTCCAAGCGGTCACGTTCGGTGTCAACCTCTCGTTCTAGCGGTCATAGCAATTTGATACGCTCAGACTCTACGATCGTCTCGGCGGCAAGCTAAACACTTTCGACGCTCGAACTCGCAACAGTTCGAGCGTTTTTTTGTTCGCTGGTCGACCGGTTGCGGCCTCGTACGAAACGTCCAATTGCGGCCTGAAACACCGAAACAATCGATTCGCTGACAGATTCAAAAAATTCGCTTGTTGCTTCTCACGAAATCGCCGCTGCCAGCGATTCAGCCGGTATGTTCTGCCACACCTTTCGGATACCATGCAGCGATCCGATTTTTAAAGCATTCGAGCCATGAAACATATTCGCAACTTCTGCATCATTGCCCACATCGACCACGGAAAATCAACACTGGCCGATCGCTTGATCCAAGCCTGCGATGGCGTCACGCAACGCGAATTCCACGATCAATTGCTCGATTCGATGGACATCGAGCGAGAACGTGGCATCACGATCAAAAGCAATACCGTCTCGCTAAATTACACCGCTCCCGACGGTCAAGTTTATTTATTGAACTTGATCGACACGCCAGGCCATGTCGATTTTTCGCATGAAGTTCGCCGCAGCCTGATGGCCTGCGAGGGAGCTCTGATTATCGTGGATGCGTCCCAAGGTGTCGAAGCCCAAACCGTGGCTAATTTGTATTTGGCCATGGAGTACGACTTAGAACTTTTGCCGGTGATCAACAAAATCGATTTACCCGCCGCCGATATCGAACGCGCCCAGATTGCGATCGAAAATGAATTAGGCCTCGACCCGTTTGCCGCCATTCCTGTGTCAGCCAAAACTGGCAAAAACATCGAAGCCGTGCTGACCGGAATCGTCGAAAAACTTCCGCCGCCTCAAGGCGATCCCCAGGCCCCGCTGAAGGCACTCGTTTTTGATGCTCATTTTGACAAATACCGCGGCGTTATTTTGCAAGTCCGTGTGCTCGAAGGCACCGTAAAGACGAAAGACGAAATCCATTTCATGCACGGCGGACGCGACTACCGAATCGATGAACTGGGCTACAACCAGCTTAAGCTCATCCCGCAGGACCAGCTGAGCGTTGGCGAGGTGGGCTATATCGTGGCGGGCGTGAAGAGCGTTCAAGATATCGAAATCGGCGACACGATCACGCACCAAGAATCGCCGGCCAGCGAACCGATCCCGGGATACCAGAAGGCTCGGCAAGTTGTCTTTTCATCGATTTACCCGATGAGCACCGACCAGTACACGGACCTGACCAAAGCGTTGGACAAGCTCGCGATCAACGACGCGGCGCTCACCTACGAAAAAGATTCGTCGGCGGCTTTAGGCTTTGGGTTCCGCTGCGGCTTTTTGGGGTTGCTGCACTTGGACGTGGTTCAGGAACGTTTGCAGCGCGAGTTTGATCTGGGCTTGGTCATCTCCGCGCCCTCGGTCAAATACAAAATCACTTTGAAAGACGGCAGCGAGATCGAAGTCGACAACCCCAGCTACTGGCCGGATCCGACTCAGATTGAAATGATCACCGAGCCCTTCATCAAGGCATCGATTTTGACTCCCGAGGAACACGTTGGTCCGGTGATGACGTTATGCCGCGAGCATCGCAGCGAGAGCCAAACGATGAATTTTCTGTCGGCCGGTCGTTTGGAAGTGATCAGCGAGATGCCGTTGGGCGAAGTTTTGTTTGATTTTTATGACAAGCTAAAAATGATCACACGCGGCTACGGATCGTTTGATTACGAGCCCACCGAGTACAAAAAGACCGACGTCGTGAAGGTCGATATTTTGGTCAACAAGGAACCCGTCGACACACTGTCGTACCTAGTTCACCGCGAAAAAGCGCGAACGCGTGCCCTGCACTACTGCGAGCGATTGGCCAAAGAGATTCCTCGTCACCAGTTCAAAATTCCGATTCAAGGCGTGATTGGCGGCAACGTGATTGCCAGGTCTACCATCGCTCCTTTCCGCAAGGACGTGACCGCCAAGCTCTACGGCGGCGACGTTTCGCGAAAGAAGAAATTGTTAGAAAAGCAGAAAAAGGGAAAGGCCAAAATGAAGCAATTCGGCAGCGTCAACATCCCTCAAAAGGCATTCGTCAGCGTCCTAAAAGCCGACAAAGACTAGCCCCCCCGAGCCCCAATCGGCGCACCCGCCCGGCCCGGCCCCCCCATGCGCCGGGCTCG
>CAZROJ010000268.1:0-2649 GCA_964601665.1 uncultured Pirellulaceae bacterium
CGTGATACGAAAGGTGACTCCAATGTCCGAAGATACAGCAACTGTAGAATACTCGGCTGCCGCAAAAGAAATGGGCGACAAGATCGCTGGTTTAACTTTGGTGGAAGCAAAAGAACTTAGCGACTACCTAGAAAACGAGCACGGCATCAAAGCTGCTGCTGGTGGCGGTGTTGTCGTAGCCGGCGGTGGCGGTGGTGGTGAAGAAGCCGCTGAAGCTCAAACTGAATTCGATATCGTCTTGACTGGCTTTGGCGACAAGAAGCTGGACGTGGTGAAGGTTGTCAAAACCATCACTGGCGCTTCGTTGATGGAAGCCAAGAAAATGGTCGAAGGCTGCCCAGCGACTTTGAAAGAAGGCGTATCCAAAGAAGACGCTGACAAAGTCAAAGCGGACGTCGAAGCTGCCGGTGGTAGCGTCGAAGTTAAGTAAGCTGACAAATTTTGACGGCCGACGATGGCCGGCATTCGGTGCCGGCCTTGTTCTTTTGCAATCCTGTGGATCGCAGAATTGTCGTCAGCGGTAGAAAATTGGAGTTCATTGGCGGTGCGATTACGTGCCGCCAATTGCCGTTTTGGGGTTCCACTTGAGGTTCTTCGGCGGGATACAGGCCAATTGATACCGATTTGTAGTCTGGATTGATCGAAAAATACTGCCCAAGAGGTTGATTCCGATCGAGCTTGGTCAGCCGGAAATCGGTCAAAGCCGGCTCTCGTCAGCTTTTTTAAGCTAGCGGATGTTTAAAAATAAGAATTGTGGTACGATTCATGCTTCTTTGCCCGGGCGATTTGGTTTGGGCAGAGCTGACGGCGTGGAATGCCACAAACAGGATGTTCGTTTAACAGTCGATTTGCAGTCGAAACCGTGCGCCATTTATTAGGGCAGGTTCATTGCGGTGGGCAAAATCAGGGAACTTTATGCTCTCCAATCGCAGACTTGGACTTATTTTTAGTACCAAGAAATGTGCTGGGAGTAGTTGCGCGCCGGCAGCGAACCTTCTTGGGTTTGAATCCGTCGTTTCACTTTCGGGGCCTTCAGCGGTCGGTCGGAAAGTGTATCGGTTTCTTGATTCATGCTTATCCAGCGATGTTGCAAAATTCTGTTGTTCAGCATCGGCTCCACGAGCCACCCCATTACCAGTTCGTCTGGTCGATTACGAAAGTCGGATTTCAAACTTGCAAATGTTGCTCGAAGGATTCCTCGAGCCCATGTTGATTGGTTTGTTAACCGTCGTTCGCCCCACGATTCCTCCAACTGTTACCCAGTAAATCAATAGCGGAGATTCTGCGCTTATGGCAACCCCAGTCGAGCGACGTTTAGCACCTGATCAAAAACGCGTTTTCGGAAGTGGTCGGGATTACCGAACACCACCCGATTTGACTCAGATTCAAACTGAGAGCTACGCCACGTTTTTGCAGGCTGAAAATCCTGAGAAGCGAAAAGCACACGGCATCGAAGGCGTGTTGCAGGAAATTTTCCCGATCGAAAGTTACGACAAAAGTTTGTCGTTGAGCTACGTTCGTTATGAACTTGGTAAGCCTCGTTATACCCCGGAGGAATGTCGTCAGCTTCGTTTGACTTACGGCCAACCGTTTCGGGTCTGGCTGCGTCTGAACAAAGAGCAACCGATCGAGGAAGAGGTTTTCTTGGGTGACATCCCGATCATGTTGGGCGGCGGCGAGTTTATCATTAACGGTGCCGAGCGTGTGGTGGTGAGCCAGTTACACCGGAGTCCGGGCATCGACTTCGTGATGGAGGCTGATACGACTTCGGATCGCAAGCTGGCTAGTTGCCGAGTGATTCCGGAGCGGGGTAGTTGGATCGAGGTCAACGCGACCAAGAAAGATGCGTTGACGGTTCGGATTGACCAAAGCGGTAAGTTTTCCGCATTGACGCTCTTGCGTGCGATGGATCCGAAGTACAGTGAAGATTCGGATATTTTGCGAGCGTTTTACGAGACGAAAAAAGTCAAGGTGGTCGACGGTCGCAGTGCTGCCAAGCTGGAAGGCAAGATCGCGGTGGATGATATTGTCTATCCATCCAACAGCAATAAAGCTGGTGAGATTATCGTTGAGGTAGGCCACAAGATCACGGCAGACAACGCTGAGCTCATTTGCACCTCGGGCGTGAAGACTTGCGAGATCATGTTGGCGCCCAGAACGTCTTTGATTTTCAACTCGTTGATCGAGGACAATACTTCCAGTCACGAAGAAGCATTGCTGCGGATTTACCAGCGTCTGCGCCCGGGTAACCCACCGGCACTGGAAAAAGCTCGGACTTTATTCCGCGAGAAGTTCTTCGATTCCAACCGATATCGACTTGGTCGCGTCGGTCGTTTCCGCATCAACCGGAAGTTAGGCCTGAATGTTTCTGAAAAGGAAATGACGCTGCGCCCCGAGGATATTCTCGAGTCGATTCGTTACATCCTTGAGCTTTCTTCGCCCGGTGGTGAAGCCGAGGTCGATGATATTGACCACTTGGGTAACCGACGGTTGCGAACGATCGACGAATTGGCTTGCGACGAGATGCGGAAAGGCTTTTTGAAGCTTCGCCGGACGGTGCAAGAGCGAATGAGTCTTCGTGATCAAGAGGACATGACGCCGCGTAGCTTGGTGAATCCGAAGAGCGTTTCGGCGGCGATCGATTACTTC
>CAZROJ010000268.1:2659-5294 GCA_964601665.1 uncultured Pirellulaceae bacterium
CGTGGCGAGCTGTCGCAGGTCGTTGACCAAACGAACCCGCTGTCGCAATTGACTCACGAACGCCGTCTATCGGCGCTTGGCCCGGGCGGTTTGAACCGGAAACGTGCGGGCTTTGAAGTTCGCGATGTTCACATTTCTCACTATGGTCGTATTTGCCCGATTGAGACGCCTGAAGGCACGAACATTGGTTTGATTTCGAGTTTGGCGATTTACGCCAGCGTGGATGATTATGGTTTCTTGGTGACGCCTTACCTGATGGTCAAAGGCGGCAAGGTAACTGACGAAGTCGCTTGGCTGCGAGCCGACGAAGAAACCGAAGCCTATGTTGCTCCGGCGGATACGTTGGTTGAAGGCGGGGCGATCGTGCCGAGCAAAGCACTTGGTGGAAACGTGCTGGCTCGCTTTAAAGCTGACTTTGAATTGGCGGCTCCCGAAGACGTCAAATACATGGACATCGCGCCGGCTCAGATGGTCGGCGTGTCGGCCGGTTTGATTCCGTTCCTTGAGCATGATGATGCCAACCGAGCGTTGATGGGTTCGAACATGCAGCGTCAAGCGGTTCCGTTGTTGGTGGCCGAGCCGCCGATTGTGGGTACCGGGATGGAAGTTCAGGTTGCCGAAAACTCGAGCATGTTGATTCGGGCCAAACGAGCCGGCAAGGTGAAGTACGTTGATTCAACGCGTATCGAAATCGGCAACGATGTTTACGATTTGAAAAAATACGTTGGGTTGAATGAGCGAACCTGCCAAAACCAGAAGCCGCTGATCAAGCCTGGCCAAGAAGTCAAAAAAGGTGATGTGATCGCTGACGGTGCGGCGACGTACAAGGGGCAATTGGCACTGGGGCGCAATGTGCTAGTTGGCTTTATGTCATTCGATGGTTGCAACTACGAAGATGCGATCATCATCAGTGAAGAACTGGTTCGCAACGACACTTACACTTCGATTCACATCGAAGAATTTGATGTTGAAGTTCGCGAGACGAAGCTGGGCCGCGAAGAATTCACTCGGGATATTCCCAACGTTAGCGAAAAAGCACTTCGCAACTTGGACGAAAACGGGATCATCCGGGTCGGTACCTACGTCAAGCCGAACGACATTTTGGTGGGCAAGGTTTCGCCGAAATCCAAAACCGAACTGACGCCGGAAGAGAAACTATTGCACGCGATTTTTGGTCGTGCAGGGGAAGACGTGAAAAACGATTCGTTGGAAGTGTCTTCGGGCATCGAAGGCATCGTGATTGACACGCAGCGATTTTCGCGTCGTATGAGTCTTTCCGAAGAAGAACGAAAAGTCTTTGAAAAGGATTTGAAAGCGGCCGAAAACGATGGTAACGATCGCGTTGCCGAAGTCTTTGGCGAGATGATTACGGAGATGGAAAAGGTCGCCGGAAAAACTCTGACCGATGATGACGAGACGCCATTGGTACGTGACCAAGATCCAAAGTTCGTGGCTGAAAAAGCCGTCAACTTCCGTTTGACTTCGATCACGGGCGGGATGCGGAGTGACGACAAGATCAAGCAGTTGGAATCGATCTTTAAAGAGCACGGACCGTTGGTTGAAAAAGCGATCGACAGCCGTGACCGCATCGTGAACAGCATGAAGCGAGGCGATGAACTTCGCAGCGGCGTGTTGCAGATGGTCAAGGTTTACATTGCGACCAAGCGAACGATTTCGGTTGGTGACAAGATGGCCGGCCGGCACGGTAACAAGGGTGTGATTTCTAAGATCTTGCCGATCGAAGACATGCCTTACTTGGAAGACGGCACGCCGATCCAGATCATGTTGAATCCGCTTGGTGTTCCATCGCGGATGAACGTGGGACAGATTTTGGAAACTCACTTGGGCTGGGCTGGATCCAAGCTTGGCTTCCAAGCGATCACGCCTGTCTTTGACGGTGCGACGGAAGCTGAGATCAATGATTGCCTTGAGGAGGCGGGTTTGCCGCGACATGGCAAGCACACGCTGATCGATGGCCGGACCGGCGAGAAGTGCACGCAAGAGACCACGGTTGGCTACATCTATATGTTGAAGCTACACCACTTGGTCGACGACAAAGTTCACGCCAGAAGTACCGGACCGTACTCGTTGATTACGCAGCAGCCGTTGGGCGGAAAGGCTCGATTTGGTGGCCAGCGATTTGGCGAGATGGAAGTTTGGGCATTGGAAGCTTACGGTGCCGCTTACATCCTGCAAGAATTGCTGACGGTTAAATCGGACGACGTCGAAGGCCGGACCAAGATTTACGAATCGATGGTCAAAGGCGAAAACACATTGGAAGCGGGCACGCCGGCGAGCTTTGATGTTTTGACAAACGAGATTCGCGGCTTGGCATTGAATATGCAACTTGAAAAACGCCGCGGATAGAAATCGACATTTCGAATCGACGCCGTCAGCCGCTGAGCTGGCGGTCGTCAGTTCGGCCGCCGTCAAACGGCACCCCAACACACCCAAAACACAACTTAAAAACTACGATAAAAGGAGCAGGTGAATTTATGGCAACTGCCGACACCGCCTACGATCGCGTCAACGATTATGCTTCCGTCAAAATCTCTTTGGCTCGCCCTCACGACATCCGCAGCTGGTCGATGGGCGAAGTTAAAAAGCCCGAGACGATCAACTACCGAACTTACCG
>CAZROJ010000269.1:0-5241 GCA_964601665.1 uncultured Pirellulaceae bacterium
GCGGTGTTGCCGCTTGACTTTAGTTGTGACAAAGCACTGAGCGGTTGGGTTGGTCGGGGATCCATTCTGATTTCGGCGGGCGGCCAAGCGTTGCCGTGACTGGGTTTGGCAAACGGCAATCGAACTGGATTCGACCCAAAGAACTGACGCAAAAAAATCGCGTGGAGCGACCAACGCAAAAATTACTTTGAAAACGACTTCAAACGCGGATTGAAAATTGCTTAAAGATGGACAGCTTTTGCAGGTCGCACACGCGCCACGGAACGGCTTTTGGATTGAAAAGCCTAAATCTGGTCAAAACGGATCGTGTTATTTAACGAAGTTTAAAAACCTTGCCGATAAGTCGCCGGTGCTTATTGCCAAACCGGTAATCATTCGACACAATCTGCCGCTCAACACGCAAGCAGTTCCTTGATGGTATCGCTTGTGGGTTGAGTGAGAGAAACTGAGTTAATTTAGGATTTTTGCGGTTGACGACCTAACACGTTGACAATATCTTCTGCGGCTTTCCAAACTTAGTTGGAAAACGATCTTAACGCCGAAATTATGCCGGCTGAGAAATCAAGCTCGAGCTTCACGGCGAAACCTCCACAGCATTCCTGCGGATGGCTTGATATGTTCGAGATCGCAGTTTTTTGTATTTGTTGACTGTTTTGGCGTTGTTCGCTAGACAACTGTTCTTTAGGGGAACATCGCGTGGCTGTTAATTCAAATAGTGAAGTTATTCGCATCCGCATGGAAGCTTATGACCATTCGGTTTTGGACCAGAGTGCTGCCGAAATCGTTGAGACAGCAAAGCGCACGCATTCGGAAGTGCACGGCCCGATTCCTTTGCCGACACGCATCGAACGCTACACGGTCCTTTCGTCACCTTTTGTAAACAAAAAGGCTCGTCAGCAATTCGAGATCCGGACTCACAAACGGTTGATCGACATTGCCCAAGCGACGGCGAAGACGATTGATGCTCTCAATAAACTGAGCTTGCCTGCGGGCGTGGATGTCGAAATCAAAATCAAGACGTCTGCGAAGTAGGTTTCGTTTTTAATAATTAGCTAGTTAATAGCATAGAGATATATGTACGGAAGTCGCGAGGATAACTCGGCCTAGAAGGTCTGGTTCCTCACGGCAAGTCCAATTGGATATAAGGCGAATAGTCATGACAAAAGGCATACTCGGCCGCAAGGTTGGGATGACGCAGGTGTTCGATCCGGAGACGGGTGTTGCAACGCCGGTCACCGTAATCGAAGCAGGTCCCTGCAAGGTTTTGCAGCTTCGAAGTGAAGAGGCAGATGGTTATTCAGCAGTCCAGTTGGGGTTTGTTGACAAAAAGCGTCCTGCAAAGGATCGCCGTTCTCGTTCCAGTCAAGCTGCTCGTTCTGAGCGTGGTCACGTGGCGGACATCAAGTCGAAGCGGAGTGCACGTCTGGCAACCGCCGGCGTCGAGCCTCGTCAAAAGGCGAATTGCGAGCCGCAGAAGTTCATTCGTGAATTGCGTGGCGACGTCGATGGCTATGAGGTCGGTGCTGATGTCGTGGTCGACGTTTTAGATGGTGTTCCAAAGGTCGACGTGATCGGCGTAAGCAAGGGCCGTGGTTTTGCCGGGGTAATGAAGCGTCATAATTTCTCTGGCCAGCGTGCGACTCACGGCGTCAAGAAATGTCACCGTCATGCCGGTGGTACTGGCATGAGTGCGTGGCCGAGCCGAACTTTTAAGGGCAAACGAATGGCGGGGCATTACGGGGCGGCCCGCGTGACCGTTCGCAACCTCGCTTTGCACAAAATTGACACTGACAACAATTTGTTGTTGGTTCAGGGTGCAGTTCCGGGCCCCAAAGGCGGCTTCCTTGTCATCCGTGAAACCAACAAGAAATAAGGTAAGAACCAATGGCTAGTTTGCCAGTTTTTGATGGCTCCGGAAAAGAGATCGGGAAGTACGAGATCGATCCGGCTGATATCGCAGAAACGATTAACCGACAGCTGCTTCACGATGTCGTCGTGATGTACCAAGCTAACGCTCGACAGGGGTCGCATAAGACCAAGAGTCGTTCGGAGGTTGCGGGCAATCGCAAGAAGATGTACAAGCAAAAGGGCACGGGTAACGCTCGTGCCGGTAGCCGCCGCAGTAACATTCGTCGCGGTGGTGGCCATGCGTTTGCAATTCGCAATCGCGATTATAGTTACCGTTTGCCTCGCAAGGCAGTTCGCCTCGCGACCCGCATGGCCTTGGCTGGCAAGATCCAAGACGACCAAGTTTTGGTTTTGGATGGCTTGTCGATGGACGCCCCCAAGACAAGTGTCGTCGCAAACATGCTTAAGGGTATGGGGCTCGAAGGCAAGAGTACATTGATCACGACAGCGGATCATTCACCGAACGTCTACAAGAGTGCTCGCAATGTTCCTCGAGTTGAGGTGCTGGCGGCAAGTGATCTGAATGCTTTGGCGATTTTGAAGCCTCATCGTATGATCATCGAAAAGGCGGCGATCGATCAGTTGAAAGAAAAAGCGAAATCGGGAGCAAAGGGCTAGGCCATGGGTAAAGTCTACACAAAGCGTACAAAAAAACCTGTCGTTCCAGCGAAGTTGACTCTGGAACCACATCAGGTGATCATCAAGCCGGCTGTGACCGAGAAGGCAATGTTTCAGTCGACAGAACTGAATCAGTACTCGTTCAAGGTGAACTTGCTGGCAACCAAGCCCGAGATCAAGCGGGCGGTCGAGACTTTGTTTGAGGTAAAGGTGACCGGCGTTTCGACGCAAATCCGCAAGGGCAAGCCTCGTCGCAGTCGCTTTACTCGCGGTCGCACCAAGGATTGGAAGAAGGCGATTATTACTCTCGACGCCGACAGTAAGATTGATTTCTTTTAGAGCGTTAGTTTCCCGAAGATTTTAGCGGCCTGTGTTTTCAGGCAGTGATAGTAAACGGACAAGTTTGATGGCAATCAGAAAATACAAACCAACATCGCCTGGTCGACGCGATGCCAGCGTTAGCGACTTTAAGGAGCTAACCAAAGGTGTCAAGCCTGAGAAGAGCTTGCTACGACCGATGGTGAAAACTGCAGGTCGTAATAACCAAGGTGTGATTACGGCTCGGCATCGTGGTGGTGGTCATAAGCGTCGCTACCGAATCATCGATTTCAAGCGTGACAAGGACGGGGTGAAGGGCTTGGTGGATTCGATCCAGTACGATCCAAACCGCAGTGCTTATATCGCTTTGATTCACTACACTGATGGCGAAAAGCGATACATCTTAGCTCCTGAGGGCTTGGAAAAAGGACATACCGTTGAAAGTGGTGCCGAGGCCTCGCCGACGACCGGCAACTGTTTGCCGTTGAAAAACATTCCACTGGCGACAGTTGTCCACAACGTAGAAATGCGTCCTGGACAAGGCGGCCTGTTGGTTCGGAGTGCGGGCACGGGGGCGACCTTGATGGCTCGCGAAGCCAACTGGGCACAGATTTCGCTGCCAAGTGGTGAAATTCGCCGAGTACCTTCGAACTGCAAGGCTACGATCGGCAAGGTCGGTCACTCCGAACACGGTGCGGTTGTGCTTGGTAAGGCCGGTCGCTCACGATGGCTCGGCCGGCGACCTCACGTTCGTGGTACGGCGATGAACCCGATCGATCACCCGCACGGTGGTGGTGAAGGTCGAACCAAGGGTGGACGTCACCCGGTGAGCCCGTCGGGCGTGCCGGCCAAGGGTGGTCCGACGCGTAAGCGTGCGAAAGCTTCCAATGCTGCGATTGTTCGCCGCCGGAAGTCGAGACGTTACGGTCAACTGCGAGTCAAGTAAGAGCAAATTAGCACAAGAATCACATGAGCAGATCACAGAAAAAAGGCCCGTTCGTCGACGAAAAGCTGTTCCGCAAGGTTCAGAAGGCGGAGGAGGCAGGTTCGCGAGAGCCGATCAAAACTTGGGCTCGGTCTTGTACCGTTATCCCTGAGTTCGTTGGCTACACATTCCTGATCCATGACGGTCGCAAGCATGTCAAAGTGCAGATGACCGAAGACATGGTGGGGCATAAGCTTGGCGAATTTGCGCCGACGCGGACCTTCAAAGGTCACGGCGGCGGCAAGAAGCGGTAGTAAACAAATGTGAGTGCTTGGCGGCACTGGCATGGTTCGGCGTTGGCACGCCACCCGAACTGAGTGGGAAACACGTTAAACCAAAACACGAATCAAAATCATGGCATTTCATTCAATACATCGGAACGCTCGAATCAGCGCGCAGAAAGTTCGCCCAGTGGCGGATCTGGTTCGCGGTAAGTTTGTCGACGAAGCGCTGGACATTCTTAAGTACCAGCCTCAACGGGGTGCTCGGATGCTTGAGAAAGTAATTAAGACGGCCCTTGCGAATGCATTGGATCCAGACCAGAATCCGGGCCAGATTGTAAATGAGCAGAACCTGTTCATTTCCGAGTGCTGTGTTGATGGCGGACCGATGTTTAAACGCGTTCGTCCTGGCGGTCGCGGAATGTCGTTTTTGATAAAGAAGCGAACGTCGCACATCCGCGTTGGCATCGAAGAAGTTTAGTAAATCAGTTTGGACAATCGAGTTGGCAAGTGTTGCCGGCGACCATTGAAAAGTTAGTGAGTCCAGTATGGGTCAAAAAGTAAATCCAGTTGCGTTTCGAACCGGTGTCATGGAAGGCTGGAAAAGCCGTTGGTACGCCAAGACCGGCGATTTGTTTGCGACGCTGTTGGTAGAAGACAAGAAGATTCGCGATTTCGTGAGCAAGCACCCGACGCAGAATTACAAAGCGGCGGGTATTGATCGAGTCGAGATCGATCGGACTCGGGATGAGGTTAAGGTCACGCTTTATGTGGCTCGACCTGGTTTGATTATTGGCAAAAAAGGCCAAGAGGTGGAACGCCTTCAAATCGAATTACAAAATTTGATCGGTCGCCGAGTCAACCTGAAGGTTGAAGAGGTGGGTCGACCTGACCTTCAGGGTCAGCTGGTGGCTGAAAAGATTGCCGAGCAATTACAGCGACGAGCAAGTTTCCGACGGGCGATGAAACGTGCGGCGGAAGAGACGATGGACGCGGGTGCCAAGGGGATCAAGATCCAACTGGCCGGTCGTTTGGGTGGAGCTGAAATGGCTCGCCGAGAGAAGCACATTAGCGGTTCGATTCCTTTGAGTACGATTCGTGCAAAAATCAGTCATGGTTTTTACGAAGCGTTGACGCCTCAGGGGCATATCGGAGTTCAAGTTTGGATTAACCAAGGTAATTACGGAGACG
>CAZROJ010000270.1:0-2682 GCA_964601665.1 uncultured Pirellulaceae bacterium
CGAGGATTAATCCCCGGTGTTCGCAAGGCAAGTTGGTAAGGGCAATAAGGGAACAAACGACTATGATGACAGACCCAATCGCCGACATGCTTACTCGTATCCGCAATGCGGTAAGTGTAGAACGGCCACAAGTAGAGATGCCAATTTCCAAAGTGAAAGAGGGTGTTGCTGACGTGCTCAAGCGCGAAGGCTACATCTGGGACTGGAAGGCTGAAGATGGCCAACCCGTCGGGCAACTACAGATTGATTTAAAATACGGCCCTCGTGGCGAACAAGTGATTCGTCACATCAAGCGAGTCAGCAAACCCGGTTGCCGAGTCTACTCGAGTGCCCGCGACTTGCGTCCTGTTTTGAACGGACTTGGCATTTCGATTTTGTCCACCAGCAAGGGTGTGATGAGCGATCGAGAGGCCCGCCAACAAAAGGTTGGTGGCGAAGTCCTTTGTGAAATTTGGTAACCAATCAACGTGCAGGCTGATGGCCCGCCACATTAAGAAATAAATCCATGTCCAGAATTGGCAAAAAACCGGTTCCTATCATTGACGGTGTCAAAGTCTCGCTGAGCAATGGCACGATCAATGTCGAAGGCCCCAAGGGCAAGTTGTCGTACACGCATCGACCTGAGATCGAGATTGCGGTGGAAGACAACCAAGTCCAAGTGACTCGTCGCGGTGACGATAAGTTCTCGCGTTCGTTTCATGGTTTGACTCGTGCCTTGGTCAGTAACATGATCTTGGGCGTCAAGGAAGGCTACGAGAAAAAGCTCGAGCTGCAGGGCGTTGGTTACGTCTGTCAGATTAAGGGCAAGACATTGAGCCTGCGTGTTGGTTTGGCGAACGAATTGACCAAGGAAATTCCGGCGGGCTTGGAAGTCACTTGTCCAGACCAGACGCACATCGATGTGAAAGGTTGCGACAAGCAAATGGTAGGTCAGTTTGCTGCCGAAGTTCGTTCCCTTCGGAAACCTGAACCTTACAAGGGCAAAGGGATTCGTTACGTTGGCGAACACGTCAAGATTAAGCCGGGTAAGTCAGCACAGTAATGATTGGCTAGTCGGTTAATTAAAGAACCCAGTTAATCAATTTTATCCGGGCCAACTTAAACCGGGTCAACTTCAACTGGGTTATTGGATTCAACAAGACATTAAGTGCATGGCTTTAGAAGCTGCTTTGCATTGTTCATAAGCGAGATTGTCGTGAGAAAACAAAAATTGGTAAACAAGCAGCGTTGGCGTCGAACCAACCGGACTCGAAAAAAGGTCCGTGGCTCTGCTGAAACCCCTCGGTTGAGCGTCAAGCGCAGTAACAAGCATTTGTACTGCCAGTTGATCGATGATGATGCTGGCCGTACGATTGCGTCTGCCAGCACGCGTGACAAGTCGCTTGTTAGCGATGTTGCTTACGGTGGCAACTGTGATGCCGCGAAAATCATTGGCACCGCATTGGCTGAACGAGCCAAAGAAGCGGGTGTGACGGAAGTTCGATTTGATCGCGGCCCGTACAAGTTTCACGGGCGTGTTGCTGAATTGGCGAACGCGGCCCGCGAAGCTGGTTTGAAATTTTAGTCCTTGCATTCCAACGTGCGTAAATCGCACCAACTTTCGGTCATGGCCCATCGGGCTGACTTGGCCCACCAGACAAAACAGAGATAGAAAATGGCAAAAGGCAACAGAAAAGACTCCCGCAAAAAGGATGACCAGCAGAGTTCAGGGTTGGTCGAGCGTACCGTGAAGATCAAACGTTGTGCTGCGGTGGTCAAAGGCGGTCGGCGATTTAGCTTTGCCGCCATGGTGGTTTGCGGTGACGGCAAAGGCAAAGTTGGCTGGGGCTACGGCAAGGCGAACGAAGTCGGACCGAGCGTCGAAAAGGCCAACAAGCAGGCATCGCGGTCGCTCGTTCCAGTCAGCATGGTTGAAGGCTCGATTCCTCACCGCGTTGATGGTCGTTTTGGTGCTGCCAGCGTCGTTTTGCTTCCCGCCGGCCCCGGTACTGGTATCATCGCTGGCTCGGCCGTTCGTGCGGTCTGTGAAGCTGCTGGAGTCACCGACATTTTGACTAAGAGCTTTGGAAGCAACAATCCGGTGACGTTGGTCAAGGCGACCATCCAAGCGTTGCAACAGCTTCAAACTAAAGAAGACACACAACGTCTAAGAGGAGTCGAACTGTGATTATTAACGAAGTCCACGAAGGCGTAGAAACGTACAAGAAACGCAAGCGACTCGGTCGCGGCACTGGCTCTGGTCTGGGCAAAACGTCCGGCCGTGGCCACAAAGGGCAAAAGTCTCGCGCCGGTCACTCGCAGCACCCAACCTTCCAAGGTGGTGCAATGCCGATGATTCGGCGAGTCGCCAAACGCGGCTTTAACAACAAGTTTGCGTTGAAGGTCGGCGAAGTCAATGTTGCCGACCTCGAAAAGCACTTCGAAGCGGGCGACGAAGTGAACGCTTCCTCGCTTAAGGCGAAAGCTCTGGCAAATTATCGTTACGAAGTCCTGAAGGTTTTGGGTAAAGGCGAAATCAGCAAAAAGCTGACCGTGAATGCTCATCGCTTCAGCGAATCAGCAAAAAAGAAAATTGAAGCTGCCGGCGGCACCTGCGTGGTCATTGCACCCAAGAAGGCCGTTGTCAAAAACAAGCAAAAATCAGCGAAAAAAGCCAACTAGGAGCCAATCGGCCTTGTTGAT
>CAZROJ010000270.1:2782-5217 GCA_964601665.1 uncultured Pirellulaceae bacterium
AAACAAGCAAAAATCAGCGAAAAAAGCCAACTAGGAGCCAATCGGCCTTGTTGATACGAACGCTAATTTGAAACAATCTGTAACGCCGGTCCGTCTTGGGTCGGCGTTGCCACGTTAGGAACTGAGTTTCGGCGGAACACACCGAACTACACGCAAATTCGCTTGTCCGTTCCAATGTGTTTTAAAACAAATTTTATAACTCGATTATTCAGGTCACTGCACAGGCTTTTGCCTTGCTGACCCAGGAATCAAATTTGCCATGTTAGAAAAACTGCGAATCTGTTGGACCATTCCCGAGCTCCGCAAAAAGATTTTGCTCACGCTGGGGCTATTGGCGATTTATCGCATCGGTTGGCAGATCACGTTGCCTTTCATCGACCAAGCTCAGATCGCCCAAGCTGCAGAAAGCAACGCGGGCGGCACATTGGGCATGTTCCTTGACAAGGTTTCGATGTTCAGCGGTAGCCAGTTGAGCCAAGCGACTATTTTTGGCCTCGGCATCATGCCCTACATTTCGGCTTCGATTATTTTGCAGCTGATGGGGACGGTCTACAAACCGTTGGAGGACCTGAAGAAGGAAGGCGAAGCCGGCCGCAAAAAGATCAACGAGTACACTCGTTACTTGACCGTTCTTCTGTGTGTGATCCAGTCCTACCTTTACCTGAAGTTCATGCTGATGGGCAGTGGACCGATCACCGCCAACCTCGTCGCCGATAGCTTTGAGATAGGCGGCGGCCTAACGTTCTTCTGGCAGATAACGGGGGTTCTGATCATGACCTGCGGTTCGGTCTTCCTGATGTGGCTGGGTGAACAGATCGATGAATACGGTATCGGAAACGGTATTAGTTTGTTAATCATGGCGGGCATCGTGGCGATGATGCCGGGTGCTTTGATCAACCTTTTGAAGAACGCAACCTTTGGCTTGCAAGGGCTGACATCCAACACGATGGGTCTGGAAAAGATCATTTTGTTGGCGATGATGTTCGTCGGCGTCGTGGTTGGTGTCGTGTTCATCACGCTGGGCCAACGTCGCATTCCGACTCAGTCGGCTAAGCACGTTCGCGGTCGCCGAGTCTACGGTGGCACCAAGCAGTACATGCCGATTCGTGTTAACCAAGCCGGCGTAATGCCGATCATCTTTGCTCAGTCGTTGTTGATGATTCCACCGCTGCTGTTCGCCTACCTAGGTGGTTCACGGGAGAGTTGGTTCCAGAACATGGCTGGTGGACTGGCGGATACACTGCAGGACCCGACTTCGATGGTCTACACGCTGATTTATATCGCGATGATTTACTTCTTCTGTTACTTCTGGACCGCGATTACTTTTAACACCAAAGAAATCTCGGACAACATGAAGGACAACGGAACCTTCATTCCTGGTTATCGTCCTGGTCGCCGAACGGAGGACTACCTTGAAAACGTGATCGAACGGATCACGTATGTCGGAGCGGCGTTTTTGGCTTTGATCGCGGTTGTGCCGACGATTATTTCCTCGCTGATGGGCGTCGACTACATGGTCGCCAGCTTCTACGGTGGCACTGGATTGTTGATCGCAGTGAGTGTTGCGTTTGACTTGGTTCAGAAAATCGACAGCCATTTGGTGATGCGAAACTACACCGGGCTACTCGAGTAACTTCGGCACCGATGACAAAAAATCAACCGCATGTTCGTTTTGGACATGCGGTTTTTTTGTGCGCTCGTGCCGGAAACCGAAATTGCGTACGAGTTTAAGATGACAGCATAATTTCCCGAGATCGGTGATGAATCATCTCTCTATTTTCAGCTCGCCTCTTCCCGTGAATTCGAATTAGTTGGCCCTGCATTTCATCAAGCTTTTTCCATATTCGCGGGGATTAAGGTTCGCAACACGACAAGTATTCTTGAAACATTCCGTCGCCCTTGATCTAAAACAAGACGTAGATGAACGGTCCGATGGCGGTGTTTGTCAGGGCGACAAAGATACTGAGCGTCAACAAAACGAGCACGATCGGAGTGAGCCACCACTTTTTGTTGTGCCGCAGGAAGTCGATGAATTCGAAAAACACGCCGGGCGGTTTCATCTGCGAACTTTCTTCAAACGAAGGTTCGATCTTCGGAGCCGCAGGAGATTTGTTTTGTTTCATTCGACGGTCTTTGAACGTCAGGGGCTGGTTGATTTTTTGTAACCGTTCACGGGTCCGGTTCGAAGAACCCAATGTCGCTCAACTTTCCAAGTTGTTAGCGTGAATTACGGAAGCGTTTTACCTGAAAGAACGTCTATTTGAATGGAGTGCGGATTGCCACTTCACGATTACGATTCGGAGAATCGAGCGACAATAGCCGTGAACGGCTACGATTTTTTGAAGACAGCATCTCGGCCACGCAGGCCAATAAATAAATGATTCGCGAGCTGATTGATTCGCCAGCTGATTAATTCGCCAGCAAAACAAACTGCC
>CAZROJ010000271.1:0-5160 GCA_964601665.1 uncultured Pirellulaceae bacterium
AACTGGTTGCTCCAACTAATCATTCTTGTAAAACTGATTCAGATCGATACTTCCGGCTCGGCCTTCGTCTTCGAGCATTTTCAGGCGGCTTTCGAAGCGTTCCAGTTGCCTCACCATTTTTGGAATTAAGTCAGCCGAAGGGTCTGCTTTCTGCGGACGTGGGGCTTTCGGATATCCAATTTGCCGCTGCAGCGCCGAGAAAAGAT
This sequence comes from uncultured Pirellulaceae bacterium, assembly GCA_964601665.1. GTDB lineage: Bacteria > Planctomycetota > Planctomycetia > Pirellulales > Pirellulaceae > Mariniblastus. The sequence continues at coordinate 207 of CAZROJ010000271.1, forward strand.
ACTTCGGGTCTTTCTTCCGATTTGCCAACGCGATTCGGCCTTCTCGTTCGCCAAACAACACAACGTCCGCCAGTCGAGCCTCCTCGCCGGACGATCGCTCCATCCGTTCTTGCTGTTGAGCGTAATACTCGCTGTGGACGTAGATCAAATCAGCCAAGCCCACCATGCCGATTTTTCGCCGGGCGGCCAGGATCCAATCGTGCCAGACCGTATCGTAGATCGGATCTTTGGCCATGGCTGACAAACCGTAATCGTAGTCCAAATGGTTTTCACAAATGGATTCGAACTGGTACAGAAACAACGAAACCGGCGTCACGTCTTCGGCGCGAAAGCGGGCTTCATATTCCAAAATCGCAAACGCCGTTCGCATATCAAAGCGACCGACTTCTTCTTCTCCGGCGGCAATCACGAAAGCCTGAAATGGCGCGAAGTAATGCCCCAGCCGCTGCATGGCCGTCGCCATCAAACCCACATGGCTCAGCTCCGCCAAAATAAAATCGATGGCCATCGGCAGCTTGGTCGTGGCCAGAATTTCATCTCGCAAGTGCTTCATCACCGTTTGAACCGGATCCGTTGCGTCCAGCCGGTTGTTGAGCCCTTTGAAAAGGTAGGCTTGTTCGATGTATTCTTCGCGCGGGAGTATGGGCATCGAAAGTTTTTGAATTGGAAAGGTCGAAATAGGTTTGTTCAACGCGACTCGACCGTGCGGTCACGTGACGAGCTGCCGTCCATTTTAAGCGTGCAAGCGGCGTTTAGCGAAAGGCAATCGGCAATATTCTTTGGCGACATCTCCGGTGTTTTAAAATAGGGGACGGCCTGATCGACCCGAATTTAGTCGCCGAGCGAACTTATCGCTGCAATCCGAGTTTCTTAGCGTCGAATTTTACGGTTCTGCACCTGAAGGGGTACTCGGTTCCCCGTGCTCGCCTAGAATATGGGCATCTGAATCCCCTCCGGACGCAATCAAAATGTCACTCAAGTTTTCTTCTATTCCCGACGCAGTCGAAGCCATCGGCCGCGGCGAAGTCGTTATCGTTTTGGACGACGAGAGCCGCGAGAACGAAGGCGATTACATTTGTGCTGCCGAATTGGCGACGCCCGAGGCCATCAACCTCGTGATGAGCGGTCGAGGTGATTTTTGCATGCCGGTTCTGCCTGAAGTTGCTCAGCGATTGAAGCTTTCGCCCCTTGTCGAACATAATAATTCGACCAACCAAACTGCCTTCGTCACGCCGCTAGATCATATTTCTGCAAAAACGGGAATCACGGCCGAAGAACGAGCGACCTGCGTCCGCGCGATCGCAGACGCCAAATCACAGCCGGACGATTTCCAACGGCCCGGCCATGTTCATATTTTAATCTCCAAGCCGGGCGGAGTCCTTCGTCGGGCGGGTCACACCGAAGCCGCCGTCGATCTGGCTCGCATGGCTGGTTTAACGCCCGCCGGGGTGCTTTGTGAAATTTTGGATGAAAAAGGTGACCGAGCGACACGCGATGAATTGCTGGCGATCGCTCACCAAAACAACCTGTGCATCATCACGATCGAAGACTTGATCGCTCATCGCCGCGTCAGCGAAAAACTTGTTTCACAAGAAGCCCAAGCCAAGCTGCCAACCAAGTATGGTGACTTCCAGATCGTGGCCTACCGAGTCGCCCATGAGACGCAAGAACCGATCGCGATTGTGATGGGCGAACCAGAAAAACAAGAAACACCCTTGGTGCGGATGCACAGCAGCTGCTTCACGGGCGACTTGATCAACTCATTGCGTTGCGATTGCGGCGATCAGTTGCACATGGCGTTGCGAATCATTGCCGATGAGGGCCACGGCGTGCTGGTTTATCTGCCGCAAGAAGGTCGCGGAATCGGGCTGACCGAAAAGATCAAAGCTTATGCTTTGCAAGACCAAGGCATGGACACGGTACAAGCCAACAACGCGTTGGGGCATAAAGCGGACATTCGCGATTACGGCGTTGGTCTGCAAATTTTGAAGGACTTGGGGCTGAAGCAAATTCGCTTGCTGACCAACAACCCGAAGAAAACCGAAGCCTTCAATCTGCGAGGGTTCGATATCAAAGTCGTCGACCAAGTGCCGATCGTTCCGCCAACGAACGAGCACAACGCGAGCTATTTGGCGACCAAGCGCGACAAGATGGGCCACAAGCTGCCCAAGTAGCTTCCGATTAAAAACAGTGTCCGCGCAGGCCCAACTTCTTACCGCTGGTACCGCCAACACCACATTTTTTACTTGAAGCACATCGCAATCAGGTTGCTGCCGGTCGCCTATAGGCTTTCAAAATATTACAATTGGCAACTTCCGAACCCAACAGGATTTTGCCATGCCAACCGATATCGAAATCGCCAGACAAGTAACGCTCAAACCGATCACCGAAATCGCCGGCCAACTTGGGCTCTCGAGTGATTCGATTGACGCCTACGGTCGCTACAAAGCCAAATTACCGTTGGATTTGATCGACGATTCCAAAGTCGAAAAATGCAACTTGATTTTGGTGACGGCTCTTTCGCCCACACCGGCCGGCGAAGGCAAGACGACGGTTTCGATCGGTTTGACGCAAGGCCTGAACAAGATCGGCAAACAAACGACCGCCGTTCTTCGCGAGCCATCGCTGGGGCCCGTTTTTGGAATCAAGGGCGGAGCGACGGGCGGCGGGTGGTCGCAGGTTTTGCCGATGGAGGATATCAACCTGCACTTTACCGGCGACTTTGCCGCAATCGAAAAAGCTCATAATCTGCTGGCCGCATTGATCGACAATAATTTGCAGAGCCGTAAACGAACGCTGGGCATCGACCCGCGAACGGTCAGCTGGAAACGCGTTTTTGATATGAACGATCGAGCCCTACGCGATATCGTCATCGGGCTCGGTGGAACCGGCAACGGCGTGCCGCGAGAAACGGGGTTCGACATTACCGCCGCTTCGGAAATCATGGCGATCCTCTGTTTGAGCGATGACTTGATGGATCTTAAACGCCGGCTGGGGAACATTTTCGTTGGCTTTACCGTCGATCGAAAACCCGTTTACGCTCGTGATCTTAACGCTCAAGGTGCAATGGCGGCGTTGCTGAAAGAAGCGATCAAACCCAACTTGGTGCAAACCATCGAGGGCACACCGGCAATCATTCATGGCGGCCCCTTCGCCAATATCGCTCAGGGAACCAACACCGTCATCGCGACGCGAATGGGAATGTCGCTGTCGGATTACGTTGTGACCGAAGCCGGTTTTGGTTCGGACTTGGGCGCGGAAAAGTTTTTGGACATCAAATGTGCTTCGGCCGGACTGAAACCAAAGGCGATGGTTTTGGTCGCGACGATTCGGGCCCTTAAGTATCACGGCGGTGCGAGCCTGAAAGCGCTGGACGAACCGAATCCTGACGCGGTTCGAAGAGGTTTGGTCAATCTAGAAAAGCACTTGGAAAACACCAAGCTGTACAACTTGGAAGCCGTCGTTGCTGTCAATCGATTTACCGCCGATACCGAAGAAGAGATTTCAATTGTTTTGGACCGGTGTCGGGAATTGGGTTTCGCTGCCGAAGTGGCCGACGTCTGGGGCAAGGGTGGCGAAGGAACCACGGCACTGGCGACGGCGGTGGTTGAAAAAATCGAATCCAGCGAAAAGTCGTTCGCGCCGCTGTACGATTGGTCGCTGGGTGTGAAGGAAAAAATCGCCAAGGTATGCCAGAACGTTTACGGTGCCGACGGTGTCAACTACACCGCCAAAGCGGAAAAAGATTTGAAGCGAATTGCCAAGCTGGAACTGGAAGGCTTGCCCGTTTGCATCGCCAAGACCCAAAAATCGCTCTCCGATGACCCGACGAAAATCGGGCGTCCTACCGGTTTTGAAATCACGGTGCGAGAGATTGAAATCGCCGCTGGTGCTGGTTTTTTGGTCCCGATCACGGGCGACATGATGCGGATGCCTGGTTTGCCGGCAACGCCATCGGCCGAACTGATTGACATTGATGAAGACGGCAACATCAGTGGGCTGTTTTAGGCCGGACTTCAGTTGTTTTCCGAACCCGTTTTTTATTACCTCAGGATCCACGATCTGTCATGTCAACCAACGTAAAGACTTTCGATTCGTCACAAGAAGTCGCCAACGCATTCACCGCACGTTTGATTCAGGTCAATGAACAGGCCAAGCAATCGGGATCAACCGTTACGGTATGTCTTTCTGGTGGCAGCACGCCCAAGTTGTTTTTCAAAACCTTGGCAGCCGACCATGGCGAAGTCGACTGGTCGCGAGTGCATTTCTTTTGGGGCGACGAACGCTGCGTGCCGGCGGCGAGCGACGAAAGCAATTTTGGCGAAGCCGATCGATTGTTTTTATCGCAGGCGAGTATTCCCGATGAAAATGTTCACGCGGTCAACGGGACGATCGACCCCGAATTGGCGGCCAAGGAATACGCGGCAGAGATTCAAAAGATAGTTAAAGCTGACGGGCCCGATGGATTGCCTCGATTTGATTTGATGGTATTGGGCATGGGCGACGATGGCCACACGGCTTCCATTTTTCCTCATCAAATGCAATTGCTCGACTCCAAAAACATCTGCGACGTGGCCACTCATCCTACCTCGGGTCAAAAGCGGGTCACGGTGACCGGCCAGGTTATTAGGAATTCAGCCGAGATTTGTTTTCTGGTGACGGGAGCGAACAAAGCCGATGTTTTGGCGACGATTTTGAATCGAGCGGAAGGCCATGAAGCGTTCCCAACCAGCCATTTTTCGCAGCTCGACCAAACAAGCTTTTGGCTTGACCAAGCGGCTGCCGCGAAGCTGTAAAACTCTTCAGTGGCAGACTTGTGGCAATCCTTTGGTAAGTTTTGGTTGCAGCGGCATAAAAGAGCCGAGCTACCGCTCTTACGGCTCCACGGCAATCAAGGCCCTGGTTGAGACTTGATTAGAACCAACGATTCTTAAATTTGTTTTGCTGCAATATT
>CAZROJ010000272.1:0-5154 GCA_964601665.1 uncultured Pirellulaceae bacterium
GCGATGAAGGTGTTCACAACAGGACAGGTCGCTAAGATCTGTAAAGTGGCCCCACGCACGGTCAGCAAGTGGTTTGATTCCGGTCGCCTTAAAGGTTACCGAATTCCCGGATCACAAGACCGTCGTATCCCACGCGAATACCTGATCAAATTCCTAAAGGAGCATGGTATGCCTTTGGGAGATCTCGAAGATGAAGCGATGGCAAAAATTTTGATTGTCGCTCAAGATCAGGTACTAATCGAAAATCTTAAGCGGGAGTTACCTCCCGAGAAATCTTTCAAAGTAGCTGTGGCTGCCAGTGGCTTCGAGGCCGGCATCCAAGCTGAAAGTTTTCACCCAGATTGCATCATTACCGATTTTTCAATTGGTAAAGTTGAAGCGATGCAAATCTGTCAAAACTTGCGTAAGAACCCGGACTTTTCGGAAACCATTCTTATCGCGTTGCTTCCAGACGACGGACAGCCAGTCTCGTTCGATCGTTCTGCAATCAACGAAACGTTCAAAAAGCCGTTCGACGCAAGCTTGCTTGCCGAACGACTTCGCACTCTGATCGGCTCCCGCAAGGAATTGGTATAAGCTCGGACCTGAGCTTTCGCCGTACCAAAACCGACTAGATGCTCGCCGTCTTTCGCTCAAACACTGCTTGGTGACTCCCAAGCAGTGTTTTTTTTTGGCAGCCGTTCACGGCCATTGTCGCTCGATTCTTCGAATCGTGAGCGTAAAGAGTTGTCACGCAGTCCATTCGGATCGACTGTTTTTGATGTAAAACGCTTCCGTAGGCTTCCGTAGTTTACGCTACCAACTTGAAAAGTTGAGCGACATTGGGTTCTTCGAACTCGACTGGTAAACGTTTACTTGTTTTGAAATCGTCCAGCGTTGATCCTATTGCTGTAGAGTTTTATCATCGTTTCCTACGCAGTGGTTGGGTAAATCGGGTTTTCAAGAGACAATGCTTATCGGGCCGGACCCTTTCGGGTATTCTTTGTAGCCCTACTGAGTTCTTGAATCTTCCAAAATTGACTTTCATGACGCCAGCTGAGCCTAATTCGATTTTAGACGCTGAAAACTTCTGGAGAAATTCACGCGGCTCGGTTCTATTGGACGTTCGTTCGCCAAAAGAGTTCGAGCAAGGCCACATTCCAGACGCGGTCAGTTTGCCGTTGTTTGACGATGACCAGCGAGCCGATGTCGGGACGATCTTTAGTAACTCGGGTAAAAACGATGCCGTGCTGCGAGGGTTGCGATTGGTCGGCCCCAAGATGGCTGATTTGGCAATTAAGGCGCGAGAGATCGCTGGTAACGCGGCGCCCGTATTTTTGCATTGCTGGCGAGGTGGAATGCGAAGCCGGTCGATGCAGTGGCTGCTCGGAAACGTTGACCTGGCGCCCATCATCATGGACGGTGGCTACAAAGCCTTTCGTCAACTTGCTCAATCGACGTTTGAAACGCCTCAAAATTTACACGTTATCAGTGGTTTGACCGGTGTTGGGAAAACAAGAGTCTTGAATATTCTGACCGCTCACGGTGAAGCGGTGGTCGACCTCGAAGGACTTGCGAATCATCGCGGTAGTGCGTTCGGAGCAATCGGCCAAGCCCCACAACCAACTACCGAACAATTTGAGAATGACTTGTTCGCGGAGCTGGATCGACATCGTGAAGCCAAACGAATTTGGGTTGAAGACGAGGGCAATCGCTTGGGAACGGTCGTCGTGCCTCCCGATTTTGTAAAACAATTGCGCCGATCGCCTGGCATTTTTTGTGAGTCGTCCTTGGAGCGTCGAATCAGTTTGTTGATGGAGGACTACGGCGATTTTCATCCCGAACGACTGAAGGAATCAATCCTGGCAATCCGAAAACGGCTGGGCTTTGACGTAGCCGAAGAAATCATGACCACGATTGACCAAGGCCAAATCGCGGATGCGATCGAGCGGGTGTTAGCGTATTACGATCGAACTTACTTACACGCGGCGGCAAAAAACCCGCGCCCGGTGATGCCAAAATTGAATATTCAGGATTTATCCGAGGCGGAAATGGTTGAATCTTTGATCGCCATGGCGGATGCAAGTTTGGCCAACTAGTTTTGGGCTTGGATTTCATCTCAAGTAGCAGCGTGTTTTAAGAAACCGGTCCAGCGGCGGTTTTCAGTTGCCGCGATTTACCCGCGTGTTCGAATTAGTGATTCGGAACTTGGACGGTTTTGTAAACCGTTTTGCGTATCTTAAAACCAAGCCGCAGGTACAACCGGATGGCACCCGTGTTCTGGCTGGTCACTTCCAGCGACGCTATTTTTGCCCCGGCGCGTTGGAATCCAGCGAGCGCGTTTCGAACGATCAGGCTGCCGAGTCCTTGGCCGCGAATATCTTGAACGATCCCAATATTTTGGATCAGCCCTAAATCTGGACCGTCCATGATGCCTTGAACGGTGCCGCAATTGCCAAGTAGCGGTCGCAGTGGATCCTGGGATTTTTGCTGGTTGTGCACGAGCAGCCAAGTCGATTCGGGGACGAAATTGCTTCGATGGGTGATTTCGTTCATCAGCCGAAGGCATCCGGATTCGTTTCCAAGGCAAGGAAAAACGTTGGCGTCAAGCTCGTCCCGAAAGCTTCGAAACTTGGCTTCCGCATGAGCCTGAATCAATCCGGGCCGCCAAGGGAGTAATGAAAAGTCAGCTGGAGGTTCAAGGTTTTCAAATCGCTGGCCACGCAAATCAAATTGCATTCGGTAACGTTTAAAAAACACAAGCATGGGACGGTTTCCAGCAATCCTTGTTTACAGATCAATATTTTAATGGCAGGGTGTCCAAACCCGCACCAGTTTCTAATTGGCTTTACGATTTTACACTAAACCCACAGGATCATCCGTCCATTCAGCATACCGGGAAGCTTGCTTTCGACGATTTTTAGAGCGTGACGGCGACTGTACCGAGTGCTGCAGTGGCCGGCGATGATCAATTCGTTTTTGAATTTTTCCTGACGCTGTACGAAGTCATCCAAATGCATGTGGCCGTGTTTGTGAATCAGTTCTTTGCGATGCTCGGGATCGATGAATGTCAATTCCGTGATTAGTATTTTGGATTCGTAAAACAATGGATTGTCGTCGAGGCCACGAGGTGAGGTGTCGCCGGTGTAGGCCACGATTGGAATTCGTTTTTCATAGGTGATTTCGGTGCCACCTTCTCGAAGCTGGCGAATTTGATCGCCATTGAGTTCTAAAAATTCGGGCTTTAGTTTTTTGCGGCGGTCAAAAACGACATACCCCACGCTCGGAACCGTATGTTTGGTCGGCAAAACTTGCATGACGAGTTCCCGCGTCAATTCGATTTCGTCGCCTGGGGAAACGCCGATCAAATCGCACGGCATTTTCCCTCGGTCCAAACGAACAAACGAGTCCAGCATGCTGCGAACGGCATCCACGGATCCCTTGGGCAGGTAGATCCGAGGTGGCTCCATTTTCATCAAACGGCGTCGCGAGACGTGCAACGGCAGGGCGGCGATGTGATCCAAATGGCAGTGTGACAACATCCAAGTACGGGTGCCCATGAAGTCCCATGGATGGGCGCCCAGGTCGAAGCCTAATTTTAGTTCGGGGATTCGCCAGTAAGTCTGGACTGCGGCCCGCGAGTAACCTTCGACCGTTAAACCATTGTGGCAATGCGACTTAACCGGCGCATTGCCCAACATGGATTCGGTCACAGAAACGGGAGCGGACTTCTTCATGGCTTACTGACTTCGGTCAAAGACGGCGATGCTTTACAAATTCGGAAAGCCGATAGGCACTACGCGTCGTCCAACACTTCGACCGCCGAAAACTTTTTGCCTTCCAACATCGCCAACGATGCGCCGCCACCGGTGCTGACGTGCGTTACCGAATCTTCAAAACCCAACTGCGCCACTGCTGCAGCACTGTCACCACCACCGATAATCGACACACCGTCACCATCGGCAATCGCTTGGGCCACGGTTTTGGTTCCTTCGGCAAAGGGGGCCATTTCAAAAACTCCCATCGGCCCGTTCCAAACTACCGTCTTGGCGGCGCGGATGATTTGAGCAAACTTTTTGCCGGATTCTGGACCGATATCGAATCCTTCCCATCCGTCTGGAATCTGGCCCGCAGCAACAATCTGTTTGTTGCACTCGGCATTGAAATCGTCGCCGCAATGCGCGTCGATCGGCAAAACGATTTTGTCGCCCCCTTTTTCAAGCAATGATTTGGCAAGCTCCACAAAATCTTTTTCCACCAAACTATCGCCGACTTGTCCGCCTTGGGCCAACGAAAACGTATACGCCATCGCGCCGCCGATGATGATGTGATCACAAATGCCGATCAGATTTTCGATGACCTTGATTTTGTCTGACACCTTCGCACCACCCAAGATCGCGACAAACGGTCGTTCAGGATTCGAAATCACACCATCCAGGTATTTGATTTCTTTTTCGACCAGCGATCCAACGACTTTGGGTTTGCCGTCCATCGCTTTGGGGACGCCGTACATGGAAGCGTCTTCGCGATGGCAAGTACCGAATGCGTTGTTGCAATAGATGTCCGCAAAGCCGGCCAGTTGCTGAGCGAACGTTTCACAACCGCTTTTTTCGCCGGTATTGAATCGAAGGTTTTCGAGAACCACCACACCGCCATCCGCCAAGGCAGCCACTTTTGCCGCCGCGTCATCGCCGACGGTGTCAGTCGCCATTGCGACGTCTTTGCTCAACAATTCGCCAAGACGTTTCGCTGCAGGTGCCAAGCTCAATTCAGGTTTGGCTTCGCCTTTGGGGCGACCCAAGTGGCTGGCCAAGATCAATTGACCGCCACGTTCGACGACCGACTTGATGCTCGGCAACGCCATTTCGATACGGCGGTCGTCGGTAATCTTTCCGGCGCTGTCGAGCGGTACATTGAAGTCGACCCGCATAAAAACTTTTTTGCCGGAGACGTCTACGCTGTCAATCGTTTGTTTTGCCATTGTTATCTATTGTTAAATCTAAAGGTTCGTCGGGCTGGCCAAGCACGTTGTGAAAAAACGGACCCATCGCGATCGGCAGTTGAAGTTCTACCGCTGATGTTTGCAATGATTGCGAATTTTAGTGCTTATCCCAAAACTCAAAATGCCCGCGGCTAGCGCCTTCGGCTCACTCGTTATTAGATAAGCTCTTAGGC
>CAZROJ010000273.1:0-1688 GCA_964601665.1 uncultured Pirellulaceae bacterium
TTGCTGGCACGAATCGGCGATTCTTTGTGCAAGCGGCCGCCTTCGGGGTTTTTCTGACTCGGACGAACGTGCTTGTAGGACAAGTTAACGCCCTCGACGATCACCATGCCGGTTTCGTCATTGACGTTGAGCACTTTTCCGGATTCGCCTTTGTCGCGTCCGCTGATCACTGCGACCATGTCGCCTGTTTTGATTTTCATTGTTCTACTGCTTTTTTCGTGATTTCAAGAATCGAGAAGTTTGCCCCAAGGCTGGTTGAATGTCAACCCAAAATGTGATCAAGCTGCTCAGCTTTACCGATTCCCGGGTCTACTTTCGATCGCGAAAACAACCGAAAGCGGCGGGGTATTCGGGGCACTAACGAGCGTACTGGTCAGCGTTTGGCCTATTTCGTCCAAAATCGCTGTGAACTACAGCCATTTTCCTAAAGCCCTCTTTGGATTGTGTCCACTCGCTGGCGAGCCCTTGGGCACGCTGGCGAGCCCTTGAACTCGCTGGCGAGCCTTTGGGCTCGCCAGCGTTCCGGAAATTTGGCCGAAGGAAGTTGCATTGGCAATGCATTAGTCTTCATCTTGGTCGGCGTAACCCAATGCCAACAGCGAATAGGCGGTAACTAGGTTGGGGTCACCTTCGTACCAACGCCTTGAATTTTCAGCATTGGTCCACGAACCGTCTTTTTGCTGCAATTTCGCCAGTTGCTGGGTTAGGTCTTTCCGCCAGTCGTGCTTGGTGCCGGCTTTGTCGGTGAGCGTGTCTTGGCCTATCGCTCCCATGGTTTTTCCAAACACGTGGTAGTAGTAATAGAGCCCTTGTTGGCCGAGGCCGGGATTGCTGGACAGGTCGTAATGACGGCTGATCCAGTCCATGGCGGCTTTGACTCGGATGTCGTCCTTGGACAATCCGGCGTACAGGAAGCTTTTAAGTCCCGCGTAGGTCATCGAAGCGTAGCTGCGGAGGCCACCGTTGGCGGTTTTGTCGCCCGAGTTGGCTTTGGTTTCGCCGCCGCCTACGGGCGAGTAGATCATGCCGCCTTTGTCGTCTTCGGTTGCTTTTTGAGCGTATTCCATGCCGTTGTACTTGGACTGCAAGTTTTGGCTGCGAGAGACAAACACCATCGCCTTTTGAAAGGCTTCGCTGTCGGCCGGTTCGCCGGCTGCTTTCAAAGCGTCCAAAAAGAATGACGTGTTAGACAGGTCCGGACGCTTGCTGCCGCCGTAGCCTTGACCACCGTAGAATTCACTCTCGGGGCCATGGTTTTCCGCATCGTCCCATTGAAGTCCTTTGAGGAAGCTGGCTGCTTTGGCAATCATTGTTGCGTATTGAGCGGCTTTTTCGGCGTCAGTGGCTTCGTAAGCTTTCTTCACGCGAGCGAAGCACATCACGGCAATGCTGGTTTCGTAGTTTTTCAGAGTGCTACCTTTGGCGTAAATGCCGCCGTCGGGCTGGACCATCGTTTTTACGTAAGCGAGGCCCTTTTGGATGCGAGCGTCCGAGACGGGAACGTTGTTTTCGAGCAAAGCACTCAGGCACAGCGATGTGATGGCGGGGTTGAGCTGTTTGCTGAACGAACCGTCTTCGGCTTGTCCTTTTTGCAGCAGGTAAGCGACGCCTTTTTTCACCGACTGCTTTAACAGTTCCTGATCGCCAAAACTGTCGGCAGCAGGTTCGGTTGCTTGTGCTTCTTCAAC
>CAZROJ010000273.1:1788-5093 GCA_964601665.1 uncultured Pirellulaceae bacterium
CTTCTTCAACTTTAACGGCTTTTTGGGCCGCCATGGTTGTTTGGGCCATCAGGCTATTGAAACTAAATGGAGAGCAAGCGATCGACAGCACGACGGCTGTCGGCAAAGTCGAAAAATAAAACGTTGTTGGTAAATACCGATTCATCAGAACCTCAACGGTTAAATTAAAAAACTGGGGTTGGAAAGGCTTGCTTTGAGTCGGCTCAGAATTCGAACTGACAGGCACTGCAAAACGCTGGCCAGATCAAGAGCTCTCGCCAAATCAAAATTCAATTTGTCGAGTCGAAAACTAAATTTCGTCAAAGCAGCGGTCTCTGTCTCTGTTTCTATCTTGCTATCGCTAGGGCAGCACGGCCAAAATATCGGCTTCATTCATGATCAGAAGTTTGTCGCCATCGACATCAATTTCGGTTCCGCCGTAGCTACTGAACAGCACGCGGTCGCCTTCGCAGACTTGCATGGCCGCTCGGGTTCCGTCGGCCAGCAAAGACCCGTTGCCGACCGAGAGCACTCGGCCTTGCGAAGGCTTTTCTTGAGCGGCGGTTGGCAATACGATCCCTCCGGCAGTGACCTCGTCGGCTTCAGTTCTTTTGACGACGACCTTGCTGCCTAGTGGTTCGATTCTCATCTGCGACCTTATTCTAAAACTAACGGAGGCCGAAAATATTTCTGGCCAATGGCTGTGCGGCCATCGCTTGGTAGGCCGCCAACGAAGTGCAACATTGTTTCACGAAGCTTTCACGGCTTCAAGTCAGTCTGGCATGAAACTCGTCATTCGGAAGCAAAGTGATAAAATGGACTCGGGTTTTCGGTCATTCTTGGCATCGCTGGCCTCCCGCGAAGTGAGAAATAGGCGGGGTGACGCTGTCGATGTTTGGGTTGTGCCATGTGGGGCCACTCTTGTGCCATTTCTCGCACTGTTTTTCGCACTCTGGCCACATTCCTTAAAGTCAGCCTGATCGGTAGGACCCCAAACCTCGAAGGTACCAACGTTTCGCGAGCCAAAATGCCGAATACTAGTTCGTTACCGCTGTCGCTTGTCAAACTCGAGAACCCTTGGCCATTCCATTGAAAACGATGAAATCTGCCCAACGAACAACCACGGACACCATTAACTGTAACTACGATTCCAACCCCCAAAACGTGCTCCGTTCGATCGGTGCCTCGGGCGGAGCGGGAGCGGCGTCCAATGAACTTGCTGAAAAGACAAGCTGCAGTGGCGCGGGCCAGTCGGTGCCGTCGCTGCGTCTAATGGTCGATCCAGAAAGTGACAATTCGGGTTTGACGAGTGAAGCCCACGAAGAAGACATTTTGCAGTCGACGATCGAGTCGGCCAAGCAGATTCAGCAGTTGGCCAGTCGCTTGAAGCAAACTCAAAACGAGTTGGCAGCCAGGGAGTCCCGACTGCAACTGTCGGTCGATGCTCACGAGGTTTCGGTGCGTCAACAGCAACACGTGGTCGATCGTCACTTAAGCCAATTACAGCAACACACTTCACAGGTGCGTCTGCAGCAGCGGCAAGTCATGAAGTTGCAATCGACGATTGTGCAGTCTAACGAAGCGACCAAAATCGCGATCGAACAGTTGGTGTCCAGCGAACTAACCGATGCGACAACGCTTCAGCACATGCAGGCGATTCAGCATGAACTGACCGACCGCTTTGATTTTATTTCTCGACGCTGGAAGCACTTGTTTGAATTGCTCGAAGATCAACGAGTTCAACTGGAAACCGAAGAAAACTGGCGCGACGCGGCCTAGGTTGCCATGCGTCCCACAATTTCAACAGCCAAGGCTTTGACCGCTGGCTTTCTTTTTTCTGCCGCAGCACTCTGTCGATGCGCCGCAAGAGTCGTGTTCGCGTCGACAAGGAAGGCTGGAATTGGTCTGGTTCGTCTGCGACAATGACGGCTTACGTTACCGTTGTTTTGGAAAAACCATGAAGAATTTTGTTGAAGGTATCGCGGCATTTGCTTTCGCGACTGTGTTTGCGACTGCGTTGGCGACCGTGTTGGCCACTTACTCGATCGGCCAGTCGGTCCCCTCACAGTGGACGCAAATGCGAGGTGCCGCGGGCACGGGGGTTGCCGCGAAGGATGCAAACCCGCCAGTAAAAATTGATTTAGATCATCAGACGGTTTGGCGGACTGAAATCCCTGGCACAGGCTGGTCGTCGCCGGTTTATGATGGCGAATTGCTATGGCTGACTACCTCGATTGCGACCGCCGCTGACCCTGCTGAAATCAAAAAGAAACTGGCTGGCAAAGAATTCGCTCAAATAAAAACGCTGGCCAAGAGCGTTGAGCTGCGAGCGATCGCGATTGAAAGGAAATCTGGCAAGCTAGTTCATGACAAATTGTTGCTGACCGTGGCCGAACCCGAGCCGACACATCCGATGAACTCTCACGCTTCGCCAACCGCGGCGATCGCCGATGGCAAGGTGGTTTGTCATTTTGGAAGTTACGGCACGTGGTGCTTGGATTCTAAAACCGCCCAACAGGTCTGGAAAACAAAGTATACGATCGACCACAGCGTTGGCCCCGGCAGTTCGCCAACGATTACCGATGGGAAAGTGATTTTAGTTTGCGATGGCGCGGACCAGCAATTTATTGCTGCGGTTGATTTGGCGACGGGTAAGGAAGCTTGGAAAACAGACCGGCCACAAATTAATGCTCAAAGCGGGGAATTCGAAAAAGCTTACTCGACGCCGCTGTTAATCGAAGTCAACGGCAAGCGGCAGTTAGTCATACCAGGAGCCGCTTGGATTGCGGCTTACGAACCTGCCACTGGCAAAGAAATCTGGCGGGCGAGACATGGCGACGGTTACTCGGTTACGCCGATGGCCAGTTACGATTCGGGCGTGGTTGTCTTTTCAACCGGCTACGCTCGGCAGTCCCAGTTGGTCGGTGTTGATCCGACGGGAACGGGTGATGTTACAACGACTCATATCAAGTGGCGGGCTCGGCAGGTCGCTCCTAAGATGCCCAGCTTGATTGCCAAAGACGGGTTGCTGTTTTCGATCACCGACAACGGGTTTTTGGCATGTTTGGATATCGAGTCGGGCAAGACGATTAAGCGAGTCCGGGTTGGTGGTAATTTCTCATCGTCGCCACTGTTGGCTGGTGGGAATTTGTATTTGTCCGATCGCCAAGGCATGATGACGGTGGTTAAATGCGATGAAGCGCTGGAAACGCTGGCGAAGAATCAGTTTGATGGTTCGATCATGGCCAGCCCAATTCTTGATGGTGATGATTTGTTGGTCAGGACTGAAAAGGCCCTTTTCCGAGTTCGGCGTTAAGGTCGTATGG
>CAZROJ010000274.1:0-5067 GCA_964601665.1 uncultured Pirellulaceae bacterium
CAATCATGCCAAGGCCGACAAACCCAGTAAAATCGAATGCGAGCGGCTTCGGCCCTAAAATACAAGTAGACGTTTTCGTTGCGAAGACAATCGATGCGGTTTTAATGTACCGTGCCGAGTTTATGTTTGGGTGGCTTACCAGAAAAGCGAAACATTTTTGTTTAGGCGAAAGGCGATTAAGAAACTACCGGGCAATATGCCCAGGATTCGCAATCGTTGCAAACATCAGCGGTAGAAATTCAACCGCCGATCGCCTTAAACAACCTCATTTCAATGTTTTCAGTTCAAATGCTCTCCGCTAGACGTCATGCCAACAATTATTGTGAGTCAATTTAAACCATGAGATTCCCAATTGCTAAAACTTTGGTCGCGTGTTTTTTAGTCGCTGTTGGCAGTCAACTGAACGCTCAGGAAATGCCAAATGAAAACCGTTCCGCAGACATTCCGCAGATAATTTCCTTCAATCGGGACGTTCGGCCGATTTTGTCAGATCGGTGTTTTCATTGTCACGGTCCTGATGAAGCGGGTAACGAGGTTCGCGATACTTCCTTCCGGTTGGATACTCAGTCGCATGCGTGGGAAGCAATTGAACCGGGGGATCTGGAAGGCAGCGAACTGCATGCTCGGATTCGATCAAACGATCCGGACGACATGATGCCGCCCCCGTCGGCCGTCCGTCAATTGACCGAGCGTGATAAGGAAATCCTTGACGCTTGGATAAAAGCCGGGGCGAAATTTGAAAGTCATTGGGCGTTCGAGCCGGTGGCGGAAAAAATTGATATGCCCCAAGTCGATTCAGCTTGGCCGCGAAATGTGATCGATCGTTTTGTTTGGCAGAAACAACGCAGTCGCGGATTGGTGCCCAATGAGCCGGCCAGTCGAGCGAAATGGTTGCGGCGGGTTACGTTTGATTTGACGGGTTTGCCGCCGACGGTTCAGCAGGTTGAAGACTTTGTAAACGACGAAAACGACAGCGCGTTCGAAGTCGTTGTCGATCGGTTGCTCGGCAGTGACGCTTGTGCCGAACGTTTGGCCAGCGAGTGGTTGGACGTCGCGAGGTATGCGGATTCGTACGGGTACCAAGTCGATAGTGGTCGACGTGTTTGGCCATATCGTGATTGGGTGATCGGTGCTTTCCAGAAGAACATGCCTTACGATCAATTCGTGACCGAGCAACTGGCCGGCGATCTGCTGGACAACCCGACTCGCGATCAAATGATTGCCACCTGCTTCAATCGATTGCATTCGCATAAGAAAGAAGGCGGCGTCGAAGTGGAAGAGTTCCGGTTTGAAAACGTGGCCGATCGAACTCAAACTGTAGGCACTGCCTTTCTGGGGCTGACCATGGAGTGCTGCCGCTGCCATGACCACAAATACGATCCGCTGAAGGCCAAAGAGTATTATCAGCTGAGTGCTTTTTTTTCGAACATCGACGAAAACGGCACGATCTCTTATTTTACCGACGCTACGCCGACTCCCGCGTACCCTTTGCCAACCGACCTGCAGACAACGCAGTTGGAAAACGATCGGAGGTTGCTTGAAACTGCCGCAGTTCAACTGGCGGCGGCGATCGAGCAGGCTGAACCCGAGTTTGAAGTTTGGAAGAAGAATTTGAACGCCAGACAGTTTGATCTCGCGAATCAGCAAGGTTTAGCTTTCACCGAAACGTTTGATGCTCGCCCCGACAAGTCGAAGGCTGCCAAGCCAGGCCAAAGAGAAAATCGGAAGCCGAAATTTGGTCAGGGCAATAAAATTGTGCCGGGGCGATTCGGAAAAGCCTTGAAGTTAACCGGCGACGATCCGGTTTTATTTCCTGACGCCGGCAAGTACGCTCGGCATGATCCGTTTTCCTATTCGATTTGGATCAAGCCCGAGCAATTGCTTGATCGAGCCCTGATTTATCGTCGTTCGCGAGCGTGGGATGACGCGGGCAGTCGAGGTTACGAGTTGCTGCAGATTGGCGATCGTCTCAATGCAAAGCTGGTCCATTTCTGGCCCGGAAATGCAATCTGCATTGAAACGGATTCAGTGATCAAGGCAGGTCAATGGCACCATGTTGTGGTCACCTACGACGGATCCAGCAAAGCCGCCGGTCTGAATGTTTTTGTGGATGGCAAACGCCAAGCCGTCCGCGTTATTCACGATCAGTTGACTCGACTGATCAACCGCTGGTCGGGCGGCATGGAAGAATTTGCAATCGGCGAACGATTTCGCGATCGCGGTTTTAAAAACGGAAGCGTGGATCAGCTGCATGCGTTCGACCGCGAATTGTCGGCGTTCGAAGTAGTGCAATTGTTTGACTCCGAGGCGTTGAATCAGCTGCTTGAAAACTCAGCCGATCATCAGACTCAATTGCGAGAGCACTATATGCTGGTTGAGTCGAAGCCGGTCGCCGAGGCGCGGGAAAAACTGCGGGAGGCGAGGTCCAAATTGAATGCGACGCTGGACTCGATCGCGTCGATCATGGTGATGCGAGAGAGTAAGACGCAGCGAAAAAATTACATTCTCAATCGAGGCGTCTACAACGAGCCGACGGTCGAGGTTTCCGCTGGCACGCCCCATTTTTTGCCGCCGATGCCGGAGGGGCCAAGAAATCGTTTAACGCTGGCCAACTGGCTGACCAGTTCAAACCATCCGTTGACCGCTCGTGTGACCGTCAATCGGTATTGGCAAATGTTGTTTGGCAATGGCTTGGTCCGCACGCCGGAAGATTTTGGCCTGCAAGGTGCGATGCCGACTCATCCCGAATTGCTTGACTGGTTGGCTCGCGACTTTATGTCCAACGGTTGGGATCTGCGACGCCTGCTGAAAATGATCGTGTTGTCTTCGACCTATCGGCAGAGTGCCGTCGTGACGTCGGAGGTTCGTGAGTTGGATCCCGAGAATCTGTGGTTGGCGCGGATGCCAGCCAATCGCCTGTCGGCCGAAATGATCCGTGACAATGTTTTGGCAGTCAGCGGGTTGCTGAATCCAAAGGTTGGCGGCGTTTCGGTGAAGCCGTACGAAGTGGCGTTGGCCTACAAGCCGATGGCGGTTGATAAAGGTGACAGGCTCTATCGCCGAAGCCTGTATACGTACTGGAAGCGAACCGCGCCGGCTCCGGTGATGGTGACGATGAACTCTAGCAAACGCGATGTCTGTCGCGTGCGACGCGAAATTACGAATTCGCCACTGCAGGCGTTGGTGCTGCTGAACGGAAGTCAATTTGTCGAAGCCGCTCGCGTGTTGGGGCAGAAGCTAATCCGAAAGCACGGTGGCCCAACGGATGAATTGATCCGCGAAGCGTTTGTGCGGCTGACCAGTCGCGAGCCCGAGCAGCGAGAAATCGATATTCTCAAATTATTGGTCAGCGATCAGATCGAAAGCTTTTCTCAAACGCCAGACGCGGCGATGAAATATCTGGCCGTCGGCGAGGCCGAGTTGGACGCGGACGTTGATCCGTCGACGTTGGCCGCTGTGGCCGTGATGGTCAATGCGATTATGAATTTGGACGAAAGTGTGCGACAACGATGAAAAATTTTCCACGATGCACTGGTTTTGATTCGAGTTTGATTTCTCGCCGCGATGCTTTGATGCGATTCGGTCACGGGCTGGGCGGGATCGCGTTGGCTGGAATGCTGGGCCAGCAAAATTTGTTCGGTGCAGAAGATGTTTTGGGGCAGCCGCACTTTGCTCCTAAAGCCAAACGCGTGATCTACTTGTTTCAGTCCGGGGCGCCGTCGCAAATGGACTTGTACGACTACAAGCCCTTGCTCAACGAAAAACATGGCCAAGAATTGCCCGATTCGGTTCGCAAAGGCCAACGTTTGACGGGCATGAGTGGTAACCAGTCCAGTCTGCCGTTGGCTGGTTCGCCGTTTAAATTCAAGCAGCATGGTCAAAGTGGTGCGTGGATCAGCGAGCTGATGCCGGAGGTTGCCAAGGTCGCCGATGAGCTCTGTTTCGTAAAATCGATGTACACCGAAGCGATCAATCACGGGCCGGGCGTGACGTTCATGCAAACCGGTTCGCAGTTTCCTGGTCGGCCCAGTTTGGGGGCTTGGCTGGGCTATGGGTTAGGGACCGAGGCCACGGACCTGCCGGGGTTTGTGGTGCTGGTGTCAAAGGATCGCGGTGGCCAGCCGCTGGTTTCAAGGCTCTGGGGCAGCGGTTTTTTACCAGGGAAGTACGATGGCGTTCGTTTGGAACCGAGCAAGGATGCGGTGCTTTATTTGAACAACCCCCAAGGAATTGATGCGGCCGGTCGACGAAAAACGCTTGACCGAATTCAAGAATTAAACGCCATCGAACTGGCTCGTACCAGCGACCCCGCTTTGGAGACAAGGATCGCTCAGTACGAGATGGCCTACAAAATGCAATCGTCGATTCCCGAGGTGACGGATGTTTCCGATGAAACAGAGGAGACGTTGGCGTTGTACGGCGACGAAGTAAAAACGCCCGGAACTTTTGCCGCCAATTGCCTGCGGGCTCGGCGATTGGCCGAACGCGGCGTGCGTTTTATTCAGCTGTACCAACCCGGCTGGGATCACCACGCTGGACTTCCAGGAGCAATTAAAAGCAACTGTCGAAAAACGGATAAACCGAGTGCCGGTTTGATTCAGGATTTAAAACAGCGAGGAATGCTCGACGAGACGCTGGTGATTTGGGGCGGCGAGTTTGGTCGGACGGCGTATTGCCAAGGGAAAATGACGGCGACCAGTTTTGGCCGCGACCACCACCCGCGGTGTTTCACGATGTGGATGGCTGGAGGTGGTGTCAAGCCAGGGATGACCTTTGGGGCGACGGATGATTTTAGCTACAACTTGCAGGACGCCTCGCAAGGTGTTCACGTCCACGATTTTCACGCTACGGTGTTGCACCTTTTGGGGATTGATCACGAACGATTGACGTTCAAATATCAAGGCCGCCACTTTCGTTTGACCGATGTGCACGGTCACGTGGTCAAAGAAATTTTGGCATAACGCGCCGTTGCCGATATTTGATTTCTCAACGGCGAGCCACCACAATGATTGCTTAATTGGACAGCGCCACTTTTGGGGTGTTTTGCCGCTTCCGTCGGGCTTGCCC